>JAAYPX010000077.1 GCA_012519565.1 Clostridiales bacterium | reverse complement strand
GTCAACAGCAATACCACGTTTCTCGTATGCAGCTGTTCCCTGTGGAAGAGTACCGTCAGCACTTTCTAAGAATGCTGATACAGGTAACTCATTACCTTGTTGTGCATTAATAGGTTGTAGAATATTATTTACGAAATCAACAACTTCTTTTCTTCCTTTTGTAACCTTTGTTACTAATTCCTCATCCTTAGCATCTTTCCAGCTTTCAGGAACCTCTATCTTACGTAGTCCAGTAACACCACGATCAATAGCAGTGTGGTTCATAGCTACAACCGCTTCACCTTTGTTACCGTAGGAAGCAGTAGCTGCATCTTTCATATATTTAACAGCTTCATCTACAGGAATGATATCAGCTAGTTTAAAGAATGCTGCTTGAAGAATTGTATTGATACGTCCACCTAATCCAATTTCCTTACCAATACTTGTTCCATCTATTGTATAGAAATTAATATTGTTCTCTGCAATATATCTTTTTACTTGTCCAGGTAGATGTTCTTCGATTTCTTCCATGTTCCAGCCACAGTTTAGTAAGAAGGTACCCCCTTTTACTAATTCCTGCACCATATTATATTTTCTAACATAGGAAGGATTATGGCAGGCCACAAAATTAGCCTTGGTAATTATGTACGGTGATTTAATTGGTTTTTTACCAAATCTTAAGTTAGAGATTGTAATACCACCAGATTTTTTAGAATCATATTCAAAATAAGCCTGAACATACATGTCTGTGTGGTCACCTATTATCTTAATAGAGTTCTTGTTGGCTCCTACAGTACCGTCTGATCCAAGACCCCAGAACTTACAACTGATAGTACCTTCTGGTGTAGTACTTGGTGCATCTTCAACTGGTAGAGAAAGATTGGTAACATCATCATTGATACCTATAGTGAATCTTACTTTCTCGTTATTCTTATAAACTGCCATGATTTGAGCAGGTGTTGTATCCTTTGATCCTAAGCCATAGCGACCATGGTATACTGGAACATCATTAAATTTAGTGCCTTTAAGGGCTGCAATAACATCAAGGTATAAAGGTTCACCAATTGCACCTGGCTCTTTAGTTCTATCTAATACAGAAATTTGTTTTACACTATCAGGAATAGCTTTAACTAAATGTTCAGCACTAAATGGACGATACAGACGAACCTTAACTAAACCTACCTTCTGTCCCTGAGCATTTAGATAATCGATTGTCTCCTCAATAGTATCACATACAGAACCCATAGCGATGATTACATGCTCTGCATCATCTGCACCGTAGTAATTAAATAGCTGATAATTGGATCCAATCTTAGCATTTACTCTATTCATGTATTCCTCTACGATACCAGGAACAGCATTATAATATGTATTGCTAGCTTCTCTTGCTTGGAAGAACACGTCTGGGTTCTGAGCTGATCCTCTTAATACTGGACGCTCAGGATTTAATGAACGACGACGGAATGCATCTACAGCATCCATATCAACAAGCTCCGCTAGATCATCATTCTCCCATACTTCGATCTTCTGAATTTCATGGGATGTTCTAAATCCATCAAAGAAATGCAAGAATGGAACCCTTCCTTTGATAGCTGCTAAATGAGCTATGGCACCTAAATCCATAACTTCCTGTGGGTTATTACTGCAAAGCATTGCAAAACCTGTTTGGCGACATGCGTAGATATCAGAATGGTCACCAAAGATAGATAATGCGTGGCTAGCTATAGCACGAGCTGATACATTAAAAACAGCTGGTAGTAATTCACCCGCCATTTTATACATGTTAGGTATCATAAGTAATAAACCTTGAGAAGCTGTATAAGTTGTTGTTAGGGCACCAGCTGCTAACGAACCATGTACAGTACCGGCTGCACCAGCTTCGGATTGCATCTCAACAACTTTTACCTCTTGCCCAAATATATTCTTCTTACCAGCTACTGACCACTTATCAGTAACTTCGGCCATAACTGAGCTTGGTGTAATCGGATAGATAGCTGCAACATCAGTGAATGCATATGACACATGAGCGGCAGCGGTATTACCATCCATTGTTTTCATTTTCCTCGCCATGATAATGTCCTCCTTAATTTAGAATACGTTATAATCAATTTATGTTTTTATACGTCGATTCAAAATTATAACACATATTCGTTAAAATATAAACATTAAAAATGACGAACATTACTATCTTTTTTACACATAATTACCATAGCTGTTAGCAAATAATACCATTATACTCCCGAGAATAGTAATACACCCTGTCTGATAATACCTCTTCTGGTGGAACCTGGGTACGATTTACATCCTGCACCATTTTCCTTAGCACCCTTTTATCAATCCCTGGTCCTTTGGGAACTAGAATAACCTCATGAATACTACTGGGAAGTATATACAAATCGGAATTGATTTGCTTGGCAAAATCGTGGATGACATCAGAATACAAGATACAAGCGGCACCATTAATGCCTTTGTGGTTAGACAATATATACATATTATAATTATTATGCATATCATTGATAGATAAAATCTCTTCCAGATTATCTGAGCTTATACCATTAAGATTACCAGCAGCCATCTCGCTACATAAGATTTTTCTAATAACTTCATCAATTGTATTAATTGTTGCAGGCATAAGTTGCGGCGTATTAACGGTTGCTAAAATGTCTATATCTTGTATGGATACCTTCCATTTATCTAAATGGTTGTTACATATACGAATTGTTCCGATACCATCTACATCATCCCGTACCAAGCAATGATAAGTTATGGCTAAATCCAAATATTTTTTATGGGGCACAGTGGCAAGAAGTTTTTTATTTTTCTCATAACTAACCAGACGATATATTATAAATGCTTTCATCTCTTCAAAATCATAAGTAAACGTCTTATTGACTATAGGAATTGAACAATGATGATATATGCTACATAATCTTTCCACGATATCTTCTATAGTCGTTCCCCATAGATAAGATTCATAATATGGCTGAAGATAGATGCTGGGAGTGAAATTCTTTCCTTTTTTCAAAAGCACAAGACTGTCTAATTCTAGTGAATTATTTTTAATGACCTTATAAATCTCGACTGAATAATTATCTCCAAGCCGGCTTTTGACTCTCTGCTTTACTATTGATATAAAAGATTTATAATCCAATATCCTTTCCCTTAGCTCATATACCATGTACATCTCTCCTTTTAATTTGATGTGTTTATTTTAGCAGTATAATCTGCTATATTAGCTTAGTTACCTTAGCTATAAGCGCCATATACAGTTAATTTAGGTTGATTATATTAGAATTGAAATGTAAAACTTAAAATACTGTAACCTAGATAAAATATCATTTTTAAGATTTAGTAAAATTATAAGACTTAGAATAGGATTAAAATTCAGATTATGATTGAGATTAGAAGATATTGGATTTATTTTGTTTAGAGTTATTTTGCTTAGAGTTTAAGCTAGAATTGAGCAAATAGATTAATTAAGATAAGATTAGTTGGTTTGGCTTGTTATAAGAATTTTAAAAGATATATTAATTAAATAATATCAAATAAATATTTAAAACACAAGAACTTTTAAGGTGTTATTTTAGATAAATTAACAAATATAGTTTATCTATTATCACCAATATATTGACCACTTAAAGATATCAAAACTTGAGCTGGAGCATAAAAAGCCCACATTAATACAGATGATAAGGTGTATAATACACTATATAATTTTTCAGACAAGGTAATATATTCGGCTGCGTTATATATGCCAACATTAATGTCGCAAAGTAAAAACAGGAAGATTCCTATGGCAAATAAAACTATCCCTCTATCATGTCTAAATTTTTTGGCTAAATTAAAAGCATAAAGCCCATTAACTAGAAAGCAAATAAAATAAAATGTGGTTAGTAACAGTAATAAATCTAGTTTTATCTTTAAATAAATAAATGAGACACATATTACAGCGGTTATAAAACCGATTACTAAATTTTTTTGAAGTTGCTTAATTATAATAATTTTGCTCTTAAATAGGTCCCTTTGTAAGATATCCATACGGATACCATAGAGTTGTTGAACTAATATAAAAGTCATAACACCAAAAAGGTACTGGTCTAAGAGCAATATTAATAAATCTGATATCAGTGTTAAGGCCAAAGCAAGCCTAAGATAGGTGAACTGTTTCATATTATTATTTTTAGCACATATTAAGACATAGAAAAAACAAATAACAATAAAGCCAAATTTTAAATAATTTGACAACTGATAATTCCCACCGTTTATATCTATAGCCATAAAGCTAAGATAAATAATACTTTGCATTATTATAAATATTTTGGTTGACACTGGAAGCTCCCCTTCCAATCAAGATATTAAAGCGTCACTAGCTATTCATATTATTCATTTTTATAATCTCAATAGTCTTCTCTTGGGGAACTGGTTCACAATACAGATAACCTTGAGCTATGTCACATTCACTTTCTCTTAAGAATTCCTCCTGCCCTATTTTTTCGACACCTTCTGCTATTACGTTCAGGTCTAGGGATCTGGCAAGGGAAATGATAGTATGGATAATCTTCTTATCCCTTTCACTCTCAAGAACCATATCCAAGAAACTTTTATCAATTTTTAAATTCTTCACTGGCAGCCTTTTTAAGTAATTCATAGAAGAATATCCCGTACCAAAATCATCTAATGAGAAGTTTACACCGATATTTTGCAGTTCATTTATAGTTGCTATGGTATATTCCAGATCGTCTAAAGCTATTGATTCTGTAATTTCCAAATCCAAATTCTTAGGATTTATGCCAGTATCATCGATTACATCATAAATAAGTTTTACAATTTCCCTATCTTTAAACTGTCTTGCTGATAGATTTACCGCCATCCGGATATCTGTAAACCCTTCATCTTCTAAAACCTTTAACTGCCTACAGGCAGAATAAAGAACCCATTTACCTATGGGAACAATCAAGCCAGTTTCTTCAGCAATTCTAATGAATTCTCCTGGATAGATTAACCCCTTAGTTGGATGATTCCATCGTATCAAAGCCTCAAATCCTACTACTTTTGTAGACTTTAAGTTCATAAAGGGATGATAATGTAATATAAATTCATTTTTTTCAATAGCTTTTCTTAATTCTGATTGTAGTTCAATTTTTGCTGTTAGTTTTTTATTAAAGGATGGGTCAAAATAAGTATAAGTATTCTTCCCCCTCTCTTTGGACACATACATAGCAGAATTTACATTCTTAATTAACATTTGGGATGTCTTACCATCCTTAGGTGCAAATGCGATACCTATACTTACAGTGACAAAATACTCTTTAGTAGATAAGGTAAAGGGATAGCTAAATACATTTCTTATCTTCTTAATCTTTTCTTCATATGATAAAGTATCTTCCATGTTCTGTGTAAGAATCGCAAATTCATCTCCACCGATCCTAGCAAGATAATCATTCTCATCTAAAACTTGTTTTAACCGGTGGGTAACATCAATAAGTAGCTCGTCCCCATAAGCATGGCCTAAGGTATCATTAATATTCTTAAAATTATCAATGTCAATATCCATAATGGCTACTATCTCATCACTTCTAATAGTGAGCATAATATTGTCCAGCATTTCAGTAAAGGCAATACGATTAGGAAGCTCAGTCAGATAATCGTTATAAGCCAGCTTTTTCATATTTTCTTTATTTTTATTTAAATCATCATATTTTTGAGTTAGTTCTTTGATAGAGGAAAGTGCTGTATCATAGACCTCCTCTAATTGCTGACTATACTCTTTTATACCTTGGTATTCCCGTTTCAATTGTTGTTGTTCCCGTTTACTCTTTACTAGCATAGCAATAAGAAAAATAAAAAGAACAAGCATAACAACAGTGGCAGATACCAATATTAAAACCATAGTTCGGTTGAGTATATAATTTACCATGTCTCCTCCAATACGTTCCCCATAACCTACAAACGTTATCATTTTGTAATATTTATCCTTCTACCAATCAGTTATAAACAACTTCCCCCACTAGGCAGTTATTTTTCAGTCTCAATTATAATCGTCTTGATTAGTCATCTATGTAAGCTTATTTCTATAAATTTAGCAATTTTACTTAACAATACTGATTTTTTGTCACTTTTTATTATATGATATATATAGCAAAAAATCTAGTCTAATTTTACCTGCAGACTTTTATTTTGTATTTTTTTCCAAATAACAGATGTATTATCATTTATTTTACTATAAAATAGAATTGGGTGATTAACCCACAATGTGAACTAAGTTCACATGTCTAAAGGCTTTACTTGTATATGAAATACATTGATTTCATATACAAGTAAAAAGGTTGCTGCATATATATTGCAACAACCCAAATATTACTTTTTGTTCAATTCTTGAAGTGATTTTAAAAATTTACTGTAATTATCCTCTTCTTCTTCTCGATTAACACCAATACGCCCTAATCTATCACATCTACATAATAAAGCAATTTCATGGATATCTACTTTTTTTATAAGCCCCTTAGGATCTGCATAAGGCAATTCTTTTAATATATATAAGATATGCATATGATATCTAACAAGATCACATACCATGTCTATGAACTTATCATCATTACTTAGGGACTTTAAAAATTTCCTACATAATTTTTCCCCAACCTTATCGTGGTCGTAGGATGTAATCCTGCCTCTTCTTACTTTGGTTGTATCAGGTTTGCCAATATCATGGAGTAAAGCCGCCCAGAGAAATGCTTTTTTATTCTTACTTTGCTCCTTAACCTTAGCCGCCTCATCCACTACCATCATGGTATGATTCCATGCATTTCCTTCAGGATGATGCTTTTTGGATTGCTCTGTTTCTTTAAGTCTTAATAACATTTGAAAGGGATATTCCTTAAATCTTGCTTCTGTAGATACTTGATTCATATATTCAGAGGGTATTGGGTCATTTAATAAATGCTCTGTAATCTCATTAAAAAATATAATCTTATTATCATCTATTAACTGAGTCATCTCAAATTTCATTTCGGTTCAGTTAAAGGATTTGCTTTTTTCTTGCCACTTTTTGCTTTACCTTGTATTTCAGGGACTGGAGGATAATCGTTTCTTGGAATATTCATTCTATGTTTTCCTTCTGTTCCATGGGGTTCCCTTGGATCCGGTCTTCTCATTCCTGCTTTAGCCATCCTTTACCTCCTATCTATACATCATTGTTTCTTATAGACTTTCTTTTGGCATTTTTATTCTTTTGCATATTTTCGCGGGTAATTGGTGTCTGTCCCTTAGCTTTTTCCATTCTTGCTCTTTTATTATCGGGCTGACTATCTTTTGGCACAGTATGTCAAGCCTCCTTTCTATGGTACAGAATCATAACTACAGAGTTATATGCTATATATATGTTAACCCCATTTATAATTTTTAATTCTCTGCATATAAGATACCAATATTATCTGGCTTATAGATAGATAATAGCTGAATATAACTTCTTATAAATCCCTTCTACGATAACAATTCCTGTAATTCAGTTGCAGATATCAATGACAAATAATAATTAGTATAACGATTATCCCATGAAACATTTGTATCAAACCATTCTGGGGGATAAAATGCAGAAGCTGTTTCCTCATCAGGAAATTCAACCTCAGCAAAGATTAATCCTTTCAAATGACCTTCAAAAATATCTAATTCTATCATCAGTCCATCTTCCAAAGGTATATTATACCTGGTTTTGTAAATCATATTGCCCTCTACTTTTTCCTTGAGCTTCATATATGCCTCTGCTGTTAAGGGTAATTCAACCTCATGATTTACAATTAAATTACTTTGCCTTTCTTCCCTATTAATCTTAGATTTATAAGTCAAATAATAGTCTTCATTACTTCTTCGGATACGGATTATTGGATCATTACACAGATAACCCTGTTCAATTTTTTTATGCTGATAATCGTTTAAATCTACAGGCAAAGTCTTAATTTTATATTTACTTTCTATTTCCATCATGAATTATCCTTTCGCTATCATTAGTATTTAGTTAATTAAATTATATATTCTTATTTTCTATCTTTATAGGTTTTTATCTTTATACGTTTTTATCTTTTTTATATTTTAATCACTTTAATTATATTATTCATCTGCTTGTTTCCCAATATTATAACATTAACCCATTGCTTATGAATAGGAATATCTTAATTGCTAATACTAACTTCATGAAAAAACACTTTATAACAGATTTTATTATATGTGGCTTCTGTGGCTGGTGTATGGAATGTTTATGGACTGGCATAGATGCAATACGTAAACGGAAAGATAAAACCCTACTTTACCGTACATCGGTTTGGATGTTTCCAATCTATGGAATGGCCGCTTGCCTTAATCCTATATGTTCAAAATTGAAAAACAGATGCACTCTAGTTAGAGGAGGTGTTTATGCTGTATTAATATTTCTAGCTGAGTATTTCTTTGGCATATTTTTAAAGAGACATGGAGCATGTCCTTGGGATTATAGTAAAGCTAAATATAATTATAAAGGGGTAATTAGGTTAGATTATGCACCGGCATGGTTCTTAGCAGGATTATTCTTCGAAAAAGTACTAACCCGAGAATAGAGGATGTATAAATTATATCCTCTTTTTTTCATTGCAATAAGTTATGACAATCTAATATATCTTATCTTGAATACTTAAATCTCTTGAATACTTAAATCTGCCAAACAAAAGAGGACAGTACTTTGATATACTGTCCGTCTAATTAAATATATAATCTAGGGGTTTGTTGTTATCGTGGGGCTTATATCAGCAGCGCCATTGGTATTTGCTCCGCCATTTGTTCCGCCGTTGTTGGTACCACCGGTTGTTCCGCCATTATTAGTACCACTATTTGTGCCGCCATTGTTAGTACCATTATTTGTGCCGTTATTATTAGTACCACCAGTTGTACCACCATTGTTAGTGCCGTTATTTGTCCCGCCATTATTAGTATTATTATCTTCTGTAGCTGAATTATTCTTTCCATCATCAGCGGTACAAGCTGAAAAAGCAAATACTGCCAAACAACATATGGCTAAGAAAATGCAGAATTTCCTCATCGTTTCTCCTCCTATATTAATATTTCAGTTTACCTGCTTAGTATCCCACTGAAAATATAATATATACGTAAACAAAAATAATATCCTATTTTTCTCATTATTTTTTACATTAATCAAAGGAATTCTGTCATATCCTTTCTATATCTTAAGGGCAGTAAATTTCTCTGTAATTTTGGATTAAGCCGCTCTTTTATTGCTATACTATTAAAAAAACTGTTCCAAAGTTGCTTATACTCATCTTCCATATCGGATTTTATCTTAAAACTATCTCTTATCATATTATTATCATCAATATGTATGAGAAAGGCTGACTTATTAGGTAAATGTATAACTGCCAGACCCCTAGTCTCATCATATATTATAAATTTTTCATCAGGTAGCCGATCTACAAAATGGGGGGTAATCAAGCTAATAATGTTATTCTTTGGGTGTATCACTGAAACTAATAACCCTCTCTCATATTCAGAAAATCTTAAAAAACCCATCATATGGTGTGCTTCATTGCTCACATTACGGGATATCTTAAATATTTTATTGACCACATCATTGCTTAAGTCATCTATAACCTTATTACCCATAGCAAATCCTAATATCATAAAACGGTAGATTAAATCAGCCTTACCTTGATAATTGGATAATGCCACATTACTAATCATGTGATAAACTTCCTCTGATATCTTATTTTTGACTGATTGAGCCACCTTGTTTACCAGTTCCATATTCGTTTCTACAGTTATATACTCAGCAAACAATTCCATAGTAGTATATTGATTAGCATCACCTTGCTCTTGGATTTTATTATTGGCATGTCCATTCCCCGAGCTCCAAGCTTGATATATTGCAGTAAATATTCCCTCTATGCTATTATCACATACAAAAATTTTTATATTCATTAATAAGTCCCCCTATATCTTGACTATACTCCCTAGGGAATTGGTAACCTGATTTATAAAACCATATTTTACATCATCAAAAAGTGATAATTGCTTATAGCTAATATCATGCCCTATTTCTGGAGGTAGCTTTTCCTTAAGCCCTAATAACTCTCTTGTGATATAATCTTCATTCAGCTTAATGGGATACATCATTTTACCCTTGCAGGTTATGAAGTATAGGGCTCTTTTTAAAACTATACCCATTTTCTTTAGATCAGGGAAGTCCAGCATAGCAGTCTTTCTGGCTTTAATTATTCTTTTAGCTGAGTTTACTCCTATACCAGGAACCCGCAACAGGGTATAGTAATCCGCTTTATTAACTTCAATAGGAAATAATTCCAAATGTCTCAATGCCCAATTACATTTAGGATCTAGCAGGGCATTGAAGTTTGGATTATTCTCATCCAAGAGTTCAGATGCTCTAAAACCATAAAAACGTAAAAGCCAATCAGCCTGGTATAGACGATGCTCCCTAAGTAAAGGCGGACCATCTGCTACCACTGGTAGGCAACTATCTTGATTAACATTTATAAAAGCTGAATAGAATACTCTTTTTAAATCGAATTTCTGGTATAAGGCTTCCGCCACCGATAATATCTGATAATCGCTTTCCTTAGTAGCGCCAATAATCATCTGCGTACTTTGTCCTGCCGGAACAAATCTACGCTTTGGTGTAGATTGATAGAAATTTGCAACCTTATTATGGGAAACTATAATATCATTAAACTCCCTATTCTCCTGTAAATGTTGACTATTGGTATAAGCTAAGGAATTATCTTGCAAATGGTGAATTCTCTTTATAGAATTCCCTTCCTGTAAACCAAGATATTCCCGATTGTTATTTCTTTGTAGCTGGATTTGCCTAATAGGTTTTAAAATGTTTTTTCTATTTTTATGGGGAGCTAAATTTTTTAATCCTTCCGCTGTGGGTAATTCCAGATTTATACTCATACGATCTGTATACCATCCCAGCATCTCAATTAATGCAGGATCACATCCTGGAATTCCCTTGCAATGTATATAACCATTAAAGTGATGAACATCCCTAAGCAAAATCATTGTCTGCAATATCAATTCCATGGTATGATTAGGACTCTTTATTATACCCGAACTTAAGAAGAGCCCCTCAATATAATTGCGTCTATAAAACTCCATGGTTAGTTCACAAACTTCCTCAGGTGTAAAAGTTGCCCGTACTACATCATTGGAGGAGCGATTAATACAATACTTGCAGTCAAAGATACATTCATTGGTAAACAATATCTTTAAGAGGGATATACATCTTCCATCGGCTGAAAAAGTATGGCATATACCACAGGCAACACTATTCCCCATACCTTTAGAATTTCCCTTCCTATCCACCCCACTGGAGGTACAAGCCACATCATACTTGGCAGCATCTGACAAAATCTCTAACTTCTTTTGGAGTGACATATTCTCCTGTATTACCATACCATATACTCCTACAATTCAAACATTTGTTCTTTTCTTAGATTGTAGCAAAGACCACTATAATAGTCAAGGAAAAAACAAACATTTGTTCCGAACTTACGGCTTAAATTTTTTTAAAAATAATAAAAAAAATAGATATTAAAAGTATCTAGGAGGATACTAATAATATCTATTACTTTCATAATACTAATCAACTTATATATTAAGTATTACTTAATTTTAATATAACCTATTTATCTAACTTTATTTATGCCATTTTACCAACTATATTATATTTATGCTATTTAGCTTTATTTATCTATTTTATTAACTTTGATATGGTTTTAAATGTTTCAGTACCAGACACTCTGGTTAATTCAAAGAGAATTGACTCGTAGGTTGTAAGTCCAATACCTTCAGAAATTGCCCTCTGCAATGCAACAGTCATATCATATTCTCTCCTGGAACCAATACAATCCTGAACCAAATATACATTATAGCCTTTTTCTTTTAGATCTATTGCGGTCTGTAAAACACATATATGAGCTTCCATACCACATAATAAGACATTCTTTTTACCAGAATCCTCTATTAGTTTTCTAATATTATCATCATCCATACAACTAAAAGCAGATTTATCACTATATGTGAACTTATCACCAAATACTTCTCTTATTTGAGGAACTGTCATACCCAATCCTTTAGTATATTGATGGGTTACTATCATAGGCACTTCCAGTGCATTTAATCCCCTGATCAGTATAGAAGTGTTATGCACAATCTGCTCTGACTGATAGATTACTGGTGCCAATTTTTCTTGAATGTCAATTATTAATGCTATTGTATCATCTTTTAAAATTCTCATACTTCCTTCATCTCCTTATGCTTTTGAACCCATTTATTTTTCAATAAATAAAACACCTAATGTATTCTGACCACAATGGCTAGAAATCGTACAACCTGCTTTGGTTTCATATAAATTCTTAAAGTAAGATTTCTCCTTGATTGCTCCTTTAACGGCTTCTAATATTTCAGTATCTATGGATGAATAAGTAAGGAAAATCCTATGGGATCTTATATTATCTGTATTCTCCAGCTTGTCTTGAACATATTGCAACAGACATTTTTGTAGGGAACCACGATACTTTTTACCTACTTTCATCTTCCCATCTATTACTTCGATGCAGGGTTTTAGTTTCAGCAAATTAGCACCTAGGGATACTATGGAGGAGCAACGCCCTCCCTTGGCCATATAATCCAATCTATCAAGTAAAAAGCTTGCCCGTATTTTGGGAATAATATTAGTTAGATGTTCTAATATTTTATCACAGGTATAACCTTCTTGGGCTTTCACGGCCGCTTCCATCACCACATGCCCCTGTCCTGTGGATAAATTCTTAGAATCTACTATATATACATTATCAAACTCTTCTGCCCCTATATTAGCATTCCTATTACAGCTAGAAAATCCACTGCCAATATTAATATGGATTACTGCGTCGTATTTATCGGTATACTGCTCAAAAAACAATTTATATTCCTCGGGATTTACTGCTGAAGTGGTGCATATTTCTCCACCACTATCGACATGTTTGAATATATCTTCGGGAATTATATCAATACCATCTAGAAAACTCTTTTCCCCTTTTTCAATATGCAATGGAATTATATCAATATTATATTCCTTCAATAGTTCATATGATATATCGCAGGTACTGTCTGACGTAATTTTAATATTCATATAATCTCTCCTAAATTTATTAATAATATTAGAAATCAAAGCTTTCCATTGGGTGTTAACAAGAGATTGTTAGCATTATGATATGTTAATATTTTAGCATTATTATTTACTTTCTGCAAATATCCTTTTATCTATCTATAATAATTGCCTTATGTTTGTTTAAGTTTATGCAAGTGAAATGATTATTTCATCCATAGCCCATATGGAACTTCTCATTTTACCCTTCATATAATACTGTATAAGCAAAATAGGAGGATTAATATGGGTGAACTATTAAAAATTGATCATATAAGTTATACCTATCACAGCCTGGAAGGGGAAACCCTAGCCTTATTTGATGTTTCCTTTGAGGTCAAAGAAGGTGAATTTGTGGCAGTGGTAGGCCCCAGTGGTTGTGGTAAATCAACCTTGCTTTCCCTTATTGCCGGTTTGCTAACTCCTAGTAGTGGATATATATATATAAACGGTAAAGATATCAAATCATCAGGTAAGAACATTGGATATATGTTGCAAAAAGATCATCTGCTTGATTGGAGAACTACTTTAAAAAATGTTACGCTAGGATTAGAAATCCAAAATAAGCTAAACGATAACAGTTACTTGCAAATTAATGATATGTTAGATACCTATGGTTTGATTACTTTTAAGAATTCCTACCCTTCAGAATTATCTGGTGGAATGAGACAAAGGGCGGCCCTAATCCGCACCCTCTTACTGGAACCTGATATTCTTTTACTAGATGAACCATTTTCTGCCCTGGATTATCAAACTAGGCTGGAAGTTGCGGATGATATATGGGGAATTATCAGAAAGGAAAAGAAAACAGCTATACTTATAACCCATGACATTTCAGAAGCAATTAGTATGGCAGATAGAGTTATCATCTTAACTAATCGCCCTGGTACAGTAAAAAATATAATCGATATTAACCTATCACTGGAAAATCGAACTCCATTTACATCAAGAAGTGCCCCTGAATTTAAAGATTATTTTAATTTAATATGGAAGGAGTTCGATCATAATGAGCAGAAAGAATAAAAAGCTTATAAGCTCAGGCTTAACAACTTCTGCTGCTCAACAAGCCTACATCCGAAAACACATATTACTAAACAGAAAGATTAGAATCTATCAGGTTGTTATTTTAATTGCTTTTATAGCAATCTGGGAGTTAACAACTTACTTGGGTATAGTAGACTCCTTTATATTTTCCAGTCCTTCTGGAGTAATACGGACTTTCATCGAGATGGCATCCAATGGGCAGCTTTTTTATCACGTCGGTATTACATTATTGGAAACTCTAGCTAGTTTTTTTCTCGTTAACTTTATAGGCATTATTACAGCAATCATATTATGGTGGAATGAGAATATATCAAAGGTATTGGAGCCATATTTAATCGTACTAAACAGCTTACCTAAATCAGCTTTGGCTCCTCTTTTTATCGTTTGGCTGGGTAATAATATGAAGACCATCATTACTGCTGCCGTATCCGTTGCTGTATTTGGCACTATTATAACTTTATATTCAGAGTTTCAATCTGTGGAAGAAGATAAAATCAAGTTAATTAGAACTTTAAAAGGTAGTAAAAAAGATGTACTGTTTAAAGTTATTATTCCATCTAACATCCCTACTATTATTAGTCTAATGAAGGTTAATATAGGGCTTTCACTGGTAGGTGTTATTATTGGTGAATTCCTAGCGGCAAAAGCAGGTCTTGGCTATCTAATTATTTACGGCAGCCAAGTTTTTCGATTAGACTGGGTTATGTTAAGTATTGTAATATTATGCGCAGTTGCTACAGGACTTTATAAGCTACTATCTCTTTTTGAAAAGAAGATTAGAAGATAGCTTTATATTTATAAATGTATAAAATATGCAGGTTAGCTCAAAATCATGGGCTAGCCTGCATATCATTATTCCTTATCTACTATCTGCTCTTTATTCACAAGTTGTTCTTTACTTACAGTCGGCTCCTTATTTATCATATTTCTTACCATCTCAAAAGTACCGGTACTAGCTAATCCTGATGCTAATCCACCAAGGAGAATCTCCGGGTTAAATTTCCACCCTTCTAGCCACACATTTAGTATTACTCCTAGGCTTCCCAGAATTAAGGGAATAAACCTGTTGGGGATAAAATCCAGACTGTGTTTAATTATGTAACCTACAGATAAGCAAATTCCTACTACTAAAACTACAACATATTGATTAAGAATATCCATATAAAACCTCCTCCCTCATATCAACAATATATTACACACATCTTTGATACTATATTTATGCATGGTTTTTCCAATTTACATCCAAAATATAGATATATTTTATAAATTATTTATAAATATCTAATAAAAAGTAAATATTTATAAATTAACTATTGATAAACTATAAACACTTTAGTAGAATGACATTAATATACTATTGGGAGAGATATCTATGAGAAACTTTGTTATTACTGCTGATTCAAACTCCGATTTACTAATTGACTATATTAGGGAAAAAGGTATAGGCATTATACCCCATTATTATGATTTGGAAAATATTACTTATGGCGATGAAATTAACCTAGATCCGAAGGATTTCTATAATAAGATGCGCTTAGGTTTAATGCCGACTACAATGGCCAGTAATCCAGAAGTAATAAGAAGAACTTTTACCTATTATATTAATCAAGGTTATGATATTTTACATATTAGCTTTTCCTCTTCACTCAGTGGTGGTTGTAGTAATGTTATGGCTGGTGCTAGGGAAATCTGTGAAGAAAACCCTGAAGCTAAAATAATTGTAATAGATACCCTCAATGCTTCTATGGGTGAAGGTATGGTTGTTATGAAAGCTGTGCAGCTTAAGGAAGAAGGTAAGACTATAGATGAGATTGCTGCCTGGATTGAAGAACATAAATTTGATTTTAAAGTACTCTTTACTGTAGATGATCTAGGCCATCTTTATCGAGGTGGTAGAATATCAAGAACAACAGCGTTTGTTGGTTCCATGATAAATATAAAGCCAATTTTACATATAAACACAGAGGGTCAATTGGTCCCTTTTACTACTGCCAGGGGAAGAAAGAAATCTCTTAATGTAATCTTTAATAATATGTTAGAGTCTATGGGTAAATATAAAGAAGAAAAGGATGTCATCTGTATAGTCCATGGAGATGCCCTTGAGGATGCTGAGTATTTGGCTAAACTGGTTAGGGATAACCTTCCCCATAAGCAGGTTATTATTAATTATGTAAGTCCCAGTATAGGCGCTCATTCTGGACCTGGGGCTGTAGGATTATGTTTTATGGGTGATAACTAATAGAGTAACTGCACCCTTGTTGAGCAAAGCAGTGAATACTGCTATGGTAAAATGGTATGCTATTGATTTTAATTAAAGCCTATAGGTTTGTCCACCTATAGGCTTTTTCTTGTCAATAAGTTCTTTAAGCATATTTTCGATAAGATATTACTGTATTTATAATACAATAAGCACTTTTAAGTTTCCCAAACTCCTCTTAATAAGCTGTTATAATTCCACCTTCATTGGCATACATAGTTGAAATACCTGCCGTTTCAACTATTATACAATCTTTAAATGGTATCCTTTTAAGGATTTCATCTTTTATAAAAAGAGCTCTTTCATAGTTATTACAATGGGCTATTCCAAGAATTCTCTCCTGGGGTTTTACAACATCCTTTTCAATTATTTTAGCCATATTTGATAAGGCCCTCATAATTCCCCTAGATTGGTCTAATTTACAGATGGTACCTTCAGGTGTTGCTCCCAATATAGGTTTAATATTTAAAGTATTGCATATAAAAGCCTGCAGACCAGTCAATCTTCCATTCTTCATAAGTATCTCCAGACTTTCAAGGACAAACTTTGTCTTCATGCTACTTCGAAAGGCGTAGACCTGTTCAACCACTGACTGAAAAGAATGTCCCTTTTCTACCAGCTCTTTAATCTTATATGCTAGCAAGGTCTGTCCAACAGAAGCTGATCTAGAATCTATTACTTCGATATTTTTATCAGGGTGTTTCTCTAAGTATAGTTTCTTAGCAAGTTGGGCACTATTATATGAGCCACTTAAAGCTGATGATAAGGTTATCACATAGATATCGCCATCAAAATCAAACTGTTCCATATATTGCTGTGGTGATGGACAGGCAGATTTTGGGTAGCTATTACTGGACTTAAGCTTACTTAAAAAACCTTTTATATTAAAGGTATTATCATCAACAATAGTTTCATCATCTAAGCTAATTGTTAGTGGAACCAATTTAAAATGTTCATCCTCTTTTAAAAATTCTGGTAAGTCTGTACAACTATCACCTATTATTCTATAAGACATATTAATCCTCCTAATCAAGGTTTGTAAATCAATTACATTAATTGTATTATACTATGTTATATGTTTATTTTTACTATTTCATGCGGTTTTTATTACTATATATGATATCATATTCATAAACTAATTAAAAGTGAAATAGCAAATTTAATAATTTTTTTATAATGATAATTATTAGAGGATTAATATCTATTGATTATAAAGTGTTAAATACAAGAAAAAGGGCTAGTGTATTACTACAATAGCCCATATAACTTTATTTAGTCAGTAAGAGCATAATTTCATTGCTTCTACTGATAAATTTAGTCATTGCCTCAGGTTCTAATGGCCTATGGCTTAAAAGTGCCAAGTCGTATAACTGCTCGCATATCATTGGTGTATGTTCTGATTTTTCATTGTTAAGGATATATTGAACCAACTTATTATTGGCATTCAGTACCAGTAATTCACTATCTCCAAATAAGCTATTATCCATTCCAGGCATGCTGTACATTCTCATCATATCCTGCATTCTGCGTCCCTCTTCGGATAATGTTATTAAAGAGGATAACTTCTCATTCTTTAGCTTCTCCACTTTAATCTCTAGTTTATCTTTACCTAGAACTTTACGGAATAGTTTAGTCATTGCTTCTGTATTTTTCTTTAATAGCTTTTCGTCTTTTTTCTCAGTATCCTCTTTAAAGCTATCTGAAATCTCAGCATCAATTCTCTGGAATTTGATAGTTTGATCATGGTATTCCAGTTGTGTAATAAAAGGTTGATCAATATTATGGGTTAAGATTAAGGCATCCAGACCCCCTTCTTTAAATATATTGATATACTGGCTCTGCTGCTTCTCGTCAGTTACATAGTATATAATAGTCTTCTTATCTTCTTTCTGACCATCCTCTTTATCCTTTATATCCTCACTATCAGCATCTGATTTATCAGTATCCTTATCATCAGTTACATCTACTAGCTTATCATCAGCTACATCTGCTGTCTTATCTTCATCCACAACCTCTTTATCTATATCGGAAGCCTTGGTGCTGGCCTGGATATATTCTGGTAGGGTAATATATTTACCCTCTAGATTTTTATAAATAATAATATCTTTAACTCTATCCCTGAATTTATCATCCTTTAGGCAGCCAAACTTAACAAAAGGACTAATATCATCCCAATACTTATCATAATTTTCCCTATCTACCTTAAACATTCCTGTAAGCTTATCTGCTACCTTCTTACTGATATAATCAGAAATCTTCTTTACAAAACCATCATTTTGTAAAGCACTTCTTGATACGTTAAGGGGTAGATCTGGGCAGTCAATAACACCTTTAAGAAGCATCAAGAATTCTGGAATAACTTCCTTTATATTATCGGCGATAAATACCTGATTGTTATATAATTTAATAAGTCCTTCCAAAGAATCATATTCTGTATTAATCTTAGGGAAGTATAGGATTCCCTTCAAATTAAATGGATAATCCATATTTAGATGGATCCAGAATAAAGGCTCTCTGTAATCATGAAATACATTACGATAAAATTCCTTATACTCTTCATCAGTACAATCATTGGGATGCTTGGTCCAAAGAGGATTTGGATTATTAATTGGCTTTGGTTCTGCCTCTTCTTTCTTATCATCGGCTACTTCCTCAGCCTCTTTCTTCTCTACTGGAGCATTGGCATTTTCAAAATATATCTCCACAGGCATAAATGAGCAATATTTATTAATTATTTCTTTGGCTCGATATTCGTTACAGAACTCATAACTATCTTCATTCAAATACAAGGTAATCTCTGTACCACGTTCCGCTCTGTCACTGTCACTCATCTCAAACTCAAGACCACTTTCCGACTCCCAATGAACAGCCTTTGCCCCTGGTTGCCAAGACAAGCTATCTATTGTTACTTTATCTGCAACCATAAATGCAGAGTAAAAACCTAATCCAAAATGACCTATTATCTGATCCTCGTTGGCCTTGTCCTTATATTGCTCAACAAACTTTGTTGCTCCAGAAAAGGCTATCTGGTTGATATACTCTTTAACTTCATCTGCTGTCATACCTATACCGTTATCTGTAAATGTAATGGTCTTTTCCTCTGGATTAACTTTTACCATAACCTTAAATTGATTATCATCGGGAAGATCCAATTCTCCCATAGCTTCAAGCTTTTTTAATTTAGTTATGGCATCACAGGCATTAGAAATCAACTCACGAAAAAAGATATCATGGTCAGAA
This sequence comes from Clostridiales bacterium, assembly GCA_012519565.1. Taxonomy (GTDB): domain Bacteria; phylum Bacillota; class Clostridia; order Lachnospirales; family Lachnospiraceae; genus Mobilitalea. Next base: position 53,560 of record JAAYPX010000077.1, on the reverse strand, counting down.
TACAACCATTTTTTTATAATAGGAAATATGTTCTCTGAATTAATAGATAAATTACCGCGTTCTGTACTCATACTTACACTCCTTTTAACCATTTTCTAATTAGCAGTTTGATTAGAATTCTGCTTATCTTATATAATGATATAATAAACTGCCCCCAAAAAATTGTCAAGAAAAAAATTAGCACTCTTTAGAGGTGAGTGCTAACAATGACTGATTATAAAATTATTCTTCTTCAAAAATAATATTATTAAGCTTAAGATAGTTTTTCACTTCCATATCCCATTCTCTTTCAAAAGTTTTATCCATTGTAAAGGTCTTAATTGCTGTACCTGTAATAATACGGAGCTGATTTTTCTCAAACCTAATATTAATATATAATCCACCTATATTATCATTGCTTAATTCAGACTTTTGAGCTAATTCAACTGCTCTCTCGTCTGGTAATTGAAAAACTATTTTCAAAAGTAGGGGTGTTTTATTACCCTTAATCATAGAAAAAGCTATAGACCTTAATTCTCCCCACTTTACATATTCACAATTACCTCTTTCCTCCACTTCCTCTTTGGAGTAAAATTCTTCATTAAACAGACCAGAGATATGAAAATTAGTAAAAGTCTGCAACTCCATTTCTCTAACCAAATAATGATCAAATGTATCACTAACAAGAAGCTTAGCCATAAAGCTTTTAACTTCTGATATTATTAACGAAATCATGCCTATTCTCCTAAAAATTGATTTTGTGTTAATGAATAGTCTACTATATCCATTATATCTAATTAAACTAAATCTGGTTCTATTTCCTCGAATATATTCTTTATTATTACAGACAATACTAGCAAACTAAAATATTTTTTATAGGAGGAAAGGTATATGTATTTTGAACCCTCAAAAAAGACTTATTATCGTTTCCCATCCAAAAAACCCATCACCGAACATTATATGAGTCTTGTATTTCATGATAAAAATCATCACAGCTCTGAAGATGATTTGACTTATCAGTCCTATGCTGAAACCAATAAGAAATTCCATAAAGATCAACTAAAATAAGATTATACCAAAAAATTAATTAAAAAGAGTAGTAAAAGATGCAGAGGGTAAAAGATATAAAAGAAATATTTGATATCTTTGCCCTTTTTACCATTATAAAAGCCTATAAACACCATAGATAGGGTCCCTAAAACCGAAATTCCCCCTATCATATTTAAAATAAGTAGCAAGGAAACTACCATCCACAGCTTGCTTTCTCTGAATAGATAGAAGGCTACTATAATTAATATACCTTTAAAATCATAATCGGTGCCCAGTATTACTGCTATAATACAAAAGAGCAATGTCACCAAAGCGCTAAATATATTATATGCTGTTGGATTTGTTCTATATTTATTTTCTAGCTGGTGAATAAAATGAATTAATATCAGACCTAAAAATAAGGTAAAGAATATATTTTGATATCCTAATTCCAGCACCTTATTATTGAAAGCTAAATCAAAGGGTATCTCTGATAGCAGAGCAAATATCCCCAGTCTTGTCATGTATTTCTTAAGGTCTCTAGTATGGAAGAAACCTTCTACAATTAAAAAGGCGAATATAGGAAAGGCTAATCTACCAATACTGCGTAAAATAAAGTAAGGCACAGTTCCTGGCTGAAGTAAAACCGCTCCTATATGGTCCAGTAGCATAGTTATAATACCAATCATTTTTAAAATAAATGAGTTCATCTAAATATATTTACCCTCCTTATTTTTATATATGCATTCTTTTATTTAATTCATTCTTTATATTATCACCTTGAAACAATAATAAGGCCGATAGGAAGATTACACTGGCAGCAACACAGATCACTGAAGGATATGTCACATTTACCCAGTTAAAGATAATGAATAAAACAGGAATAATTCCAAATATTCCGTCTACAAACATATAAATTATTATATCTCTAATCCCTATTTTTAATATCTTTGCAGCTACGGCCATTACAATCATAGCTACTATGCAGACTGATGGTATTACATAATCTATGGACCAACCTATCCAGCCTATGGAATAGTCCCATATTACAGATAGAAGACTAATAAGAGCTACTTGCCAAACAATGGTCTTAGGTATATTGCTTTTCTTTTTTATAATAAAAAACAAACTAATCCACATACACAAGACCCCTGCTGCTACCAGTACTGACCATCTGGATTCCTTGGTGAAAAGAATATTGATGGCAAAACTAATCACCACAGCAGATATGGATACAAGAATCATAGCTCTTATAAATATATTAAATTCTTGATAAATGGTTGGAATGTGAGGAAAAACATCATCTTCTATATCATTCTCCCCTCGGATAATCCCACCACATAGGGGACAAAGCGAATGACTGCCCCTTATATCCAGTTTACAATGCTCACAATGCAGCATAGATACCTCCACTATCTACTCTTTAATTTGTAATAAAAAACTACTGGTTAACTCTACAGTCGTGGAAATTATAAAGCTTCATATATTTAAAGTTCTTTAACATTGGATGCTATAGCAATCTTAATCCCCTGCTCAGATAATATGCGAAAGAAATTTTTCTGGATGTCAGTTCCTATAAAGGGAGATGCAAAACTAATAACCAAACGATCTTCAAAAGAGCACATAGCTATTTGAGGTCTTCTGGCACTGACAAAGCAATTAAATAATCTAATATAGGGACTGAATATCTTATCCATCTTAACCTTGCCTATATTAGAAAAAGCGGCTGTTATTCCCCTATCATTAATGGAGTTGGCAATACGAAGAACCATATCCTTAAAAAATAAAGGAGCCACCCGGGCAAAGGCATTTTTCTCCAAGGCAATTAGCCGATTCATCTGTACTCTTAGTTTCTCTGTTGTAAGAGCCTGACTGAAATCATCCTTTATCTTCCTGATTATATCATCTAAGCTACCATCGCCCTTGCTGAAATCATAGGATACATTAATTGTTCCAAAAAAATTTCTAGCTGTAACTGACGGAAAATAAGCCCTTAAATTGACAGGCACTGATATAACTATGGGATATCTCCTACTTCTATCGGGCATTTCCTGATAAATGGAATATATGAAAATTGCAACAAGATATATGGTCAGAGTTGTCTCATACTTATGGGCCAGATTAATAACTTCTTTGGCAGACATCACTCCCTCAATCACCTTAAGTCTATTATCGATTGATCTTCTACCAGTTATTTTATATGCTTTTCTCAGCTTAATTTTTCTGGATTTGGGACTACCAGTGTAATGTTTAATAAAACTATCATCCATCTTCTGTGACATTGTGGCATCATAATCCAGATTAGGTAAGCCCTCCGCAAAATCAGCTGCATACTTTATAGTCAAATAATAGTATATTAATGTTTTTAAGAAGGCCAATGCTCCAGTTCCATCTGTTAAAGCATGATATATTTCTAGATTCACTCTGTTTTTATAATATGTGACTTCAAAGAGTAAATTCCTACGATTTTGATTATATAACATACTGCAAGGAAGCTTATATTCTTCCTTGACTTCAGGAGTTAAATCTGTACTTTCAAAATAATACCAAAATACTCCCTTTCTTAAAATAGTTCTATATAAAGGAAAATGAATCATAGTTTTATCCAAGGCCTGTTGAAGTATATCCTTATCTACCTGTTCATTTAATTCACAGATAAATCTAAACACCTTAGTATCTTTTTCATTAGTTGTTGGTGGAAATATCTTGGCTGCATTATCTAACCTTATCCATTCAATTGGTTTCTTCCTTGTCATAAGATACTACCTTTCATTTGAATCTAGTACTGTTATCTTTAATCTCCTTATTTAGAATATTATTAACCTTGATTAAGAAATTGATTTACTATAATATAACTTCTTTTCACATGAACAAATCGCTTTGGTAGGGCTATAAATCCATGTAAGGCATCTTTCATCCGATAAACTTCCACACTATTCCCCCATTCAGCCAGTTTTCTTCCATAAGCCTCTCCTTCATCCCTCAGTGGATCATACTCTGCAGTAATAATAAGGGTTCTTGGCTGATTGGATAAATCATCGGCCAGAAGAGGTGCCAAATATGGATTTTTTAAATCCTCATCACTACTTTTATATAAATCCATATAATCGCATAGACGTTTTGATGTTAATAGAAAATCTTTACCATTCTCATGTACGGATTTAAAGGGGGATGTCTCACTATGGTCATTCCAAGCAGATGGATAAATAAGTATTTGTCTTGAGTGTAGGAACTCTCCCCTATCCCTGGCCATTAATGAAACCACAGCCGCCAGATTACCACCGGCACTATCTCCAATTAAAGTTATATCCTCTTTTTTTACATTAAATAAAGAACAGTTCATAAATATTTCTCTTGTTGCGGTGTAGCAATCCTCAGGGGCTGCTGGAAATGGATGTTCCGGTGCCAGACGGTAGTCAACCGACACCACAATATGGCCTGTCTGTTTTGCCATATTGGCGCAAACATTAGTATAACTATCAATATTACCGGTTACCCAGCCACCGCCATGGAAAAATATTAGTAATTTATCTAAATTATCTTTATCTGATGGCAAAAATATACGTACTGGAATCTCGTGACCAATCCCATTTATCTTATGGTCCCACATCTTATATAAAGGCTTAATATGAGGGCGGGTAACCTTGGTCATCTGTCTATGAATTTTATAATTTTTCTTTATGTCTATATCTGGGTAAGACAGGGCCTTTAGGGCCAATTTCATTGCTTTATTTATTGCCATATAAGATAATTCTATCCTCCTGTTCATCAATAATTACATTCTAACTAAGTTGTAGTTAAAAGTCAAACTACATTATAATGGGTACAAAAACTCCTTGCAAATTAGCAAATATAAGATACAATAGAAATATCGGTTTTTTACATGGACAAACAATTATTTATATATAATATTTCTATATAAATTAGTTTTTTTATTTTTTAGGAGGTTTTTAATGATACATGCAAATAATATTACATTAAGATTAGGGAAACGAGCATTATTTGAAGATGTAAATATTAAATTTACTGAAGGTAATTGCTATGGACTTATTGGCGCTAACGGCGCTGGTAAATCCACGTTTCTTAAAATATTATCTGGACAGATTGAGCCAACAAAAGGTGAAATCATCATAACACCAGGACAGAGATTATCCTTCTTACAACAGGACCACTTTAAATATGATCCTTTTGTGGTACTGGATACTGTTATTATGGGCAACAAACGCCTATATGATATTATGAAAGAGAAAGAAGCCATCTACGCCAAGGAAGACTTCACAGACGAAGATGGTATTAAGGCCAGTGAACTGGAAGCGGAATTTGCCAGTATGGATGGTTGGGAAGCGGAAGCTAACGCTGCTTCATTATTAAATGGTTTAGGAATCGAAAACGAGTTGCATTATAAGCAAATGAGCGAATTAAATGGTAATGAAAAAGTGAAGGTTCTTCTGGCCCAGGCCCTCTTTGGTAATCCAGATATTCTACTTCTAGACGAGCCTACAAACCATCTGGACCTTGAAGCTATCCGCTGGTTAGAGGAATTTTTAATCAACTTTGACAATACAGTTATTGTTGTATCCCACGACCGTTATTTCCTAAATAAAGTTTGTACCCATATAGCAGATATTGATTATGCTAAGATACAGCTTTATGCTGGAAATTATGACTTCTGGTACGAATCCAGCCAGCTAATGATAAGACAGATGAAGGAAGCAAACAAGAAAAAAGAAGAGAAGATAAAAGAATTACAGGAATTTATCCAACGTTTCTCTGCCAATGCTTCAAAATCAAAGCAAGCAACCTCTAGAAAGAGAGCTTTGGAGAAAATACAACTGGAAGACATTAGGCCATCCAGTAGAAAATATCCATATATAGACTTTAAACCCAGTAGGGAAATTGGTAATGAGGTTTTAACCGTTGAGAATATATCCAAGACCATCGATGGAGTTAAGGTTCTCGACAATATTTCCTTTATCGTAGGTCGCGAAGATAAGATTGCCTTTGTTGGTCCCGATACCATCGCAACAACTACCCTATTTCGTATATTAGCTGGGGAATTGGAGCCGGATTCTGGTAGCTATAAATGGGGAGTCACAACCAATATGGCCTATTTCCCTAAGGATAACACCAAACTATTCTCAGGTGATGAAACCATTGTTGATTTCCTAATGCCTTTCTCCCCTGAGAAAGATGTAACCTATGTCCGTGGTTTCTTAGGTAGAATGCTATTTTCCGGTGAAGAAGGTACTAAGAAGGTAAATGTCCTATCCGGTGGCGAAAGGGTCCGTGTTATGTTATCTAAAATGATGCTCCTTGGTGCCAATGTATTGATACTGGACGAACCTACTAACCACTTGGATATGGAGTCCATTACCTCCTTAAACAATGGTTTAATTAAGTTCCCTGGTGTTGCACTTTTCACATCTCAGGATCATCAATTTATTCAGACCACAGCCAATCGTATTATGGAAATAACACCTAATGGTCTGATTGATAAGATTACAACCTATGATGAATACCTGGACAGCGATGAAATGGCAAGAAAAAGACAGATAATGCGCTTTAACGTTGAAAAAGAAGATTAATATATTTTCCTGAATTTCATATATCGCTTTTCTAATAATTGTTCTATGGACTCTTGGTATAGATTAGCTAAATCAGCTTCTATTACAGCTTTAACCTTATTAATAACCAAATCATAGTCATTATGAGCTCCGCCTGTGGGTTCTGGAATTATCCCATCGATAATTCCAAAGCCCATAAGGTCCTGAGCTGTAAGTTTCATATCAGCAGCTGCCTGCTCAGCTTTTGAAGAATCCTTATATAAGATACTGGCAAAACCTTCTGGGGATAAGATAGAATATATAGCATTCTCTAGCATATATACCCTGTCAGCAACCCCTAAAGCCAAAGCACCGCCACTTCCTCCCTCAGATATCACCACAGATATTATGGGGGTTTTTAACAGCATCATCTCTGCCAAATTAGCAGCAATAGCCTCTCCCTGTCCCCTTTCCTCTGCCCCAATTCCGCAAAAAGCCCCAGGTGTATCAATAAAGCATATAATAGGTCTATGGAATTTCTCTGCTTGCTTCATAAGCCGCAGTGCCTTTCGATAGCCTTCAGGATGAGGCATAGAAAAATTTCTAGCAATATTCTCTTTAGTGTTTCGTCCCTTCTGCTGTGCAAGTACAGTTACAGGAATTCCATTGAAATAAGCAATGCCACCAACAATGGCTTGGTCATCACCATAATACCTATCCCCATGGAATTCTATAAATTGGTCAAAGATTTTAACTATATAATCAAGGCCCGTTGGCCTTAGAGGCATTCGGGCCAATTTTACCTTTTCCCAGGGTGTTAAATTCATTGCTGCCTTCCTCCGATTTAATTGAGTTTCATTTTCAACAATTTATTACTTTCTCTGCTCTTGTCTATGGTTACAATATTATTATGCATTGGTAATACCATAGGTAATACTATGCATTTGTAGTAATGTACCAAGGGTTTGCTTTAAGTTATCTCTGCTAACAATCTTATCAATGAAACCATGCTCCAGAAGAAACTCTGATTTTTGAAAACCCTCTGGCAATTTTTGTCGTATGGTCTGTTCAATAACCCGGGGCCCTGCAAAGCCTATTAAAGCTCCAGGCTCAGCTAATATTATATCTCCCAGCATTGCAAAACTAGCTGTGACACCGCCAGTAGTAGGATCTGTCAGCACAGTGATATAAAGTAATCCTGCCTGCCCATGTTTAGCAACTGCACCGCTAACCTTTGCCATCTGCATCAAGGAATAGATTCCCTCCTGCATTCTGGCACCACCGGAAGCTGTAAATACTATGACTGGTAGCTTCTCCTCCGTAGCCCGTTCAAATAACCTAGTTAACTTTTCACCAATTGCAGTCCCCATACTACCCATGAAAAATGCAGCATCCATAACAGCAATCATTGTCATGGTACCATCAATCTTGCCTTTGCCAGTTACTAATCCATCAACTAAGCCCGTTTTCATCTGAGTCTGCAGGTGTTTGTCAGCATAGCCAGGAAAATTTAAGGGATCTTTTGTTGTTAGCTGTTTATCATACTCTAGAATCTCCCCATCATCCATAATCATTGCTATTCTCTCATAGGCAGAAACTTTATAATAGTAACCACATTCATCACAGATTTTTTTATTTTTTAATAAAAGTTTGGAGTAAACCACCTTACCACATTTGGGGCATTTTGTCATTATTCCCTCTGGTACATTAGGTTTATCTTCCTTATCATCTATATTAATATCTCTGGGCCTAGTGGTATAAACATTAGAAGTTGCATATTTTTTTATTCTGAACAATTTCTTACTCATGAGACTTCATTCCTTCTATTAACCCGGTGTGATATTTTCCAGAAATAACTTCTTCCCGCTCTAATAAGTCATATTGAAATTCTATATTGGTATAAATCCCCTCAATAAGGAACTCAGACAGAGCCTGCTTCATCTTTTGAAGGGCTTCCTCCCTATCTCTTCCATAGGTGATTAACTTAGCTAACATGGAATCATAGCAAGAGGGCACCACATAGCCAGGGTATATAGCACTGTCAATACGTATGCCATTACCTCCTGGAAATATAAGATTGTCAATTGGCCCAGGACAAGGCATAAATCCCTTATCGGGATTTTCCGCATTTATCCTACACTCAATGGAATGGCCTTTTATCTGTATATCCCCTTGGCTAAATGATAATTTTTCCCCAGCAGCAATTTTAATCTGTTCTTTTATTAAATCAATTCCAGTTACCATCTCTGTTATAGGGTGCTCAACCTGAATTCTAGTATTCATTTCCATAAAATAATAATTACCATCTTTATCTAGCAAAAACTCAATAGTTCCTGCATTGACATATCCTGCTGCCTTAGCAGCCCTTACAGCAGTATCTCCCATGATCTCTCTTAGCTTAGGGCTCATGACTGGAGATGGTGCCTCTTCCATAACCTTTTGGTTTCTCCGTTGTAAGGAACAGTCCCTTTCCCCCAAATGAACTATATTTCCATACTGATCCGCCAAAATCTGAAATTCTATATGTTTAGGATTAATAATAAGTTTTTCCATATATAATTTATCATCACCAAAAGCAGCCTTAGCTTCAGCTTGTGCAGATATAAAGGCCTTTTCCAGCTCCTTTGCATTATAAACAGCCCTCATACCTTTACCACCGCCCCCAGAGGAGGCTTTAATCATTACTGGATAACCTATTTGATTAGCAATTGATAGGGCATCATCAATTGATTTAATCTCTCCCTCTGATCCAGGTATTACTGGAACAGCGGCCTTTATCATAGTCTCCCTAGCCTTGGATTTATTGCCTAATAAATCAATAGTATCTGCCTTTGGCCCTATAAAAGTTATCTTACAATCCTCACACATTCTGGCAAAGGAACTATTCTCGGCTAAGAAACCAAACCCTGGGTGAATTGCTGTTGCTCCAGTAAGTACAGTTGCACTGATAATATTCTGCATATTAAGATAACTATCTTTTGACCTGGCAGGACCAATGCATACTGCTTCATCAGCCAGCATAACATGTAGGGCCTCCCTATCGGCCTCTGAGTAAACAGCTACGGTTTCTATTCCCATTTCTCTACAGGCACGGATAATTCTTACTGCTATCTCCCCACGATTTGCAATTAATATTTTATTGAACATTAACGCCTCTCCTTTTATTTTTCTCCAAGGGCAAAGGTAAGTATAGCCTCTACTGCCACTTGTTCTTCAACATAAGCAACAGCTTTTCCTACTCCAAAATCACCTTTTAATTTTGTAATCTCTACTTGTAATTCTAAAACATCCCCTGGAACAACCTGTCTTTTAAATTTCACTTTATCCATGGCTCCAAAATAGGCCAGCTTACCTTTATGTTCCTCACAAGTAAGTAATGCTACAGCCCCTGTCTGTGCCAAAGCTTCTAGAATGATTACCCCAGGCATTACAGCTTTCCCAGGAAAATGTCCTTGGAAAAAGGGTTCATTCATTGTAACACATTTTCTTCCAACAGCTCTACTTCCAGGCTCTAATTCTTCAATTCTATCCACCAAGAGAATAGGCGGTCTATGGGGTAGTATGTTTTGAATTTCATCTATATTTAACATTAACATTTCCTTCCTCATTTTTAAACACAATTTGCAAAGTCTTATTATCAAAGGTCAGCATTCTCTAATTGCAAACAGGGGTTGCCCGTATTCTACCATATCTTCATTATTAACTAATACTTCTATAATCTCACCGTCATATTCACTTTCAATCTCATTCATTAGTTTCATGGCCTCAATTATGCAAAGTGTTTGGCCTTTCTTAACCTTATCTCCCACTTTCACATATGGTGGTTTATCAGGAGCTGGCTGGGCATAAAATGTCCCTACCATAGGAGATAAAATTTGTAGTGCTGGCTCTGTGCTAACTGCCGACTTAGCAGAAGATAGAGCTTCGTGGCTTACTGTAGACTGTGCCACATTAGTTATAAGAGTGTCTTCCTGTAATGGGGATATGGTAGTAGTCTGTGATGATGTCATTAAATTGGATATTTGACCGTTTCCCTTCTCCATGAGAATTCGAATTCCATTTTGCTCTATCTCTAATTTAGTCAAATCCGTCTGGTTCAATTCTCTCATGATATTTATAATCTCTTTATAATCCATATAATCACCTAGCCTTTCTAATCCCTAATTTATATATTATTTACAGATATATTAAATGACTTTTTTAAATATAATAGATGCATTATGACCACCAAAACCTAAGGAATTTGACATAACATAATCCAGTACTTGCTCTCTACCTATACCTGGTACATAATCTAAATCACATTCCTCATCTGGTATGGTTAAACCTATAGTGGCAGGTATATAGCTTTGCTCCAGCGCCTTAACACTTACTATAGCCTCCACTGCACCTGCTGCTCCAAGCAAATGTCCAATAAAAGATTTAGTAGAACTTATGGGTATCTTATAAGCATCTGCTCCAAAAGTTAATTTAATAGAAGCAGTTTCAAATTTATCATTTATTTCTGTACTGGTTCCATGGGCGTTGATATATGACACATTCTTAGGCTTTATATTAGCCTCCTCTATGGCAAGTTTCATGGCCCTTGCTGCTCCATCACCATCAGGTGAAGGAGATGTGATATGATAGGCATCACAGGTGGCACCATAGCCAACTACTTCAGCATAAATCTTAGCTCCCCGCCTAATAGCATGTTCATATTCTTCCATGACCAAGATACCTGCCCCTTCCCCCATGATAAAGCCATCTCTCTCCTTATCAAATGGTATAGAAGCTCTATGGGGGTTGGTACTCTTGGATAAGGCCGTCACTGTGGTAAAGCCAGCTATAGATAATGGGGTAATAGAAGCTTCTGTACCTCCAGCCAAGATAATATCAGCATAACCATGCTTTATATTACGGAATGCCTCTCCTATACAATGGGTACCTGTAGCACAAGCGGTTACTACATTGGTACATATCCCTCTAGCTCCATATTTAATTGCTAAGTTACCAGCTGCCATATTGGTTATAATCATAGGAATAAACAAGGGATTGATTCTTCTAGGTCCCTTATTAAAGAGATTCCAGGCTTCCTTTTCAATATTGGCAATCCCTCCAATTCCTGATCCAACAATAACTCCAAAGCGATCACGGTTTATTTGGTCTAGATTCAAAGCAGAATCCTCAACTGCTTCCTTGGCGGCAGCTAAGGCAAACTGTGAAAATCTATCCATTCGCCTAGCTTCCTTAGCATCCATATAATCTTTAGGGTCAAAATCCTTGACTTCAGCAGCTAGTTTGGCACTAAATCCCTCTGTGTCAAATGCCTTGATATAGTCTATTCCACAAATTCCATCCCTAATATTTTGAAAGAAATCCAAGACGGTGTTACCGATTGGAGTTATTGCTCCCATTCCAGTAATTACTACTCTACGATCCATATCTAACCTCTTTTCACATTATCATGCCGCCATCCACCTGCAAAACTTGGCCAGTAATGTAACTGGCTGCTTCTGAAGCTAGGAAGAATACTGCTTCTGCCACTTCCTTGGCTGTTCCAAAACGTTTTAGCGGTATATTGGCTATACTTGCTTCTTTAATCTTTTCTGGTAATACATCTGTCATATCTGTCTGTATAAAACCTGGGGCAATGGCATTTACAGTGATCCCCCTTGAAGCTAATTCTCTGGCAACTGTCTTAGTTAATCCAATAACCCCTGCCTTTGATGCTGAATAATTTGCTTGACCAATATTGCCAGCTATTCCGACAACAGAAGAAATATTAATAATTCTGCCTGATTTTTGCTTTAGCATGGCCTTGGATGCATACTTGGTACAGAGGAAGGTTCCCTTTAGATTAGTATCGATAACCCTGTTAAAATCCTCTTCAGACATCCTAATAAGCAAATTATCTTTATTAATGCCGGCATTATTGACTAAGATATCCAGCCTACCTAACTGCTCTATTGTAGTTTCCATAAGGAACTTAGCACCAGAATCTTTACTTATATCTGCCTAAACAGCTATGGCCTCTCCTCCCAGAGCTTCAATAGCTTGTAGCAAATCTTCTACTGAAGCTTTACTACTTCGATAATTTACAACAACCTTTGCTCCTTTCTGGGCAAAAAGTAATGCAATTTCCCTTCCTATCCCCCTACCGGCTCCGGTAACTACAGCTACTTTCCCATTTAACATATCAATATTTCCTTTCTATTCTTCTCTCTCCTTGACGCCTTAGGTATAAGCTTTGTATCGCCTAATTATCCCAGTAAAGATACAACATTTTTGAGGGATGCCATATCCTCTACGTTATAAAGCCTTGCTTTTCTATCAATCCTTTTTACAAAACCTGATAATGCCCGTCCTGGCCCTAGCTCAACAAAATCAGTAATTCCTTCATCCAGCATATTTCTTATTGTCTGTTCCCATAGCACACTACTCATTACCTGAAGATAAAGCAGTTCCTTAACTTCCGAAGCCCCTTTAATATAAGAAGCATGAAGGTTACTTATTACTGGTATATTTAATTCGCCAATAATTACCTGTTCCAATTCCTGTTTTAACTTATCAGCCGCAGGTTTTAACATAGAGGTATGAAAAGGGGCACTAACGGGCAAATCAATAGTTTTCATAGCTCCCAGTTCTTTTGCTATCTTACAGGCTTCTATAACAGCATCTACTTCTCCACCTATTACAATCTGGCCAGGACAATTAAAATTAGCTGGCTCCACAACTCCATAGGCCTCTGCTCTATGGCATGCTTCTCTAACCTGATCTTCTGATAATCCCAGAATTGCAGACATCTTACCCCTTCCCTCAGGGACAGCTTCCTGCATGAAAAGGCCTCTTTTTCTTACCAAGGGTATAACCTCATTAAGGGTAAATACACCGCTAACTGTCAGTGCTGAATATTCACCCAGGCTAAGGCCTGCCATTACATCTGCCTTTACACCAAAGCTAGATAAAGCTTCATAGGCTGCTAAAGACATGGTAACTATAGCAGGCTGAGTATTTTCGGTTAGATCTAATTCTTCTTTAGAACCATCAAAAATTAATTTAGTTAAATCCTTCCCTATACTCTCCCCTGCTTCCTCAAATATCCTTCTGCATTCTGGGAACTCCATATATAGTTCCTTACCCATACCAATGTACTGTGCTCCCTGGCCTGCAAATAAAAATGCTATCTTGCCCATATAATCCTCCATTAGTTTTGCACAACAATTAAATTATTCTCTATAAAGTAATCTCTTAGCTTCTGACATCATCTCTTCAATTATATCCTTACAGCTTTGTTCCTTGTTTACCATGGCAGCTACTTGGCCTGCCATAACTGAGCCATAATCCACATCCCCACTGACGGCCTTTGCTAAGGCCCCTGCCCCCAGCCTCTCTATCTCCTCTTTAGAGGCCTGGCTGGCTTCTAACTCCATAAACTGTCTTGTTAATTTGTTTTTTAGAACCCGCACTGGATGGCCTGTAGAGCAACCAGTTACTACTGTATCTATATCTTTAGCCTTTAAAACTTTGTTCTTATAATTTTCATGGACAGTACATTCATAAGCCGTAAGGAATCTAGTTCCCACCTGAACCCCCTGGGCTCCTAGCATAAATGCTGCTGCCACACCTCTACCGTCAGCTATGCCTCCAGCTGCTATTACAGGGATATCAACTGCATCAACCACCTGGGGAACCAATACCATGGTAGTAAGCTCTCCCACATGACCACCTGCTTCGGTACCTTCGGCTACCAGGGCATCGGCCCCATATCTAACCATACGCTTAGCTATTGCCACAGATGGTACCACTGGTATTACTTTAATATCATGGGCCTTCCATGTATCCATATATTTACTGGGGATTCCAGCCCCTGTGGTTACAACTTTCACACCTTCATCACATACCAGCCTAGCAATTTCATCCACATTAGGACTTAATAACATAATATTCACACCAAAAGGCTTCTTTGTTAACTCCTTCACCCTTCTGATTTCTGCCCTAACCACATCAACTGGCGCATTGCCTCCAGCTATAATACCCAGACCACCGGCTTCAGATACCGCTGCTGCCAGGGTCGAATCAGATATCCGTGCCATGGCTCCTTGAAAGATAGGATATTCTATATTCAACAACTTGCAAATCCGTGATTCCATGCTAATCTTCAATCCCCCGTATTCTTTATAACTTACTTCCATGACTATGCTGCTAATCTTAATCTAAGTCATAAGATTTTCTGTTGCTATTATTTTCTACTATTAAGATATTTTTCAATATCCCCTATGGTTTTAATATTTTCAGTATCTTCTGTAGGTATTTCAATATCAAACTCTTCCTCTAAAGACATTATCACTTGGAATAAATCCAAAGAATCTGCATTAAGGTCATCTTTTAAAGAGGTTTCATCTGTAAGTTCTGATACATCTACTCCTAATTGTTCTGCAACTATTTCTTTAATCTTATTAAAATCCATTTCAATTACTCCTTTTAATTTATTTTTTATTTTTGTTAATGCTTTGTTAAGCACAATTACACCCATTGAACTAGAATTGCTCCACTGGTCAGGCCTCCGCCAAAGCCAACCAAAATCAACTTATCCCCTGGATATAACTGTCCACTCCTTGACAGTTCATCCAAGGCAATTCCAATGCTGGCCGCCGATGTATTGCCATATAATTCAAGATTGGCATAAAACTTCTCCATAGGAATATTACAATATCTGGCAGCCTGTTCAAGAATTCTTATATTTGCCTGATGGGGAATTATATATTTTATATCATCAGTGCTAACTGATGACTTCTGTAAAATAGTATTGATATTATCAGCTATGGTACGAACAGCAAATTTGAAAACATCCTGACCTTGCATTGTTAGTTTTAATGGTAAAGAAACATCATCATTGATATATGGATTGGTTAAGGGTAGGGACGGACACATTAGAAGGGAGCTTTTGCTTCCATCAGCCAGCAAATTAGAAGCTAATATACCGCCGCCCTTATCACTGGCCGCCAGCACCATGGCTCCAGCCCCATCACCAAATAAGACACAGGTGGAGCGATCCTCCCAATCAACTATTTTTGATAATGTCTCTGCACCGATTACCAATACACTACTGTACATACCGCTTTCTATAAATTTTGCAGCCGTAACAGCGGCATATATAATACCAGTACAGGCTGCGGACAAATCAAAGGCTGCTGCCCTTCTGGCACCCAATCTATCCTGCACTTGGCAAGCTACCGAAGGCATAAAAGAATCCGGGGTTATGGTAGCACATATTATAAGCTCAATATCTTCAGGGCTTATCTTGGCATCTTCCACTGCTCTTTTAGCTGCTTTATAAGCAAGATCTGAAGTAAGTTCCCCTACTGAGATTCTTCTTTCTCTAATGCCTGTTCTAGATACAATCCATTCATCACTGGTCTCTACTAGCTCAGCCAAATTATCATTAGTAATTCTATTTTCTGGGGCATAACTACCTGTACCAACGATTATCGCATGTCTCATTGTGATAGTCCTCCTATCATATCTGCCAAATTAACTTTTTGCGGGATTATATATTTCTTTCAGATGCTTATTTAGTTTACGAAGAGCAGTAAGAAGTACCTCTTCTTCAGCTTCAGTCATATCCTCCATAACAGCCTTGACCATATCCATATGAAATTTTTCATGAATACGATATGCCAGTTTCCCCCTTTTGGTAAGGCTGACATTAACAATCCTTCTGTCAACTTCACTGCGACTTCTTTCTAAATAACCTTTCTTTATTAATTTATCTACAGCTGTAGTTAAGGTCCCCATGGTTATTTCCAGCTGGGCAGCAATCTCTGACATGGTTTTGGATCCATACAAGCCTACAGCTTCGATTGTATGAATCTCTGTGATAGAGATATCACTAAAAACCCCTTGCTTAATAGAGTATTCTTCGATACGGATAACATCATCATAAATCTCCACTAGCAAATCATTAATTTCAACAAACTTATCCTTCATTTACACAACTCCTACTATCCTCTAAATATTTGTAAGCAAGTTATATTTGCTTTTAAATTATATTTTAAATTCCCTTACTTTGCAATTAATTTGTCTTACAAATATTTTGATAATCAAAATATATAGTAAAACCTTAAAAATGTCAAGGGGTTTATCACAAATAATAAATTGTAACATAAAATACCATAGCTTAATGCCTGGGAGCACACTGTATAGGAAATTCGGAGGAATTTCCTATACAAAAAAGTTGCTATGGAGAGAAAATCCATAACAACTTAGAAAGTTATAATACTATAATATAAAATTGCACAAGTGTATTTATAGTTCAAAAAGCAAATCACCATATGTAGGAACTGGCCATAGCTCTTTATCCGTAATAACCTCTAACTGATCAATGGGCCTTCTTAGTTCCTCCATTAGTGGAAATACATCGTTCTTAAAGAAGATGGCTTTCTCTATATAATTCGCTTTCTTAGCTGCATCTTCCACAGCATTTTGCAGTTTACCTAAGGCATCCTTAGCTTGTACCAGTAAGGCAGAGCATTCCTTTAATAAACCAGTTTGAACAGATATATCAGCTTCTATATCCGCCGCTTTAATAGAATTAATACTATCAGCCAATATCTTAGTATATTTAATCACAGCTGGTATATATTTTTGGCTGGCCATATAAATCATGGTCTTGGCCTCAATATTAATTGTTTTAGAATAGGCTTCATATAATATCTCTGCTCTAGACCGTAGCTCTGCTTCAGATAAGACATTATGCTTAGAAAATACCCTTATGGATTCTTCCTTAACTAAGGCTGGGATAGCTTCTACCATAGTCTTGATATTGGATAGCCCTCTTCTCTCAGCTTCCTTAACCCATTCTTCTGAGTATCCATTACCATTAAATATAATTCTTTGATGATCTTTAATGGTCTTTTTAATTAAATTATGGACAGCAAGATCAAAATCTTCAGCCTTCTCTAGTTCATCTGCCATATCACAGAGTACATCTGCTACAATGGTATTAATTACTGTATTAGCATTGGCTATAGACATAGATGAAGCAACCATACGAAACTCAAATTTATTACCGGTAAAGGCAAAGGGTGAAGTTCTATTCCGGTCTGCTGCATCCTTGTAGAGCTCAGGTATAGTATGAACCCCTATATTAAGCCTACCACCAGTCTGACAAGTCTTGGCTTCCCCGTTTTTCATCAGCTGAGCTAGCACATCCTCCAATTGTGAACCAACGAAAATAGATATTATAGCAGGAGGTGCTTCGTTGGCACCTAGTCTATGGTCATTACCTGGATTTGCAGCAGATAATCTCAGCAGATCTGCATGCTCATCTACTGCCCTAATGATGGCTACTAGGAATAATAAAAACTGAATATTCTCATTAGGTGTTTTTCCAGGATCCAATAAATTCTTACCAGTATTGGTCACCATAGACCAATTATTGTGCTTACCTGATCCATTGACTCCAGCAAAGGGTTTCTCATGAAGTAGACAAGCTAGGCCATGACGGTTAGCTACTTTTTTCATGGTTTCCATAATTAATTGGTTATGATCAGAAGCAATATTGGCAGAAGTATAGACCGGAGCTAATTCATGTTGACCAGGCGCTACTTCATTATGCTGGGTTTTGGCACTAACCCCCAATTTCCATAATTCAACATTTAGCTCTTTCATAAATAAGGCTACTCTTTCCCTTATACTGCCGTAGTAATGGTCTTCCATCTCCTGCCCCTTAGGTGGCATGGCCCCAAATAAGGTTCTCCCAGTAAAAATAAGGTCATCTCTTTTTAGATACTTTTCCTTATCTATTAAAAAATACTCCTGCTCTGCACCAACAGAGGTGGTGATTTTAGTTACATCATTATGTCCGAATAATTTAAGAATTCTAACAGCCTGCTTACTTATAGCCTCCATGGAGCGAAGTAGTGGGGTTTTCATATCTAAAGCTTCACCAGTGTATGAACAAAAGGCAGTTGGTATACACAGGGTAACCCCTGCAGCATCTTCCCTTAGAAAGGCTGGCGAAGTGCAATCCCAAGCGGTATAGCCCCTGGCTTCAAAGGTTGCCCTAAGACCACCAGATGGAAATGATGAAGCATCAGATTCTCCCTTAATCAACTCTTTACCTGAAAACTCCATAATAATCTTTCCATCTGGGGTAGGGCTAATAAAAGAATCATGTTTCTCAGCAGTTATTCCAGTCATGGGCTGAAACCAATGGGTATAATGGGTAGCTCCCCGCTCTATTGCCCAATCCTTCATAGCATTAGCTACAACTTCAGCTACACTGGAATCTAAATCATCACCATTTTCAATAGTTTTCTTTAGGGTCGCGTATACCTTCTTTGGTAAACGTTCAAACATAACCGAATCATTAAATACGTCTATTCCAAAAATATCGGTTAATTTATCTGTCATACAATAATCTCCTCTCCTGTAGAATAGGAATCAACTTTATTCAAGATACCATTCATCCTTCACAGCATCCTCATCATTATCTTCGGACTTTGGCATATATTTCTTGAAGATTCTTTCCATAAGAAATGAAATCAACAAAGCACATACCGATGGAAGTATAAAGGCAAGAATTTGTATAAGATATATGGCCAGTAGTGTTACTAAAAGTATAACAATCATTAGGATGGTTGAGGGGAGATGCCTGATTGACATAAAAAATGACGTCTTAAATAGCTGCTTTAATCCTATTTCAAACCTAGATAATACAGGAAATATATAAAGGGTAATACAGGTAATTATGAATATTATTGCAATAAACATACTCATGAAAAGTGAACCCTTATTATAATCCGTCTTAGCCAATTCATAAGCATACATAACATCAAAAGCAAGAATTGCTGATATAATAGTCAAAATAATACCAGCTAAAGCACCCTTTTTAAAGTTGAGCTTAAATGATTTGAAGAACTCTCTAAAAAGGTAGCTTCTATCTCTTCTTATAACTTTGACTGTGGTATAATATAAAGCTGTAGTTGCAGGTCCTATGGTGACAATCGGTATGCATATTATTACATAAACTATGCTAAGAAAAATCATGTCACATATTTTACTTAGTGTAGTAAAAAAAGGATTCTCTAAATTGAAAAAATTACTCATAACCTATCTCCCTTTAAGTAAATTTATATCCTGTATTTTAACAGAGTTTGTCTTAAAAATAAAATTAAAAAATTATAAATTATTTATTAGAAACAATCATCAAGTAGCTGGAAATATCCTTGAGCATGATCGCATGTTGGGCATATTTCTGGTGCTTCCTCTCCTTCATGGATATGTCCACAGTTTAAGCATTTCCAGAATACCTTGCCATCCTTCTTAAATACAGTACCATTTTCGATATTGGCAAGTAGCTTACGGAATCTCTCCTCATGATGTTTCTCAACTGATGCAATTGAAAGGAATTTTTCTGCTATGTCATCAAAGCCCTCTTCCTTAGCTGTTTTAGCATACTCTGGGTAATCGATATCCGCCTCTTCGTGCTCACCATTGGCTGCGGATTTTAGGTTTGCAATTGTATCCCCGTAAGCAAATGGATAAGTCGCATTAATATCAACTGGCGCAGGATTTTCACCATCTAAATGCTTAAGAGCCAGTTTCATAAATACCTTAGCATGTTCCTTCTCATTTTCAGCAGTCTCCATGAAAATATTTTGTATTTGCTTGTATCCCTCTTTACCTGCTACTGATGCAAAATATGTGTAACGTAATCTTGCTTGTGCTTCACCTGCAAATGATCTCATTAAATTTTCCAGTGTTTTAGTTCCTCTTAAATTTGCCATATCAATTCTCCTTTTTTATTTTCTTAAATTTTATATGTTTCTCTAGTATATTATAAATACCCTTAAGTATAAAAGGCTATATCATCAGTGGTGATACCCATCACCTAAATGGAAGAGGCATCACCACTGAATATTTACAAGGCTAATTTACTAAACTATGATAATTCATGAATAAATAATCCACTTCTTAATTTAGGCTCAAACCATGTGGATTTAGGTGGCATTAATTTATCTGCATCGGATACTGCAAGTAGTTCGTCTATAGATGTTGGATACATAGAGAAGGCCACTGCCATATCCTCGGATACTCTTCTTTCCAGCTCCTTTAGGCCTCTAATACCACCGATAAAATCAATTCTGCTATCTGTTCGCGGATCCACTATACCTAGTATGGGATAGAGGAGATAATCCTGCAATAAGGAAACGTCTAAACTTTTGACAGGGTCATCAATAGTATTTAGATGTTCTTTTGCCCGTAAAGCATACCACTTTCCGTCCAAAAACATGCCAAAAGTTCCTTTTTCTTTAGGTTGGTATGGTTCCAAACCTATTAAACTTACTGCAAAATTGGCTTCTATTTTCTCAATAAACTCATCCTTATTTAGGCCATTTAAATCCTTTACTGCCCTATTATAAGGCATAATCATCAGTTGTTCATCAGGAAAAAGTACAGATAGAAAATAATTGTACTCTTCATTACCTGTATATTGGGGATTTTCCTTACGTCTTTTTAAGCCTACTTTAACTGCAGACGCTGCCCTATGATGACCATCTGCTATATAAATCTGATTTATTTTTGAAAATGCATCTCTTATTATGGTGATTTTTTCTTTATCATCTAATTTCCATACTTTATGGGAGACCCCATCATTAGCAATAAAATTGTAGATAGGCTCCTCTTTCTTTATCTCATTTACCATTTGATTTATTATATTATTGGATCTATATGTTAAAAATATAGGTCCTGTTTGTGCATTACAGACATCCACATGGGTAATACGGTCCAGCTCTTTATCTTCTCTTGTGTTTTCATGCTTTTTAATAACATTGCTTAAATAATCATCAATAGATGCACAGGCAACAATACCTGTTTGGGCTCTATTATCCATACATAATTCATATATATAATAACATTCTACTTCATCTTTTATAAATATACCATCCTCTATATTTTTATCTAACAGCTCCTTGGCCTTTTTATATACCTTGGGATCGTACATATCTACACTATCATCAAATTCTGTCTCAGCCCTATCAATTCTTAAAAAAGAAAGCGGTTCTCTTCCCACTTCCTGTTTAGCTTCTTGACGATCATATACATCATAGGGTAAGGCTGCTACTCTACTGGCCACATCTACCCTTGGCCGTATACAAATAAAAGGTTTAATAGATGCCATATCTTTCCTCCTACTAAGCAAGTCCATATTTACACACTTTGGATAGTTCTATACTTTATATAATAAATTATATAAATAAAATATACAAGTATTATTCTTGTATTTATCCCTTTTAATGCATAATATAACAATGGGACAGGAGATAAAAGTCTACAGATGCCTCTGAAGCAAATTTATTTCTCTGTCCCACGATTATTATATTCTTTTCTATTTAACTCTTCTTACCTTTAGAACACCTTCTATAGTTGTTAGCTTATTTAGTACTTCCTCATTCAGTGGTGTCTCTACGTCTATTACTGAATATGCATATTCACCTTTACTCTTATTAACTAAATCAGTTATATTAAAGCCCATAGATGAAATAACTCCAGTAAATTGATTTAACATATGGGGAATATTTCTATGAAGCACAGAGATACGACCTGCCGCTGTACATACTCCTGCATCACAATTTGGATAATTTACGGAGTTTACTATATTACCATTCTCCATATAATCTTTTAATTGTTTAGCTGCCATAACAGCACAATTATCCTCAGATTCTTCTGTGGAGGCACCCAAATGAGGGATTAATATAGCATTTTCCATCTTAGCTGTATTAACATTAGGGAAGTCAGTTATGTATTTGGCTACCTTCCCTGATTTTAAGGCTTCTGCCATATCCTCATCATCTACCAGAAGATCTCTGGCAAAGTTTAAGATAATAACCCCATCTTTCATTTTATCAATGGCTTCTTTATTAATCATTTTCTTAGTTTTTTTGCTAGGATCTTCATGATCTATTAATGGTGTATGAACTGTTATATAATCACATTCTCTATAGATATCTTCCCTAGTCTTAACATGAATAACATCTCTGGATAGATTCCATGCACTGTCTACAGATATATAAGGGTCAACTCCATATACTGTCATTCCCAGCCTGTTGGCAGCATTAGCAACCATTACACCGATTGCTCCAAGGCCAATAACCCCAAGTTTTTTGCCTTGAATTTCTTTTCCTACGAATTTTGATTTATTCTTTTCAACAAGCTTAGCAATATCCGGATCCTCTTTAACAGATTGAACCCAATTTACACCGCCGATAATATCACGGGATGCTAGTATAAGCCCTGCAATTACCAGTTCCTTAACACCGTTGGCATTGGCACCAGGGGTATTGAAAACCACTATTCCCTTTTCTGCACATTTATCCAGGGGAATGTTGTTAACACCAGCACCTGCTCTAGCTATAGCTTTCAGATTATCGGAGAATTCCATATCATGCATTGATGCACTGCGAACCAATATCACATCTGCCTGGCTGGCATCTTCTGTTTTTTCATATTGATCATCAAATATATCCAATCCTATCTTGGCGATGGGATTTAAGCAACTATATTTCATGTTTTTCCACTCCTTCCACCCCATAGTTTATTAAAGATTTCTTGCTTCAAATTCCTTCATAAATTCAACCAATTTTTGAACGCCTTCCTCTGGCATAGCATTGTAGATACTAGCTCTCATGCCACCTACTGTTCTATGTCCTTTAAGATTTTCTAGACCAGCTTCCTTGGCTTCCTTAACAAATTTAGCATCTAAATCAGCATTTCCTGTAACAAAGGGAACATTCATCAAGGAACGATCCTTTTTCTCTACTGTCCCTTTAAATAGCTTGCTCTGATCTAAGTAATCATACAATATAGCCGCTTTTTTCTCGTTCTTTATCTTGATTGCTTCTAGTCCGCCCTGTTTCTTAAGCCACTTAAATACTTTTCCGCACATATAGATGCCATAGGCAGGGGGTGTATTGTATAATGAAGCACTATCCGCATGTATCTTATATTTTAACATTGTAGGAGTTCCAGGAAGTGTATCCTCAGTAATAAGATCTTCCCTTATTATAACAATAACTACTCCAGCCGGCCCAATATTCTTTTGAACTCCCCCATAGATAACCCCATACTTAGTTACATCCATGGGTTCTGATAGAAAGCAGGAAGACACGTCGGCTACCAATGTCTTACCTTTAGTATTGGGTAATGTCTTAAACTTTGTACCATAAATAGTGTTGTTTTCACAAATATGAACATAATCAGCATCTTCTGATATTGGAAGATCTGAGCAATC
The DNA here is from genome assembly GCA_012519565.1 of Clostridiales bacterium. Taxonomy (GTDB): domain Bacteria; phylum Bacillota; class Clostridia; order Lachnospirales; family Lachnospiraceae; genus Mobilitalea. The sequence continues at coordinate 29,731 of JAAYPX010000077.1, read as the reverse complement.
TGGAATATAGGAGAAATTCTTATCTGCTGAGGAAGCTATAATATTAGCTTTGCCATAAACACTGGCCTCCTGATAAGCCTTCTTAGCCCATAAACCAGTAATAATATAATCAGCCACCTTATTCTTCATTAGATTCATTGGTATCATAGCAAATTGCTGTGAAGCTCCACCTTGTAAAAAGAGTACTTTATAATTATCAGGAATGTTAAGTAAATCTCTTAAATCCTTCTCTGCTTCCTGAATAATACTCTCATATGCCTTAGACCTATGGCTCATCTCCATAACAGACATACCAGTGCCTTTATAATCAAGCATCTCATCTGCTGCTTCTTTTAATACATCTACTGGTAACATAGCTGGTCCAGCCGAAAAATTAAATATTCTTCCCACTTTCACGTCCACCCTTTCACATATTAGGATTTACTTTAATTAACTTTAATTTATAACTTTAGTTTAGTAAAGCATTTCCCTTATTATAAGACTACGTTATTTTTTTGTCAATACTGAAAGACAGTAGGATACATTAGTATTTTTAATCTTATTGAATTTATTGCTTATTTTAAATCCTCATCTGTAAATACTTCATCTATGGCTGCACCAGGAGCTACCATTGGCCATACTTTTTCATCCAAATCTATTACACAATCCACCACTACTGGCTCATTTAAAGCAAGTACTTCCTTAAGAACACTTTCTACTTCCTCTCGCTTAGTTATTCGATAAGCCTTCGCCCCCATAGCCTCAGCCAATTTAACAAAATCAACTTTATCATGTAAATTAGTATGGGAATATCTTCTTCCATAAAAGAGGGTTTGCCACTGACGTACCATACCTAGCACCTGGTTATTAAATACCAATTGAACTATAGGTATATTATAGCGGGTTGCAGTTGCAATCTCATTCATATTCATACGAAAACATCCATCACCAGCAATATTGATAACGGTCTTATGAGGCATTCCAATTTTTGCACCGATACATGCCCCTAATCCATATCCCATAGTACCAAGTCCACCAGAAGTTAATAAAGTTCTTGGATTTTGATATTTAAAGTACTGAGCAGCCCACATCTGATGCTGTCCCACTTCCGTAGTTATAATCGCATCTCCACCAGTAAGCTCATAAAGTTTTTCCATTATATAAGGTCCAGTTAAGATGTCATTGCGATATTTTAATGGATATCTCTCCTTCATATCCATGATGTGGTCTATCCAATCCTTATGTTCCTGCTGCTCCAATCTCTCATTTAATATATCCAGTATTTCCTTTATATCACCTATGATACTGTGGTAGCTATATACATTCTTATTAATCTCCGCAGGATCAACATCAATCTGTAGAATTTTTGCATTTTTTGCAAACTTCTTGGAGTTACCTATTACCCTGTCAGAGAACCTGGCCCCAATAGTAATAAGTAAATCACATTCTGTAACTCCTAAATTGGATGTTTTGGTTCCATGCATACCAATCATTCCAGTATAGAGAGGATTTGTTCCGTTAAAAGCTCCCTTACCCATTAAGGTATCTGCTACAGGGGCGTCTACTAACTTCACAAATGCCTCCAGTTCCTTACTGGCATCTGATATTACCGCTCCACCACCTACAAAGATATAGGGCTTTTTAGCTTTCTTAATCATATTTACGGCCTTATCTAGGATTTCATCGGTAATTTCGTTAGTTATTGGAGATTTCATTTCCGGCTCTATGCTAACAAATTCAGTCTTAGCTGCAGTAACATCCTTGGTAATATCAATTAGTACAGGACCTGGCCGGCCAGATCTAGCTATACGGAATGCTTTTCTTATAACCTCCGCCAGCTTTGTTACATCTTTTACTATAAAGTTATGTTTAGTTATTGGCATGGTCACCCCAGTAATATCTACTTCTTGAAAGGAATCCTTGCCCAATAGATTTACCGCCACATTGGCAGTTACGGCTACCATGGGAACGCTATCCATATATGCCGTTGCAATTCCCGTAACTAAATTAGTTGCTCCAGGACCGGAGGTGGCAAAACATACGCCTACTTTACCAGTCGCTCTTGCATATCCATCTGCAGCATGGGCTGCCCCCTGTTCATGGGATGTTAAATAATGTTTTATTTCATCACTGTGCTTATATAATTCATCATAAATATTTAAAATTGCTCCACCGGGATAACCAAAAACAGTATCCACACCTTGTTCCTTCAAACACTCTATAACAATTTGAGAACCCGTTAATTCCATATTTACACCTCCGTTAAAGACCTATATCCTAGTTACTGTTACTTTGACGCCTTAGGTACTTCTAAGATTGCTCCTCGGTTACCGGAAGTAACCATGGATACATAACGGGATAGATATCCTGTTGTAATCTTGGGTTCCCTTGGCTGCCATTTTGCTCTTCTCTTAGCCAACTCTTCTTCCGAAACTCTGAAATTTAATGTGTTGGCATTAATATCTATCTCAATTATATCCCCTTCTTCAACCAGGGCAATATTACCTCCTACGGCTGCCTCAGGTGATACATGACCTACACATGCTCCTCTAGATGCTCCAGAGAAGCGGCCATCTGTTATTAATGCTACTGAGGATCCTAGGCCCATTCCCATAATAGCGCTGGTTGGATTAAGCATCTCTCTCATACCAGGACCACCTTTAGGACCTTCATAGCGAATAACTACTACATCACCTGGAACAATCTTCCCCCCCTTAATAGCCTCAATTGCATCTTCTTCACAATCAAAAACCCTTGCTGGCCCTTCATGCTTTAGCATCTCTGGTGCCACAGCTGAGCGTTTAACCACGCCTGAATCCGGAGCTAAATTTCCTTTTAATACTGCAATACCACCAGTTTGGCTATAGGGGTTATCAATTGGACGAATAACATCGGGATTAAGATTTACACAGTTCTTAATATTTTCACCTACAGACTTTCCTGTAACAGTAATGAGATCCGTATGTAAAAGTCCCTTTTTATTTAATTCATTCATTACTGCATATACACCACCGGCTTCATTTAAATCTTCCATGTAAGTATGGCCAGCTGGTGCTAGATGGCAAAGATTTGGTGTTTTAGCACTTATCTCATTGGCTATATCTATATTCAAATCAATTCCAGCTTCATGGGCAATGGCTGGAAGATGTAGCATGGTATTGGTTGAACAACCTAAAGCCATATCTACAGTAAGAGCATTCTCAAAAGCTTCCTTGGTCATGATATCCCTAGGTCTTATATTCTTCTCAAGCAGCTCCATTATCTTCATACCAGCATGTTTTGCCAGCTTAATTCTCTCTGAATATACGGCTGGAATTGTACCATTTCCTTGTAAGCCCATACCTATTGCTTCGGTTAGACAGTTCATAGAATTGGCAGTATACATACCAGAACAAGAACCGCAAGTAGGGCATACCTTGCTGGCATAGTACTCAACCTCTTCCTCAGTCATATTACCAGCGCTATGGGCCCCAACAGCCTCAAACATACTAGATAAACTGGTTTTCTGTCCATTGACACGGCCTGCCAGCATGGGACCACCACTGACAAAGATGGTTGGAATGTTTAATCTGGCTGCAGCCATTAATAATCCGGGCACGTTTTTATCACAGTTTGGTACCATAACTAAAGCATCAAATTGATGGGCCATAACCATAGCTTCTGTTGAATCAGCAATTAAATCTCTAGTAGCCAAGGAATATTTCATTCCTTGATGTCCCATGGCAATTCCATCACATACAGCTATAGCAGGAAATACTATAGGTGTACCTCCAGCCATTGCAACACCCAATTTCACAGCATCTACTATCTTGTCCAAATTCATATGTCCAGGCACTATTTCATTATAGGAGCTTACTATTCCTATCATCGGTTTTTGTAGCTCTTCTTTTGTTAATCCCAATGCATTGAATAATGATCTATGGGGGGCCTGCCCTATCCCTGTTTTAACTGCGTCACTTCTCATTCTTTACCATCCTTTCTATATTCTAAAGGCTCTAGTCCTTTATCGATTTAAAGTAGTATCGTATATATTAAAGTATTTTATAATAAAAATCAACTAATATTAATTAATATGTATTATTAATAATACTTCCTAATAATTTATAATAACAATGCTCCAAGATTTAATGGTACAAGACTTTTAGAAAGGCAAGGTTATTATAAATGACAATAAGAATTATTGATTTTTTATCTCAGCTAAGTTCCAATATCCCACTGATATTTACCACACTTCTTACCTTGGGAGTTATACTGGTCAATGGTTGGACCGATGCTCCTAATGCCATAGCCACCTGCGTTTCAACCAGATCCCTAAGCCCAAAACATGCCATTATAATGGCTGCTATTTTTAACTTTCTTGGGGTACTCTTTATGACCATGGTTAATTATTCAGTAGCTAAAACCTTATTTAATATGGTCGATTTTGGTAATAATTCATATAATGCCTTGGTTGCTTTGTGTGCTGGACTCTTTGCCATAGTAGTATGGGCCACAGCTGCATGGCTATTTGGTATTCCAACCAGCGAATCCCATGCCTTAATTGCTGGTGTAACTGGAGCTGCCTATGCTCTTCAAGGGGCCAAGGGCATCAATACCGATGAATGGAATAAGGTTCTTTATGGTCTGATTATGTCCACTATCTTAGGCTTTAGCGCAGGATACCTAGTAACAAAGACCATAGGTTTAATATGCAAATCCATGGATCGGCAAAAAACCAATCCTTTTTTCCAAAAGGCACAGATTCTTGGCAGTGGCGCCATGGCATTTATGCATGGAGCTCAAGATGGCCAAAAATTTATGGGTATCTTCATCCTGGGTATCTTCCTAGCCCAGGGACAAGGAGATATTGATAATTTTAAAATTCCAATTTGGATGATGATATTATGTTCCCTTATTATGGCCCTAGGCACTTCCCTTGGTGGCTACCGCATTATTAAGACAGTTGGAATGGAAATGGTTAAACTAGACAGGTATCAAGGCTTTTCAGCTGATATTGCAGCAGCCTTTAGCTTATTTATGGCCTCAATCTTAGGCATTCCCGTTAGCACCACCCACACAAAAACCACTGCCATAATGGGGGTAGGAGCTTCTAAAAGAATTACCAATGTCAATTGGATAGTTGTCAAGGATATGGTCTTAGCTTGGATCTTAACCTTTCCCGGATGCGGATTAATGGGATATCTTATGGCCTTTTTATTTATGAAGCTGTTTAATACATAATTAGCTATATAAAACTATAATTTTCATTATATTCATCTTTCACAACTTTAAGAAATCAGGAGGAAAGTATTGAAATGAAAAGGAAAAACGAATATAATTATTATAATGAATTTATTAAACTTTCAGAATACTCCTTAAAATCAGCGAATTTTCTACACGATACATTATGTAACTTTTCAAGTAAAAATTTAGCTTCGAAAATTAAGGAAATGCACGATATAGAACTTGGTGCCGATCAGGTAAGGAATCTAATCATAAGGCATTTGGCTAGGGAATTTCTCCCCCCTATGGAGCGGCAAGATATCTATAATCTCACAGAGAGGCTTGATGATATAACCGACTCCATCGAAGAGCTTTTAATATGCTTTGATATATTTAATATTCAATCTATCAGTATAGAAATATTAAAGTTTACCACCCTAATTGTAAATTGCTGTACAACTTTGCATGAAACTCTTAAAGAATTTAGGAATTTTAAAACTTCTAAAATTCTTAATAATAATCTGGTTAAGATAAATGAAATTAAAGATTTGGGGTATACCTTATATATGGATTCAATACGTAATCTATATCGTAACACCAAAGATCCAGTTCAAATAATATGCTGGACCGAAATCCTAAACCATTTTAAGCAAACTTGTAGCCATTGTGAACATCTTGCACTCACCTTAGAAAGCATCATAATCAATAACACCTAGTTTGACTAATAATTTTCCAACCAATTCAAGATTACTTTGCATTAAATACTATATGTAACAAGAAAGGGTAAATATGAAACTAGAAAAACAGAAGGCATTTATAATTAAATTCGTTTATATCACAATTATTATGGGACTTGGTTACGTGGTCATTAAATTTTTTCTACCTCTTTTAATGCCTTTTGTAATAGGTCTTATTATATCTCTTGTGTTTCGCAGACCAATTGACGGACTTAAGGATAAGTTAAAAATACACCGTACCTTAGCATCTGTTATTGTATTAATTCTATTTTATGGCATTGTCCTACTTTTGATTAGTTTTCTAGGAATTAAGGTATTTGATTATATTAAAACTATCTTGTCTGGATTACCTAACCTTTATAAGAAAACTATAGAACCGGCATTCCGTGAAGCCTCTAATAATCTGGTACTTTATTTTCCAGAAATAGAGCCCTTTTTGTATGACTTTATTAATAATATTAGTCAATCAATATTTTCCTTTGTTACAACTTTATCCTCTACAGTAGTAGGAGCAATCACAGGTTTTGCCAGTTCACTTCCATCACTTTTAGTAAAACTATTGTTTACTATAGTATCTTCCTTTCTATTCACAATTGATTATTATAAGATCTCTGATTTTTTAATGAGACAATTCAGTGGCAAAAGAAAGGATTTCATATTAAAACTTAAGGATAACGGAGTTGGGGCCATAGGACAATTTATTAAAGCTTATGCCATGATCCTATCTATTACTTGTATAGAAATTGCCATTGGATTTTGGATTATTGGCATACCAAATCCTATTTTATTTGGTTTCTTAATAGCCATCGTCGATGTTATGCCAATACTGGGAACAGGTACTGTATTACTTCCCTGGTCTCTAATAGGTTTCATAATGGGTAGCAATAAAATCGGTCTTGGCATGTTGATATTATATGTTATTATAACAGCCGTTCGGCAAAGTATTGAGCCTAAGATTGTAGGTCAACAAATCGGGCTTCATCCCGTAGTTACTTTGCTATGTATGTTTGTTGGAGTAAATCTAATGGGTATATTAGGCTTATTGCTACTTCCTGTTATTGCTACTTTACTTAAAAAGCTAAATGACGATGGGGTTATACAATTATTTAAATAATTAATAAGAAGGCTTTTGGCTTGCTAAACATTTAAGTATCTTGTACTAAATTCTTTTAACAATAAGGCTGATTATCCCAGGGTAATCAGCCTTTTTTCTGCTAGTTAAGCTAATTAATATATCTTGTCTTTCGGGATAAATGTAGCACAGTCTGTTTCATTAGAGCTATTAGCATTCCTTGGCTCAACATGAATCATTTCCGCCGTACAATGGTCACCATTCAAATAATATTCACAACTATTAACAATACACTTGATGCCTTCATTGGGTTTATCCATTTTCTTAACTGCCATTACATTACCTCCAAACAAAGATTAAATCTGTTGATATTACAAGATTTATTGTTTGCATGAGGTATAGAAATAATTCTTGAATATTTTAAGTATTCATTGCTATTAATGGCTTTATTTTCCAAATTACACGGATGGAAATTGTTCCATTATACCCTCTACCATCATATCAGCCATTTCAAGAGCCTGTAGTTGAATATCATCGTAGCTATTAATTGCATTTTCATAATTTTGTGCAACCATATCTGCTACAGCAGAAGCTAGAAGTTCCAAATGTTCTTCCAACATGGCACTCCAATCCTCTACATTCCAGTTAGGATTAATATCGCTTAGGAAGCTGGCAATCTGCATTGCATTATTATACCATCTTTCTTCTATCTGCCTATATAAGTTCGTATCTTGGTTTTTAGCAGCTTGAACCAGTTCAGCAGCAATGGTAATATGTGCTGTCATTAGATCTGTTAATCTTTGTGCATCCTCTTCACCATAGTAGGGTAAGAAGGCTTCTCCAAAATCAGTAGCATTCCGTAATAATCTTTGAGTTATAATCTCTGTTTGAGACAGGTCATTTAGAATTGCCAAGACGGTCATAAAGGTCCATGTAACATGCTGATCCCATAACATATGCATATAGAATCTTAATTCTGCCATAGTACCATTCATCATATTATTGTTCATCATATTACCATTAGGAGGCATTCCGTTCATCATGTTTCCGTTAAATGGCATCCCGTCCATCATATTTCCGTTAGGTGGCATGCCATTCATCATATTGCCATTAAAAGGCGTTCCGTCCATCATATTTCTGTTAGGTGGCATGCCATTCATCATATTACCGTTATAAGGCATTCCATTCATCATGTTACCATTAAACGGCATTCCGTTCATCATGTTTCCGTTAAAAAACATTTCATCGTCCATCATACCATTATTATATGATGGATAGTATTGAAAACCTGGACGAATTGTAATTACTTGACCTATCTGGAGATTCCTTGGATCAATACCTGGATTTAATTCCATAATGGAATCCACTGTGGTATTGAATATCTGTGCCAGCATCCATATGGTATCATATGGTCGTATCGTGTATTGTATTGTTCCACTCATTCTAAAATCATCACCTATTCTGATGTTCTATTTCAGATTATGATTCTAGAGTATAAAATGTTCCGTATTTAATTTTTATTATTAATATAGTTTACTAATCCTTCGGCTTTTATAATTTTTTGCATAAATTCCGGAAATGCTTGCCCTTTATATTTTTTATTTTTGCTTAAATTGGTAATTGTACCTGTGTCAAAATCTATTTCCACTTGATCCCCAGCTTCTATTTCCTTGGCTGCCTCCGGACATTCTATAATCGGAAGCCCAATATTAATAGAATTGCGATAGAAAATCCTAGCAAATGTTTCAGCTATGACACAACTGATTCCTGATGCCTTTATTGCAATAGGTGCATGTTCTCTAGAGGAGCCGCATCCAAAATTTTTATTAGCTACAATTATATCTCCTGTTTTCACCCTTTTAGCAAAATCTTCATCTATATCTATCATACATTTTTCAGCCAGTTCCTTAGGATCGGCAGTATTTAAATAGCGAGCCGGAATAATCACATCTGTATCAATATTATCACCATATTTGTGCACTGTACCTTGTACCTTCATATCACCTACCCCTTTCTATAATCCTAATTCTTCTGGACCTGATATTCTTCCAGTAATAGCACTGGCTGCTGCCACAGCAGGACTGGCTAGATAGACTTCTGATTCCACATGTCCCATTCGGCCTACAAAGTTTCTATTGGTTGTAGCCACTGCCCTCTCTCCTGCAGCTAAGATACCCATATGTCCACCAAGACACGGTCCGCAGGTTGGTGTACTTACAACGGCGCCGGCTTTAATAAATGTTGAGATTAAGCCCTCTTCCAATGCTTGTAGATAGATTTTCTGAGTAGCAGGGAAGATTATAACCCTAAGGCCTTTGGCAACTTTTCTACCTGCCATAACCTTTGCTGCTGCTCTTAAATCATCAAGCCTTCCATTGGTACAGGATCCAATAACTACCTGATCAATCTTAATATCCCCAACTTCATCTATTGTACGGGTGTTCTCTGGCAGATGGGGGAATGCCACTGTAGCTTTAAGGGTAGATAAATCTATCTCATAAGTTGCTTCATACTCTGCATCCTCATCTGCTTCAAATATCCTATATTCTTTGGTAGAATGTTCTTTCATATATTGAATAGCTAAATCATCAACTGGAAATATTCCATTCTTAGCCCCTGCCTCAATTGCCATATTGGCTATGGTAAAACGATCGTCCATAGTAAGATTACTGATGCCATCTCCCACAAATTCCATGGATTTATATAGGGCCCCATCTACTCCTATCTTACCTATAATATGAAGGATTATATCTTTACCACTTACCCATTTATTTGGTTTACCTTTAAGTATAAATCTTAAGGCCGCGGGTACTTTAAACCAGGCTTTACCTGTTGCCATTCCAGCAGCCATATCTGTACTTCCCACTCCCGTAGAGAATGCTCCCAAGGCACCATATGTACAGGTATGGGAATCGGCTCCAATAACCACATCTCCTGCAACTACTAAACCTTTTTCAGGAAGAAGAGCGTGTTCAATACCCATTTCACCAATCTCAAAGTAATTGGTTATATCATGTTTAATTGCAAAGTTCCTCATACATTTACAATTCTCTGCTGATTTAATATCTTTATTAGGCGTAAAATGATCTGGAACTAAAGCAATCTTATCCTTATGAAAAACATCCTTAACTGTCATCTTCTCCATCTCTTTAATAGCAACTGGAGCAGTAACATCATTACCTAATACTAGATCTAAATTGGCTTCAATCAGTTGCCCTGCTGTAACCTTATCAAGTCCTGCATGGGCAGCTAATATTTTCTGCGTCATTGTCATTCCCATACTTATCTCCTCCTTATCTCTGCTGCAATTAAATCTCCCATCTCATCTGTTCCTACCAGTCTTCCTTGATGGGACATTATATCAATAGTTCTATAACCTTTATTCAATACTGTTTGAACAGCAGCCTCCACTTGGTTTGCTTCTTCTTCCAGATCAAAGGAATAACGAAGCATCATAGCCGCACTAAGTATAGTTGCTATGGGATTGGCCTTGTTTTGTCCTGCAATATCTGGTGCAGAACCATGACTTGGTTCATAAAGTCCCAGTTTTGTATTCCCCAAACTGGCAGATGGTAACATTCCAATGGAGCCTGTAATCATACTAGCTTCATCTGATAATATATCTCCAAACATATTTTCCGTAAGAATTACGTCAAACTGTCTAGGATCCTTAACAATCTGCATTGCACAGTTATCCACTAACATATCTGTTAATTCAACTTCAGGATAGTCCTTGGATACTTCCTTGGTTACTTGTCTCCACAGCCTTGAAGAATCTAGTACATTGGCCTTATCCACACTACAAACCTTCTTGCTTCGTTTCATTGCTATTTCAAATGCCCATTTAGCTATCCTTCTTATCTCATTTTCATCGTATATCAGGGTGTCCGTAGCTATTCGCAGGCCATTCTGGCTTTCAGTTTTTCTAGGGCCAAAATAAAGACCACCAGTAAGTTCCCTTACTACCACAAAATCAAAACCCTCTCCAACAATCTCATCCTTTAATGGGCAAGCCCCTTTCAGCTCAGGGTATAAAACTGCCGGCCTTAGATTGGCAAAGAGCTCCAAGCCCTTTCTCAGTGCCAATAAGCCCGCCTCTGGCCTTAGATTAGGGGGTAGCTGATACCAATTGGAATTTCCTACATCTCCTCCTACAGCTCCCAATAAAACCGAGTCACTGTTTTTTGCTTGCTCTAAAGCCTCATCGGTTAAGGGGACACCTGTTTTATCTATAGATATGCCTCCCATAAGAACTTCAGTATAGTTAAATTGGTGACCATATACTTCACCTATTTTATCAAGTATTTTCATTGCTTCCCGAACAATTTCAGGACCTATTCCATCACCAGGAATAACTGCAATATTGTATATCATCATAACCACCTTCCCCTTCTATATATTATAAGATCAAGTTCAAAAGCCATAATTCTTTATCTCTCATTATCTTTATTGATATTCTATTACATGTCATGATATAATTGAAATACATATTACGAATATTTAATATAACCTCAGGTTATAACTATGCCTTATGGTTAAGGGAAATAAGACTTATTAGGAGGAAATAATGGAGCAAAATTTATCCTTATATTATATTTTTAATAGTGTGGCTGAGAATTGTAATATATCCAAAGCTGCCAAACAATTATATCTCAGTCAACCAGCTGTTAGCAAGGCAATATCCAATTTAGAGGCTAATTTAAATGTCACCCTTTTTATCCGCAATTCCAGAGGGGTTAAGTTGACCGATGAAGGTAAGCTTCTATATGAACATACTAAAAACGCTCTACGTACCTTACAACAGGGAGAAGAAAGTATTAGAAAGGTTCAAGAACTGGGTATCGGTCATCTCCATATCGGGGTCAGTACCACCTTATGTAAATATCTTCTTCTGCCCTATCTTAAAACCTTTGTTAAAGAAAATCCCCATATCAAAATAACCATTGAGTGTCAATCTTCAAACCAAACACTGGCGCTTTTAGATAATAACGAACTGGATATAGGCCTGGTGGTGAAGCCAGACAATAAAAAAGCCTATCATTTTTATTCCATAGGTGAAGTTGAGTATATCTTCGTAGCAACCAAAGACTATCTTGCTAACCTAAGATTAAGAGAAAAAGAACTTGATATCTTTTCTTCAGCTACAATTATGTTACTAAATAAAGAAAATGTATCCAGACAATATATTGATGACTATTTTAATAGCAATAATATTACACCAAATCATATATTAGAAATCACCAACATGGACCTCTTAATTGAATTTGCCAAGATAAGCCTTGGAGTTGGATGTGTAATTAAAGAATTTGTAAAACCTGAATTGGATCAGGGGCTTTTAATTGAAATTCCCCTTAAAAAGCAGATAAATAAAAGAGAGGTAGGTTTTTGCTATGGAGCTAATACCTTCCTCTCAGATTCCTTATTAAAATTTATTAATTTTATTTATAAATCGTAACCTCTGTACCTATTTTACAGTAGTCCCATAAAACATCCATCACTTCATCATCAACTGCTATGCTTCCATTGGTCCAATCACTTCCACTGCCATTACCATGGATAGCAATTCCTCCACCTAAAGCAGTGTTACTGGGTGGTTGTTTGCCACTCTCCACAGCTTTTATAATTGCGGTAACCTCGTCTTCTGTAATCAAGCCGTTACTTAAGGCTTCCACAGCATCCTCTAAATTGGGATAAGATATTCCCATTGATATGTAATAATCACTTTGATCGTTCCTTGAACTTATGTAATACTTGCCTTCCGGAGTTTTTCCATCATTTTTCTTACTCTTATCTCCCTCTGGTGAAGAACCTAAACCAATTGAATATACTCCTATCAATTTTCCATCATTCCATAATTCTAATTTACGCTCATTTTTGAAAACCCTAATACTAGATGACGCTTTATTAATACTTGGACTTGGAGACGGAGTAGGGCTTGCCTCTGGTTTTTCTGTTGGTGTAGGCGTATTCTGTGGTTTCTCCGTTGGAGTAGGTGTAGGCTTTGGTTTTTCTGTTGGAGTGGGCTGCTGAGTTGGAGTAGGCGTTGGGGTCAGCTCAGGAGTTTCTGGTCTCTCCGGCACCTGTGTAGGTGTCGGAACTGCTGTAGGCTCTGGTGCTTCTGTTGGTTCTGGAGTCGGCGTCGGAGTTGCTTGGGGTGGCTCGATTGCAGGAGGCCTTTCATCTACAAGATAATCAGCACTGACATAACATACCCTGTTGTGGTACATAAAACTTGCCCATCCGTCCTTTATCTCAATTACCTCTACCTTTTCACCGTGTACTAAAAAACCTACTCTATTATTCTCTTTCGTAGTAGGAGCTGTTCTTACATTGAGGGTATCACCAAACTCATTAAGCTTAACGTATTTGACTAAATTCTCTTCCCTTTCTTCCTCAGGTGCCTCCGTAGGGGTTACAGGTACCTCAATCTCATCCTCCTTATTATCCTCTATCGGAATAGGTGTTGGTGAAGGTATAAAACTGGTTTCAATATCATCACCTTTTCCACAACCTATTAAAAATAACATTATCAAAGTTAATAACAAATAGAATTTTCCCTTTATAATAATCACCATGCCTTTCTAGAAATCCTGCTAACTTATAAGAATAAAGTTTTTCCCTTGCTTAATGTTCGCGCCCAGCCCTTATGCACGAAGTACAAGCTGTCTTTATCAATAATAACATATTCTAAACTCAGTTCCAATATAAAATTTTATTTTTATAATAGCTTTTTAAATTAAAACTTTATACCCCACCCCATCTCTAGCAAATTGTAAGGGGCCTTATATATAAAAGGGCATACAGGGACAACCTAATGATATGCTCCCTCCTAGGTAGACAAGTGAAATAACAAAAACTTGTCACTTAGGTGGGAGCATATCAAATGAGGTTAATTCCTGTATACCCTATATAAGTTGCAAGAACCCTAGTATTTATGATATTAGCAATCTACAGTTAAGGGTCTATCATAACCACTGCCCATCCGCTCTTTAGTCTCTTGCCTTCTGATCTCAAGGAATTTATACTGTGACATATAAAGGTCATAGTAATAGCCCTTTTTCTTCATTAGTTCTTCATGGTTACCAAACTCTTTTATCTCACCGCTGTCAATATACATAATCTTGGTAGCATTCTTTATTGTGGAAAGTCTATGGGCAATAATAAAGGAAGTTCTATTGACCAGTAATCTGTTTAATCCCTCTTGCAACAACATCTCAGTTTCAGTATCAATACTGGATGTAGCTTCATCTAAAATCAATATCTTGGGATCTGCCAGCAGTGCTCTTGCAAAACTTATCAACTGCCTCTGGCCAGCTGATAACCTACTACCCCGCTCATTTACCTCTGTATAGTATCCATTTTCCATCTGTACAATAAAATCATGGGCCCTTACTGTCTTGGCAGCGGCAACAACCTGTTCATCTGTTGCCTCCATATTTCCATAGCGAATGTTATCCATAATAGTTCCTGCAAATATAAAACTATCCTGCAACATAACACCCATTTGCTTACGAAGGGATTTAATGGTTACTTTGCTAATGTCAATTCCATCTATAGCGATTACACCAGAATCAAGGTTGTAAAACCGGCTAATTAAATTGATAATTGTGGTTTTACCAGCACCAGTAGGGCCTACTATAGCAAATGAATCGCCGGGATTTGCGGTAAAACTTATACTATTAAGTATAGGAACCCCTGGATCATAGCTAAAGGATACATCTTTAAATTCAACCTTTCCTACAATTGGAGGCATGGGAATTGCATCTTCGCAATCCTTAACCAGCACAGGCTCATCAATTGTTTCGAATATTCTCTCTAAATAGGAAACGGCAGTTAATAAGTTATTATAGAAACTTACTAAAGTATTAATAGGCGCCCAAAATCTACCGATATAACTGGTTATGGCAACTAAGACACCAACGGTTATGCCTTCCATTCCTTTATCTAGCCAACTAATCCCCAGTACATATACTGCTGCAGAAGTCCAAGTTGCTATATTATCTATAGCTGGCCATAGCAGGAAATTCAATTTTACAGCCTTTAACCATGCATATCTATACTCGTTACTTAGCTTATTGAAGATTTGAATATTTTCTTCTTCCCTTGTAAAACTTTGAGTTACCCGGATACCATTAATACTTTCTGCAATATAGGCATTTAAGTTAGAAGATTTATTGCTGGATATCTGCCATGCAGTCCTTTGCTTCTTCTTTATTACAAATATTAAAATCATAAGCAAAGGAAGACCGCATAGGGTTATTATTGTTAACCTTACATTAATTGAAAGCATAAAACCTATGATGAAAAATATACTAAACAAGTCGGTTATAGTATTAACTATACCATTGGAGAGAAGATTACTTAAACTATTAACATAGTTGACCACCCTAACTTGTATTTTACCATGGGGTTTATCATCATAGTAAGAAAAGGGCAATTCCTGCAAATGATTAAAAATATCACTACGTATTTTATGTATAATGTTTTGACCTAGCCGAGATGTTATGGTAGTCTTCATCCGCAAGATTATTGATATTGCCAAGTATATAAGCAGTAGCACAATACACACTTGCACTAAACCTCTAACATTTCCCTTAGGTATATAATCATCCAGGATTAATATGGTCAGCTTCGGTGTTAACATTACCAGTGCTGAAGATAAGGTGGTTAAAAATATCGTAAGAAGCATATCCATACGATAGGGCCTGATATAGGAACCTAATCTTTTAAGGTGAGACAACTTAAATTCGCTCTTTAAGGTCTCATCTACATCATATTTATTTCTAGCCAATCTTCCTACCTCCCTCTTTATCTACTTTTCTATTTTCGTAGATAGTAGATTTAATTGCACGGATTTTATCAAAATCACCGTATTGATGATTAAACACTTTATAGTAATATCCCCTCTTGGCCAATAGTTCTTCATGGGTACCTGTTTCTGTTATTCTTCCATCCTCCAGAACTAAAATCAGATCTGCATCTTTGATTGAGGAAATCCTATGGGCTATTATAAAGAGGGTATGTCTTTGTTTAACCTCGTTTAGAGCATTTTGTATCTGGGTCTCTGTCTCCATATCTACCGCTGATGTGGTATCATCCAAGATTATAATAGATGGATCTTTAAGTAAGGCTCTGGCCAAAGATATCCTCTGCTTTTGACCTCCTGAAAGGCCTACTCCCCTCTCACCTATAATTGTGTCATAACCCTCTGGCATCTCCATAATAAAGTCATGGGCATTGGCAATCTTAGCAGCGGCCACTACTTCATCAAAACTGCAATCCGGCCTACCATAGGCAATATTACCTTCTATAGTATCTGAAAACAAGAATACATCCTGCATAGCCATTCCTATATTATCCCGTAGTGAATATAGATCCATATCTTTAACGTTGACTCCATCTATAGTGATTTCACCATCTGTAACATCATAGAATCTACATAGTAGATTCATTAAGGTAGACTTACCAGAACCAGTAGCACCAATTATACCCACTGTTTGGCCATGCTTAACACGGAAATTAATGTCTCTTAAAACCATTTCATCCTGAGATTTATAACTAACATTGGAAAATACAATTTCCTTGGAAAAACGCTTCTTCTCTACCGGCCTTTCAGGATCTCTAATAGATGGTACCGACTGAATTGTAGAATATATCTTCTCAATCGAAGTTACAAATCTTTGATAGTCATTGGCAAGCCATCCAGCCTGGCGAAGAGGCATATTGAGCATCCAAAGATAACCACTGATTTGAACCATCTTACCTATGGACATAACCCCCTTGATAACCATTAGTCCACCTACAAGGTAAAGTATAACGGTTAAGGAGTTGGCCATAAATTCAAAAATAGGAACATATTTTTTATAGATATCTGCAGTAGCTATTTCTGCATTCCTATAGCCATCATTTTCTTTATTAAATTTTTCAATTTCATAATCTTCCTTGGCAAAGGCCCGTATAACTCTATTACCACTGACATTCTCCTGCACAAAGGCATTGAGACTGGAAAAATGTTGCCTGATATTCTGAAAGGCAGGCTTTACCGCTTTAAGCTGTTTGGTGGCTGCCCAAGCAGTAATAGGCATCACAGCTATCATACATAAGGCTAAT
Organism: Clostridiales bacterium; assembly: GCA_012519565.1. Lineage (GTDB taxonomy): Bacteria > Bacillota > Clostridia > Lachnospirales > Lachnospiraceae > Mobilitalea. The sequence goes on along the minus strand of JAAYPX010000077.1, from coordinate 12,631 downwards.
CGATAATCTACTGTAAAAATCATCACAAGAGCGATAACAAACAAAAGAACATTTTCATAAACTCCATAGATAACATAGGCAACAAAATGGCGTATTGCTTCCATGTCTCCAGTCTGACGGGACATCAAATCCCCGGTACGGTTATTGTTATAGAAATATAAATCCTGTTTCATAAAATTACTGTATACATTTTCCCTTAAACTAAAAAGCATCCCCTGAGAAGAATTCTCAAAGATAACCAAATAACTATACCTAACTACAGACCTAATAATAGTAGCTGAAAGCATAATTAAGATCACTCTAGGTAGTATGTCCCTGTTTCCACCTTCAATAACGTCATCTACAATAATACCAGAGATATAAGGATTAACAATCGCTATCGCTGATGTTACTGTTACTAGAAACAAGGCAAATGCTAATTTAAAGCGATACTTTCTTAAAAATGAATAAAACCACTGTAGTGCCGTCATAAAACCCCTCCTCTTTTTGGCATAGCTGCCAAAATAAACAAGAAACAACGTTTATCATTATATCTTCTTTCACAAATATTGAAATGTACATTATCAACAGAATCATGTGTTTTTTTATATTAAGAATATGTATATAATTATTTTAACGAATAGTTTAATATTTAAACTATTATTAATTGTGATTTTGCATTATAATAAGGTATAAATTAATTCAAAAAATATTTCACAATTGTTGAAACAAATGTTATAATAACATAAATGTCTGTGAATTATCAGTAATTTGCTTCAATAGCCCCAATGGATGCGCACTTTGCTGACTGTGATAACTGAGTAATTACAAATGTCTACAAAATAAATGAGGTGAGCGTTATGTCATTTGATTATGACTTAACATATAATGATTTTAACCCTACAGTATTCTACGTTTCAAAAAACAAAAAAACAGTTGATGGAACATATCACGACCATGATTATACTGAGCTTGCTGTAATTTTGTCGGGTAAGGGCAAATACCTATTAGACGGCAAAGAACATGAAGTTGAAACTGGTGATATAATCTTCTGTAATCCTGGAACTAAACATAAGCATATTGTATATAATCAAAATGAACCTATAATTAAGTTTATAGCTGGCTTCACCAATTTTCATTTTAAAAATATGCAAGCTAATACAATCGATTTCAAAGATAATGATTGTATAATACATACTACTTCAGAACTTAGGCAAGAGATATCAATGCTCTGTTATGCAATGATATCTGAAAAGGAAAGTTCTAAAGCTGGTAAGTATTTTATGATAAAATCTTATTTGATGCAGATGCTTTTGCTAATTATCAGGGAACTGTCAGAGATTGATAATACTGAGCAAAAAGGCTGCAATATTGAATCTTATAATAAGAGTTATGCAGTAAACCGAATAATAAATTATTTAAATGAAAATTATGATAAAAAGATATCTTTAGAACAAATTGCACATAATATGTATTTGAGTCCAGTTTATATTTCAAAGATTTTCAAAGAAGAAACTGGCGAATCCCCAATTAATTATTTAATTAAAATAAGACTGGAAAAAGCTAAGGAAATATTACTTAGTGATGACGGTGATAGTATAAAAAACGTAGCCAATCGAGTAGGCTACGATGATGTATATCATTTTAGCAAATTATTTAAAAAATATTATGGTATTTCACCACTCTATTATAGAAAAAACGCTATTCAACAAAATGAATCAGATAAATAAAGAAGGGGGCAAGTTTTATGAATATGCTTGAAACTATATTATCCCGCAAATCAGTGCGCCATTATAAACAAGAAAAAATCGACTGGGGAATTATTGCTGATATATTAAAGTTTGCCAATGATCTACCCATGCTAATAGATGGTATTGCTGTCGAATACAAACTTGTTAGTAACATTGAAACAAAGCAGGGCTTCTATGGACCATTATCCCTTAATGCTCCATATTATATCTGCATATCTTCTGAAGAGAAGGAAAATTATCTGGTAAATGCTGGATACCTAATGCAGCAAATTAGCCTATATATTAACTCTAAGGGACTAGGTACTTGCTTTATTGATACTGCTACCCCTGGTAAATCACTAAAATCAACTATGAAATATAAATATGTTACAGCTATTGCTTTTGGAAAAACCTCAAAACCCCTATTCCGTAATATGATAGAGGCAAAACGCCTTCCAGAAAGTGACGTAGTAGTCTATAAAGAAGGGGTCTCTCCAGATATACAGAAAATGCTCACCGCAGCCAGATACGCACCTTCCCATATGAATAGCCAACCTTGGCGCTTTGTAGCATATAAAAACCGTATTCATATCTTCTGCAAGAAAAACGCCTTTTTAAAAAGTGTTCTTAAAAATAGTAAAATGATTGATATGGGAATTATGCTTGCTAACCTTCTCCTTACTGCGGAAGAGCTATGGATTGATGTATCCTTTACTAAATCAGTTGCCCTTAAGCAAAAACAATTTCCAAACCATGAATATTTTATAACTTTAAATATTGGCTAAATTCTACATTAAAAAGAAAAAATATGAACAATTAAAATTATTTAAAAAATTTTCAAAAAAGGTGTTGACAAGATTATAAAATTATAGTATATTGTGTATTGTGCTTGAGAGATACAACAAAAGCACAACATAATATGCGCGAGTGGCTCAGTGGTAGAGCATCGCCTTGCCAAGGCGAGGGCCGCGGGTTCGAATCCCGTCTCGCGCTTAATAAATAGAGACTCTTCATTAGAAGGGTCTCTTTTTTATTCTGTACTAGAACCGGATTTGGACTCATTCGAACTGAGAGTTCTGAAGAATAAGACGGAGGCTCCATGCCGATGTTCTTATTCTTCTATGTCTTTGCTATGCAAAGACATTGCGATGAGACGCGGGTTCGAGTTCCGCCTAATCTAATTGTTTCTAAGCACCCATAATAATTCCCGTTTTATATCTACCTCAATTAAATTATTAACGTTTGTTAATGTTGTATATATTACCACTGGTGGAATTGGTTTTATTATGGGACCAAACTTACCGAAAGACTTTGATTTTACTGTTGTAATAATTCTTAGAGGTAAATGCATCAAGGTTGCACCATCAATGAGTGCAACCTGAGTATTATACTATAAATATAATCTTGCAATGCCAAGGCTGCTCGAAGTCTGCTTAGCATATTCCATCATTATTAGCCATAGGGCCTGCCCTTAAGATATAACCTGTATCAAAACCTTTTTGTATAAAGTCAAGATGTTGGGGAGTTTCATTTAAGTTGGATAACGGCCTACATTCCCTTTAATTATGTACTAGTCAATAGCTATTTTAAATACCAATGGTGTGTCACTTCTCATAGAAGTCTCCAATAAAAGCCCTCTCTCATCTCGTTTCCATGTTGGGGCTTCATCATATCCTAATAACTCTACGCTACGGATAATACCATGGAAATTTGCATATCTAGATGCATCATGCTCCCCAAGAGATTGAATACAGTATTTACCATCATCGCTACAATCTAATGCAATAGCATACAGATATCCATTTTTGGTAGTGAAGCGAAAATCTTTTGATGTAAACTTTTTTTGTAATCTATCAGAAAACTGTCCCTCCACCACATCTGTAGGACCTTCACCATATTTTCTCCAGATGTTACTTCCATAGATAGCTTCTCCATTAATCTTTAGCCATTGTCCTATGGTTAAGAGCACTTCCCTTTCCTCTTCAGATATGGTACCATCTGCCTTGGGTCCTACATTAAGTAACAAACATCCATTTTTACTAACGATATCAACCAGATCGCAGATAATATCACTACCCGAACGAAATTCATTATTTTCAGTATAGCACCATGAATTTAAGGCAATTGATGTGTCTGTTTGCCAAAAATATGGCTTCACATCAGCAAATTTACCCCTCTCTATATCAGGTACAGCGGTTCCAAACTGAAATGCATCATGTTTATAATTAATAACTACTTCTATCCCCCACTCTGCTGCCTTGTTATAATAATAAGCAGCTAATTTCTTCAAATATGGTTTAAATGCACTATGTTGAATCCACCAGTCAAAATATAAAACTTTCGGCTTGTAGTTATCAATAATCTCACATGTCCGTACTAACCAGTCCTGAAGATATTCCTCTGTAGGCTCAGGCTTACTGAATAAATCATGATGATGTGGTTCAGGCATGGCTGGCCAATAAAAATCCCCTCTTACCATAGGATCTTTAATATCGCTATCGAACTTCTTCCCATGCCCCATAAAGAACCAATGCTCTGCCCGATGGGTAGAGGCTCCTGCTTCTATACCTTTTTCACGACAACTTTTAGCAAGCTCACCTAACACATCCCTCAATGGCCCCATTTGGTAAGCATTCCATTGGGATATCTCACTACGGTACATCTGAAATCCATCATGATGTTCTGCTACTGGCACTACGTATTTTGCCCCTGCCATTTCAAATAAGTCTGCCCATTCATTGGCATCAAATTTTTCAGCCTTAAACATTGGAATAAAATCCTTATAGCCAAAGTTTTTATGTTCCCCATAGGTTTCAATATGATGCTTGAATTCAGGCGACCCCTGAATATACATGTTTCGAGAATACCATTCACTTCCAAAGGCAGGAACACTGTAGATACCCCAATGAATAAAGATTCCAAACTTAGCCTTCTTGTACCAGCTTGGTACTTGATATTTGCTTAAGGACTCCCAGGTGTCTTTGTAAGGTCCTTTTTCAATTACTTGATTGATTTTCTCCAAATATGGCTTTAAATCATACATCTTGTAATCTCCTATCTTATTTATTTTATATATAATAATTTTACTTTCCCATCCTATACAGTTATCATGGAAAACATTATAAACTTATATAAAAGCAAGATTGCATAACTATCTATTAAGCCCTTATTATAAATTTTCTTAATTATTAGTATATATAAAACTTAATTCAAAGTCCACATATAAGCTAAATTTCTGAAAAAGCATTACTTACGGTCTAAATGCAACAATTATTTAATCGTTGCATTTATTGCTTTATCTTGTAACAAATTTCTATGCTTCGCTTCATACAACGATGCATCTTATATTTTATAAATTTTATCTTGAACGAAGGCTTATATCCAAATCAGATTAAACTGTAAAAAAATATGTATTCATTTTACAGTTATACATACCTAATCATTGTTCCAAAAAACTGTTAATGGTCCTTGTACATTATGTATTTATAGACTTCTATTGCCCTAGGTAAATATTGACTTTTCTAATATGGTAATAATATAATTAAATAGGATGTTCTTTCTAATCATAAATATATCCATATTGTATATGACATACATACAGTTTAAGGAGTAAAAGATGATGCAAAGACTTAATAAAATAAGAATACCTATAAAAGATATTTCTCTCACAAAACAAATTGTTAATACTATTCTGGTCTTCCTTTTTGGTATAGTCATAGGATTATTTGCAAAAATATTAGATTGTACGCCATCAAATGAATTACCATATTTTTTGGACTTGTTAGATTTAGGAAGTTTCTTTAGTAGGATGGCCATATGGCTTCTAATTGCAGTGGCCCTATCCATATACAGCCATTCTCCTATAAGGGCTGGAATTAATGTTTTTCTATTTTTTACTGGCATGCTAATAAGTTACTACACTTACACCAAATATATGGCTGGTTTTTTCCCTAAAAGTTATATAAGGATATGGGTAATGCTAACATTCCTTTCTCCTTTTTTAGCTTTCATCTGTTGGTATGCCAAAGGGAATACAAAAATATCATTGATACTTTCATCAATTATTGTTGGCATATTATTTGACAACGCCTTTAATTTTGGCTATCTTTATTTTAATATTTCCTATATGTTGGAGGTAATAGTTTGGTTGCTAGGAATATTTATACTATATAATAATCCAAAACAATTACTTCAAATGTTGGCTTTATCCATTATAGTCGCCATAATATGGAGTACTATATATCCCTATAGTTTTTGACATGATATAAGTCGCTCCCCTTCTTAGAATTAGGGGATAGCGGCTTTTATTTTTAAAATTTATCTTAAGTTTGATTTAAAATTTTAAAAATTGTGCGTGACATTTTTATATGCTTGGGAGTATTACTAGTGAAGGAGGTTAATTGGATGAAAATAGAGCCCTATTTTAGTGAAAATGATATACGAAATGCTATCAGTATATATGGTGATACAGTTTACAAAATTCCTTTCTCCTATTGCAAAAATCATGCTGATGCAGAAGATATCTATCAAAATGTCTTTACTAAATACTTTCAACAAGTGGTACCATTTGAAAGCAAAGTCCACGAAAAGGCTTGGCTTATTCGCGTTACTATTAATTTTTCAAAAAGCCTTTTAAGATCCAGTTGGCATAAACGTATTATATTGCTACAAGAATACCATGATGAGACAGTATATATAGACGAAAATAACATTCTATTGAATTCTGTCTTGGAACTTCCAGTTAAATATCGTGAAGTAATTCACCTCTATTATTACGAAGGCTATTCTACTAGGGAAATAGCAGCAATTTTGTCCCGAAGAGAAACCACTATTCGTACGCAACTTCAACGGGGTAGAGAGATTTTAAGATTAAAACTTAAGGAGGATTTTAGTTATGAATAGTTATGATTATGATTACAAGGAAGCTTTAAAAGATATAAAACCTTCTAAAGAATTAAATGATAAGCTTGTTAATGATTTATTGAATAATAAAGTAGCTTAAAAACATAAAAAATTAAAATCCGCCTTGCTACATTGATCATCATTCTTATATCTATATCCGGCATCAGCGTGGCCGCAACTACATGGGACATTGCTGATATTTTCAAAGGATATTTCAAAGAAATTGCACCAGATATCCAAGAAGCTGATCAAGGGACAACAGATAAGCCTTCTATAAAGACTACTCCAAACACCAGACCATTAGCAAATGATTCTAGCTTTTTAAATACAGCTGGGGCTGTTATTGAGGCAACTGATATTGCTTCTGGTCTGAAATTAACAGCAAGGGGTATAGTTGGTGATGATCGTGCAATCTACGTAGCGATTGATGTTGAGACCCTTGGTGGCGAGGATTTTACAAAAGAACAGGAGGATAATCTAAATTCAATTTATTTTCAGACAGTAAAGCTACAAATTGATGATGATGTACTCGGGCAATATACTGGCTGCACAAGAATCGATGATGGCACTGAAAAAGGAAAAGCTACATTTTTAATCAGTGACATTATATCTTATGATAAAGTAGATAATATAAGTGGCCATCAATTAACCATCACCTTAACCAATCTACTTAGCACTACCAATGAATTAGAGGACATAGGGATGGAGGGCAACCTATATGATTTCTATACCCAATTTGAGAAACCGGCTGATAGCGACTACAAGTATTATAGTGTTAGAAGCCATGATAATCATTCAGATGAAGAAAATAAAATACTTGAGCAATATTGGTTTGATTTAAGAAGTGGACTTTTAAGAGGCGAAGAACTAAGTAAACGAAAAGAGGATTTAATTGAAGTTGGCTTATTAAAACCGCTATATCTCTTACCAGAGACTTCAACTAAAATTAAATTCAGCACGAAATACCCCAAACTAGAAATTACTAATATGGGTATAAAAAATAATATCTTTACATTTAATATAAATATAAATGATGAGTTAGATTACCAATATCTATATACAAGACGATTGGTTCTGGTTAATCGCAAAACGGGGTCTTGTGCTAGGGCTATTATGGATATTGACCAATGGGAAGGAGATGAAAATGGTAAATTAATATCTGCTCATTTTGTAGTTTTCGATACTATTTCTTCAGCAGAACAACTTAAAGATTATTACCTAGCTATTGGAGGATATGGCACCGAAGATATTATATATAAGGGCCAGTGGAAACTAAACTTTAACATAAATTATGAAGATACAAGCAGAAGCTATTATTTGGATAAAAAAACTATACTCTCCGATTTTACAGGAACTATTAAAACCATTAAAATCTCTCCTTTATCTATGAACTTAATCTATCAAACAGATAAAGATATGAACCCTTTAAACAGGACTCTTTTCATGGACAATTGGGATAAAAATAAGTATGATATTTATTTGCTAATGAAAGATGGTGGCAAAATTAATCTCTTATCTTATGAACTGAATATAGAAGACAATATTCTCACCTTAAATGCCCTATTTCCGTATATAATCGACCTAGGACAGATGAGTAAAATAATAATTGCTGACACAGAAATAGTAATAAATTAAATATAAGATATACTAAGGCTGCAACCAACACGCTAAGCATGTTTATCTGCCCTTAGACTAAGGCCTGCTATGATTTGTATTGTTAAAAGGGGATATTATATATCCCATATAGGACATGCAAAACATAGTAGGTTTTTTTATTGTAGCGTAGTCATATGGCCTCCAATAGGAATAGACAAAAGCAAAAGCATACAAACACAATAATTAATAGTTATTCTTATTTTATAACAGATTATATTGGCTTTTTTCATTTATTTATGTTATAATTGAAAGGCACGACTTAAATTTTACAACTTCAACATGGATACAATAGATATTATCTATATTTTTCAATATTAAAACTTACATAAGATAATACTTAGTGATTTGTCAGACTTTTGTAAGAGTTAATCTTTTTCCCTATCTAATAACAAAAGGGTCTGTGCTAATTTTATTCTAATTTATACCTTTACATATTTTCACAATATTATAGATATTACTTAGCTTATATGCTTTATTTATAAGCTTAAAATCTTACTTCCAAAATTACATATTATGACATTTTGTGTCTTAATATGTTGAAATATATCATTTTGAAAGGATGTGTAATATGAATTTTATCTTCAGAACTGAGCACTACTGTTCTGCTCTCCCACTTAAGCTGTATTCACATTTCCGACCTGTAAGTGGTGATGATAATGCAGAAAAGAATTAATCAAGCAGGAAACTGGGAGAGGTTTTGCCATACTATCTACCAGAAAGTTGATCTTTACATGGAAGCTAGAAGGGCGCAACAAGCTTGCAAAAGTTATCTGACCAAGATTAATGGTGGATATCAAGGTAGCCATGCCCTTTTTCGCTCTCAGGTTCTCACCTTCTGGAGCAAGTACGGTTTAAAACCCAATAAAATGTGGTATGACCTGTATTGCTTTAAGGATGGAGCATATGATCCACGATATATACCTGAGGATCTTTACTGGAGAAAGATATATCCTGCATTGAATAAAACAACTTTCCGACATGCTTATACGGATAAATGTTTTTATAAGCATTTGTTTCCTTATTTAAAGCAGCCCCGCACAATCCTTAGAAATAGTAACCATTGTTTTTATGATGGGGCTGGCAAGATAATAGATTTAAATAAGGCAAAATCTATACTGGCTTCTGAAAAGAGCTTTGTTATCAAACCTGCTATCTATAGCGGGGAAGGGGTAGATATATTTTTCTATGACAGAGATGATAATAAAGACATCGACTTTCATAATTTACTGAATTCCTATGGTACAAACTATATTGTACAAGAAGTGGCATCTCAGCATGAGATCCTAGCATCCATACATCCTAATTCTCTTAATACTATAAGAATTATTTCCATTTTATTTCAAGGAAAAGTACATATTTCTTCGGCTATTTTACGTATGGGTGTAGCAGGCTCACGCCTTGATAATGTCTCTGCAGGTGGTATTGCCTGTCCTATTGAGCCAGATGGAAGGCTTAAAGGCGAAGCTATTAATAGACAATCAGAACGGATAACCAGCCACCCTGGTGGTGCTGTTTTTAGAGAAATAAAAATCCCATCATACGGTCGTGTCGTGGATGCTATTTGCAGGGCCCATTTGGACATACCTCATTTTCGGATTTTAGGCTGGGATTTTTCTATTGATGAAATGGGACAGCCAGTATTAATTGAATACAACGGGGCTCCAGGCATGAATCAAATAAGCTGTGGTCCTCTATTTGGAGATCTTACAGAAGCTGTGCTTGACACCATATTTTTAAACAAATCAGAGTTTAACTAATAGAATGTAGCCCTGTGCAATATTCTTATTCTATATAGTTATCTAATAAATGTAATTAATTTCAGAAAGGATGATGATAAATTATGAAAATCTCTATTTTAGGTGCTGGAAATGGTGGTACAGCAGTTGCAGCAGAATTAAGTATGCGTGGTCATGATGTTACTTTGATTAAAACATCTAATGCTATGCATGATGAAAACTTTAATTATCTAGTGGAAAATGGCGGTACTGTTTCCATTATTGAAAAATATAAAACAGTAAAAGCTAAAATCAATCGTGTTACCAGAGATCTATCTTATCTAAGCAAAAGCAAGGTTGTCATAGTCTACATACAAACTAATTACCATGAAGACCTGATCAAACGTATTAAACCCTATCTAAGGGATGGTCAGCTACTTCTACTTAACCCTGGTTATCTGTCTACAGCCTATGTACTAAAACATTGCTCTGACATAGATCTTACAATTTGCGAGGCACAAAGTTCTTTTGTGGATTGTAGAATTACTGAACCAGGGACTATAAGAGTTGGTTTTCGTAATGTTCGGAATCCCCTTGGAATTTACCCTGTAAGCCGCTTAGAGGAAGCTAAAATAATCCTTAACAAACTGGGTTATCCTTTCGTGTATCTTCCCTCAGTGATAGAAGCGGCATTACATAATCCTAATTTAATTGTCCATACTGTTGGTGCTATTATGAGTATTCCTCGCATTGAGAAAACCAATGGGGATTATTGCATGTATCACGAAGTCTTTACACCCAGTGTATGGAATATTCTTGAGGCACTGGATAATGAGAAAATGAATGTGATGGAGGAATTGGGATGTGAACGCATCTCCTATGTCGAGGCATGTAAATACCGTAATACCCTAGACGATACAAGAGATGCTAAAGAAGTGTTCTTCTGGTATGCTTCTATGCCAACCCGTGCTAAGGGACCTACTGAAGTAGATTCTAGGTATATTTCTGAAGATGTACCCCAAGGCCTTGTTCTTCTAGAGACTTTAGGTCAAAAACTTAATGTAGAGACTCCTATATGTAGTTCATTAATAAATATAGCTTCTGCTGCATTAGGACGAGATCTAAGGGTAAATGCTAGGACAATGGAGAGTCTAGGAGAAGATATATTAGATGATATTTTAAATGATAGGGATAATAAAGAACTTCAACAAAAATATGCTTAGGATATATATAAGTATCATATAACAGTTAAGGGCATGGGCATTGCTTGGCTTAGGTACAATTTTGCTAAGCAATGCGAAAACTTGCCCTAATACTTATTGTTTATAAGCTTAATTTTTTTTAATTTAGGACTAGACAAAATTAAAATTATATACTATAATATTCATTGTCGTTGAGCGACAGAAAAAAGTATAAATTGCGCGAGTGGCTCAGTGGTAGAGCATCGCCTTGCCAAGGCGAGGGTCGCGAGTTCGAATCTCGTCTCGTGCTTAAAATAAAACAGGTTCATCCAACAGGATGGACTTGTTTATTTTCATGTTCTAGATCAGATTCGTACTCTCACAAACTGAAACTGGGAAGAACAAGAATGGAGGCTCTCACGCCGAGATTCTTGTTCTTCCTGTGGCTTTGCGTAAGCAAAGACACTGCGAGGACGTCGCGAGTTCGAATCTCGTCTCGTGCTTAATAATAAAAAGGTTCATCCGTCAGGATGGACCTTTTTATTATTCTGTACTGGATTAGCTTCAATTTCCCTTGTTTGTAAGGAAGATAAATTCCTCAAACCATACCCGGAATTTGCTCTGTTCCTGCTTACGCTTATTAGATAACCCCTGCTGGAAGACCGCAACCTTCCAAACCTCCATTGCCGTGATATCTACTTCTCCATAGCGATATCTCATAAAAATATTAGCCACGTCAGCAAACTTTATATTCTCATAATCAAAGGTATCCTTAATCTGATGTGCAAGCATCTTAATAGTTTCTTCTTGCTTCAGGGTATAACCCTCTAATTTAAGAAGATATAATATTCTAAGAAAGAGCAGATACATCCTCTCATTATTATTTGCCTTTCCCATCCTCTTCCTATATTGATATTTTAATAAACAATCATAAATAAGTACTACAAACAGCAGTATAAGAATAGCTACCACAGTAATCGTTATTCCCATAAGAATATGATTATTCTCTCCCATGGTTTCTTCTAGGAGAGACTCATCACTTTCAGGTAGTGGTGGTACCTCATAATCATTCAGGTGCCCATAGGGCTTGTAATCACTAACCCCACCATTCTGGTACTTTGATTTATCCCCCCAGCTTTGATATCTTATGCTATAGAAATCTGGGGTTGCTTCAAAAGGTATCCAGCCAATCCCTTCTATATATGCTTCCGCCCAGGCATGAGCCTGCCTATTTTTCACAGGATACATTCCACTCTTAGTAACATTATCAAATCTAGCCACATATCCTTCCACATAACGGGTAGGAATTCCTATACATCGACCCATAACAGCCAATGAAGAGGCGAATGCAGTGCAATATCCCTTCTTGTTTTCAAAAAGAAAGTAATCTACAAAATCCTTACCCTCTGGTAATTTACCAGGACTTAAAGTATATGTATATTGCTGCAGGAACGCTTCAATTGCCTTT
>JAAYPX010000076.1 GCA_012519565.1 Clostridiales bacterium | reverse complement strand
GTATTTATCCATATAATCCTTTTCAAAATTCTGAATATATGGACTATTATAAAATTCATCGAAATTCTCAGTTAAAATATCCTTTATATAAGATAACTGATTTGAACAATTCGTCAAGTTGTTAGATATTATTTTATTACACATAGAAATCATATATGACCACTCACTATACTGAGCGTAATCTGCTATATCAGGTAAAAGTTGTGATAAATACTCTGTTCTTTCTTTAAATGCGTCAAAATATTCATCTAGTTGACTTGGACTTAGCAAGTTATCATTTGTAGTAAAAGCAGAATTATTATTGTCATGTCTACGGACACAGTACTTAGGCAGACCATGGGCTACCACCTTCTTAGAATTAGCTAAATATTTATAGCCTACAGTAATATCATCATACCTACCAGTCTCATAGAAACTAATTTTTTCAAACAGCTCTCTTTTTAGCAATTTAGTAGGCATACCAACGTTATATCGCTTTCTTTTTAGCATTTCAACCACTGCTTCAGAAGCATTCATTATCAATTTTTCATCATATACGTAATTGGGCAGTATGGATCCATTAACCTCTTTTGTAGAGCCACATAATGATATGTCAGCACTATAATCTACTACTAAATTATATAGAAATTCTAACATATCTGCTTCTGCAATATCATCATCGTCTATGAATGTAATGTAGTCTCCTATTGCATAATCCAAACCCCTATTTCTACCTGCTCCTATACCAAGGTTACTGTCCAGATTGATTACTTTAATTCTGGAATCTTTATTAGCATAATTATCAAGAATAAGTTTACTATTATCTGACGAACCATTATTAATGATAATAAATTCAAAATTCTTGAAGGTTTGGTTTATTATAGATTTAATAGCATCTTCAACATAATCTTCTCGGTTATGGGTGAGCATAATAACACTTATCTCCATAGTATATAAACCCCCTTATTCTTTAATTATTCCCAAATCTTCCACGGAGCTTGGTTATCTCGCCACATACGTTCTAAATGGAATTTATCCCTTTGTGTATCCATACACTGCCAAAATCCATCATGTTTATAGGCAATTAATTGCCCTTCATCTGCAAGCCGCTCTAGTGGTTCTCTTTCAAAAATAGTACTATCTCCACTGATATAATCAAATACTTGTGGCTCTACTACCATAAAACCTCCATTGATCCAACCACCATCTTCCTTTGATTTTTCTGCAAAATCTTTAATACTATTTGTTACTTCATCTATATCCAGGACACCAAATCTGGCTCCAGGTTGGATAGCCGTCATGGTTATATACTTACTATGGCTATTGTGGTATTTTTCCAATTTCCTAATGTCAACATCTGATACACCATCCCCATAGGTGAGCATAAACTTTTCATTACCTATATATTTTTGTATCCTTTTAATTCTACCACCAGTCATTGTGTGTAATCCTGTATCAATTAAAGTAACTTTCCATGGTTCTGAAACATTATTATGTATTTTCATCCTACTACCGTTAGTAAAATCAAAAGTGACATCAGAAGCATGTAAATAGTAGTCAGCAAAAAATTCCTTAATAACATATCCCTTATAACCTAAGCAAATAATAAAATCATTATATCCATAATGACTATAGATTTTCATTATATGCCATAATATAGGCTTGTCCCCAATTTCAATCATAGGCTTAGGTTTTAAATGGCTTTCTTCACTTATTCTGGTTCCAAAACCGCCTGCTAAAATCACTACTTTCATAGCACTTTCACCATCCTTAATTTTTATTAATCTCTCGAATAATAATATCTATTGTCTTAATATATTCATCCTTGAATTCTTCTAACAACTTAACTTCTTGGAATGCATCCCTAATCTTTTCATCAGACATAATTATATTGGCAAGGATTAACTTTTCCTCAATGGTAGCCCTATTACTATTGGCAATTATATTAAACAAATCTTTCATAGAATGAAATAAGACTTGTCCAATAAACATATGATTTTGGGGAGTTAATTTATCCCAGTTCTTTAGTAGCGTCTTATTATTTTGATAAATAGTAAAATCATCTAAATACCGATCAGGATGGATTAGTGAATTATATATGGATTGTTTTCTTATCCTATAATAATGTAGCACTATATCAAGAAAAATAATACTTTTTGCTTCTTTTAATACCTCTATACAGATTAAAGTATCTGTTCCTGCTATTATATTATTTTTTACATTTATATCCATGATATATTTCTTTGTTTTTATATATATAGAAGTTCTGATTAATTTCCCCCAGACAGGTCTAAAGCACCCATATACAAAAGGAAAAATGTCACCTACTTTACTTATATCATCTGTATAAAAATTAGGAGGTATCCTATATCCTTTATTGTTTCTATCATCCTCATGAAACATCTCTGTACCAGCTACCGCCACATCATAATCGTTTTCTTTGGCAGCCATATATAACTCATTTAAAAAGTCCCTATGAAAGAAATCATCACTATCTATATCACACATATATTCAGATTTACAGTTAAACATGTAGGACTTAAACTCTGGATTATAAGGTACTGAATAAATTACACTGTTTTTTTCATTTTTAAATAGTTTTATTCTCTTATCTTTATCTGCATACTCTAATAAGATATCGCTAGTTCCATCTGTGCACCCATTATCAAGAATTACCCACTCGAAATCTATAAAACTTTGATTTAATACACTTTCAATACATTCTTTTATATTATTGATATCATTATATACCCTTGTTATGATTGTAATCGCTGGCTTATCATACTCTTTTATTTCTGGTATAAAATCATCTATATCATTTATATATTCTAATATTATATCTGCTTCCCTTGATCTATCTATTCTTTTAAAAATCATAGCTTTATCGTAGATACCTTGTAGAAATTCTTTTGATAAAAGTATCTGGTCTATAATTTTCTGCATTGAATTATCATTTATCTTAATATTCTTATCGCTTTCCTGTAATAGGCTTAAAAAGTAAAAGGAATTTGGATATAGTTCAAGAACTTTTTCTCTTATCTCTTCAAT
The DNA here is from genome assembly GCA_012519565.1 of Clostridiales bacterium. Taxonomy (GTDB): domain Bacteria; phylum Bacillota; class Clostridia; order Lachnospirales; family Lachnospiraceae; genus Mobilitalea. Next base: position 5,205 of record JAAYPX010000076.1, on the reverse strand, counting down.
ATTCTCAGTGGTTTTTAGCATCTTATTAATTTTTAGATATAAAGAAAGTATATTGTAATCAATCTCGTGTATATCCATAGAATATGCATGCTCAATGTAACCTAAGGCTAAGGTATACTCTCCTAACAGATATAAACAATTACTCATCTTGTATAAAATTACTTGTAATTGCTTATCTTCAATCTCCTTATTATGTTGCACATAGGCATCATAATAAGCTAAAGCCAAATTAAATTCCTTATCATAATAGAATAGCTCAGATGTTGCTAATAAAATCTTGATATTATTGGTTTTCACTACAATTTGCTCAATATCACCATACTTACCTAGGCGTTTCAATTCCTTTATTATATCAACAATAAGTTCTAATTCCTCAGAACTGTAATCTTCATTCTTGTTATCACTAAGTATATTATTTATTAGAGATACAGTGGTTTCCTTCAATAGGCTATTTGCCTTTTCTAATATTAAATTATTTCCAGATAGAATAGTTGCTGTAATAGCTTTTATTAACAACTGTTTGTTATCTCTATCTTCACTGTAATAGAGGCAGAAATCATTAGCTACCCTTTCATAATTTCCTTTCAAAAATAAGATTTCAGTTTCTTCAATCTTTAATCGAATTTCTGCCTTCTTAAGTAAACTCATATAGTAGTCTGCTATAGTGGAGGAGCCATTGTTTATAGAAGCTTTTGTAAGTAATAGTAAATCTTTTTCTACAGAAATATCGTATAATCTATTTAAAAATTCAATAATGTTCTTCTCTGTTTCTCCATTGTTTAGAAATATCTTAATTACTGAATTAAGATATTTAAATTCATATTTATCAGTTTTTAAAATTAAAGTTAAAGTATGAACTGCTTTACTAAAATCATTTTCATTATAATATAACTCCGCTAATTGCTTGTATATTGATAGTAATACTGATGTTGCTATGGTTTCCCCTTTAACAGAATTACCCTCAAGTAGTGATATAGATTTTTCAAGTAAAATTATTGCGTCTTCTGTTTTATTATTTTCAAGATAAATACTTGCAAGAAAAATATAGTAATCCGGATAGTTTGGATATAATTTAATTGCTTCTATACATACTCTCTCTATAATATCTTCAGGGTATTTTAAAGCAGTCAAGTATTTTATAATATTTAGACAATTCTTCTCTTTTGCACCCATAATACGGGAACTATTTTCTTTGCTTGCCCTTAATGCGTAGTATAAAGCCATCTCATTTTCTTTTAATGCATAACTTTCAGCCAAATAAAAATAAACATCAAAATTATCCCCATCTTTGCTAATTTCATTAAGAAGTAAGTTTATATTTCTCTGACTCTTATTTTTACGTGTTACCTCTTCTTTAGTATAACCTGTATGGATAATAGTTATTATATTGGAACAATCATGTATAACTATATTCCTCTTAGCATGTCTCAGCCTCTCATGGATAGCCCCAAAATATCTAATATTCCTATCATTTTTAAAAATTTGAGTTTTGGATACAGAACTCTGAATTTGATTTCGTTGGGTATCATAATTAACTAAAGATATGTAGATCCCATCTGCCTGGTATTTAATTGCCTGATTAATACATTTGTCAACATGAAAAGCACTATTCTCTTCCAGATATTCATCTGCGTCAAGAAAGATTATCCAATTTCCAGTAGCTTTTGATATTGCATAATTTTTAGCCTTTGAGAAATCATTTACCCATTCAAAGTGATAAACCTTTGCTCCTAACTTCTTTGCAATATCCACAGTGTTATCACTGGAGCCAGTATCTACTACTATGATTTCTGACACAACGGGCTTAAGACTGTTAATACATCTTGTAATATTATTTTCCTCGTCTTTTGTTATAATACAACCTGAGATTCTCATAATTCTACATTCCTTTTCTTTATTCTAATGAATATCTGTTTTCTACTTTATACTATATAAATATCTTTTGGTAATTAAAAAAGAGAGAGCAAACTGCTCTCTCAGATTTATATAATTTATTACTGAAGAAGTTGAAGAACTCCTTGAGGTTGTTGATTTGCCTGAGCAAGCATAGCTTGAGCAGCTTGAGTAAGAATAGAGTTCTTGGTCTGCTCCATAATCTCTTTAGCCATATCAACGTCACGGATACGGGATTCTGCTGCTGTTAAGTTCTCAGAAGATGCTCCTAAGTTGTTGATAGTGTGGTCTAATCTATTCTGAGTAGCACCTAATTTGGATCTTTCAGCAGAAACTTTCTGAATTGCACTATCAATAACTTTGATAGCAACATCAGCTTCCACTTGTTCTCCAATCTTTATGTTCTTAACACCAAGTGCAGCTGAACTCATATCTTCAATTGATAATTCCATATTCTGACCAGTATTTGCACCAATATGGAATGTTGCCTTACCACCAGCTCTAATGTTCTTTGCTGCAGTAGTTTCTGAGAAGCTAGATAGTGCATTAGTTGCTTCATTATTAACCACGCCTTTATCATTTCTTACTGTGATAGTAATACCATGTACAGCACCTGCAAATCCTTTAGCGGTTGCTTCTAATGATATTCCGTCTGTTGTTGAATAAGTTGCTGATCCAGCAATCTTACCTAATACAGCACCTAATGTTGTAGATGTTCCTACTTCTACAGTATCGGATTTTAATTCTCCATCAACTACATAAGATACTTCAATTGTATCACCAGAAGTAATTTTTAGAGCATCATTTGCTGCATCAGTTAAACTTACTAATGCGGTATCAGATGATACTCCACTAGCTAAAGCTTTATTAGTGTTAACATTAGCTTCTGCAGTAGTAACTGTATTACCCATGGAACCATCAAGAAGTTTCTTGGTGTTAAACTCAGTAGTATTGGATATACGATCAAGTTCTTTTGTTAATTGATCAACTTCATCCTGAAGATTCTTTCTATCTTGATCTGTATTTGTATCGTTAGCAGACTGAACTGCTAATTCACGCATACGTTGTAAAATAGCATGAGTCTCATTTAAAGCACCTTCTGCTGTCTGAATTAAGGAGATACCATCCTGAGCATTACGGGATGCTTGGTCAAGACCACGGATCTGTCCACGCATCTTCTCGGAGATTGCTAGACCAGCTGCATCATCACCTGCACGGTTGATTCTTAAACCGGATGATAACTTCTCCATGTTACCTGCTTGAGCTTTGTTAGCACTGCCTAATTGGCGATGAGTATTAAGTGCCGCTAAATTGTGATTAATAATCATATTTCTTACCTCCATGTTATGTATTTGATTCACATCCTTGTGAATCTGAATTTATAAAATCAATATCTCCTATGTATTACTTCGACCGTACGCTCCAAGGTAATACTTTTGGAAATATTGTTTTACTTACATATTATATATCGGATTAATTTTAAAACACTTTATAGCTTTTTCGATATTTTTTTATTTTTTTCTACTTATTTTTTTCTGTCAAAAAAGTAAGCTTGTCCCTGATGCTGGTTGGCCATATTTTTATAATAACTGGCTGCCGTCTTACTACTAAGTTTAAAATTCTTAATATTACTTCTTTTAGTTCTCATTAAAGTATCTAATTTCATTCGATTTCGCTGTTCCAAGGCTTGTAGTGTGATATTCTTATCAGTTACCTGAGTAATTAGTTCCTGAAGCTTTTTTGTTTCATTAATGTATTTTTCTTTATTTTGAGTAATCTCATCCTTTACATACTCAAATATTTGCTCAAAGCCTTTGTCCAGCTTAAGTAATTCTTGGATTTGCTTTTCTTTCTTATCAAATAGCTGATCAAATTCATCAGTATCTATATCGCCTTTATCAATATACTTCTCTTGCGTTTCTGTTAGTATCAATAATTGATCTAATACTTTACTTTTCTTCTCTAAGGAAGCGATTAGCAAAGCAAGATATGTGGATTTTTGTTTTTCTTGTTCCATATACAATCCTTCCTAACAAGGTGCTATATCAATATAATAATCGTCTAAGAATTTTTTATCTAATTAGCTTCCTTCATTGCTTCCTTCCAAGTATCCCGAAGTTCTCTTAGATATCCAAGTACTTCCTCTATTATCTCTTTGTCTTTCTTGATATTAGCGTCAATTAGCCTTCGGTAAATATAATCATAGAGAAGATCTAATTCCTTTGATATTGGCTGGCTCATATCCAGTGTGTTACGAAATTCCATTATGATGTTTTCTGCTTTGATAATATTTAAATTTGCTTTTTCCTTATCATCTTTTTCAATAGCCATTATAGCTATATTACAGAATTTGATTGCTCCATCGTATAGCATTAAAGTCAGCTCTGCCGGTGATGCAGTCATAACTTTATTCCCTTGATAAGCGGCGGCTGCATTCATTAACATTAATATACCACTCCTTTCATAGTAGAGTGAGAACCACCCTTATTGTATACTAAATCATAAAAAATGTACATACTATAATTACTATTGTCCTGTGTTCATTCCTAATAGAGACAATATGGAAGAACTCTGGGAATTTGCCTGTGATAATGCTCTCTCCATGGCAGCAAACTGTTTATAGTAACGTTCTTCTACCTTCGACAACCTTTCCTCTAATCTACTAAGCTCATCCTTATAGTCGTCTAAAGTGTTTTTCATCTGCTTATCATTATAAAATGTCAAAGCACTACTTAATGATGTACTCTTCATCTGGTCAGTCATAGTATTATATAGATTTCCTGCCAGCTCAGTGAATACTTGCATAACAGTCTCTGGATCCTCTGTTAAGGCTTCCATAAGTTCATTATCCTTTAGGCCAACTAATGTACTTTCTGAATCACCATTAATATGTAGTAACCCTTTTTCGGTGTAATCAGGAGAGGTTATACCAAAACTGGTCAAGGAATAATTCTTCCCATTGACATTAACCCTTTGTCCCATGCTAGTTTTTAAGGCATTTATAACAGAATATAGGTTACTATCTCTTCTAAGTAGGGAATCTTTGATTTTTTTCTCCCATTTTTCCACCTGCTCATCAGTCATAGCTTCCTTTTCTTCATCCGTTAATGGGTCATAGCCTCTGGCATGATCAGCATAATAAGCTTCATTCATTTCTTTCAGCAGCTCATTATATGAAGTGACAAAGCCTTTAATCATGTCATATACTGCTTGAGTATCATTGTTTATAGTTATACTTAACTCTTCGTCTCCTACGGTCGTTCCCTTAATTGTGAAATTTAATCCATTGACTGAAATATTATTGGAGGAACT
>JAAYPX010000075.1 GCA_012519565.1 Clostridiales bacterium | reverse complement strand
GGCTTCAATCCCTGGATATACAGCTAAGAAGGTAATCTGGTTTAATGCACACCTAGGAAATATATAAATGATGAAACGCAAAGGGATACTTCTATATTTTTTCAACTTAAAGTATCTTGACGCTATCGGTCAGTAGATAATTATTGAATAAAATACTCCTTTTTGTTAGAATAATAATAATAAATGGAAAAGGAGTAATTTATATGACAAATATGATCAACTTTGATTATTCATTTGCTAAAAAGTTTATAAACGATTCTGAGTTAGAGATGATTAAGACATCTGCAGAAGATGCAAAGAAACAGCTGGTTAACAGAACAGGTGCAGGTAATGAGTTTCTTGGATGGATTGATCTTCCTATAAACTATGATAAAGAGGAATTTGCCCGTATTGAAAAGGCAGCAGCTAAAATTCAACAGGATTCTGAGGTTTTAGTTGTTATAGGGATAGGTGGTTCTTATCTGGGAGCCAGAGCTGCTATTGAGTTCTTAAGACATAATTTTTATAATTCTGTTTCTAAGGATATTCGTAAAACTCCTGAGATTTACTATGTAGGGAATAATATTAGTAGTAATTATATAAATCATTTAATAGAAGTTATTGGAGATAGAGACTTTTCCGTAAATGTGATCAGTAAATCAGGAACTACTACAGAACCAGCAATTGCTTTCCGTGTTTTCAAAAAACTCCTATATGATCGTTATGGCAAAGAAGAAGCAGCTAGAAGAATATATGCTACAACCGACAAGGAAAAGGGTGCCTTAAAAAGTTTAGCGACAGCGGAAGGATATGAATGTTTTGTGGTACCCGATGATGTTGGTGGTCGTTATTCAGTTCTTACAGCAGTTGGTCTCTTGCCCATAGCAGTTAGTGGAGCCAACATCCTTCAATTAATGGAAGGGGCAGCTAGTATGAGAAAGCATTGTCTAGAGAGTGCTTTTGAAGAAAATATTGCTCAAAAATATGCTGCACTGCGACATATATTACTTCGAAAAGGTAAGAGTATCGAGATTCTAGTTAATTATGAACCTTCCTTGCATTATGTGTCAGAATGGTGGAAGCAATTATATGGTGAGAGTGAAGGAAAAGATCAAAAAGGAATATATCCAGCGTCAGTAGACTTTACCACAGATCTCCATTCTATGGGACAGTTTATTCAAGATGGCCAGAGAACTATGTTTGAAACTGTTATAAATATAGAAAAATCTTCTACTGAAATAATCATTGAAGCAGAAGAAAATGACTTAGATGGTTTAAATTATCTAGCGGGTAAAAGCGTGGATTTTATCAATAAAAATGCAATGAAAGGAACATTATTAGCCCATACCGATGGTAATGTTCCAAACTTGCTTGTTAATATACCTGAACAGAATGAATACTATCTAGGCCAGCTATTCTATTTCTTTGAATTTGCTTGTGGTATAAGTGGCTATATGCTAGGTGTTAATCCATTTGACCAACCGGGAGTAGAAAGTTATAAAAAGAACATGTTTGCACTACTTGGGAAGCCAGGTTTTGAGGTAGAGAGAGAAGAACTTTTAAAAAGATTATAGATATCCTCATATTAAATGAGCAGTCGAAAAAAGTATTTTATAGGTAGTCTGCTGTCACATATAAGAGATATGCGAGTATAATATAGTAAAGATATTTGGGTTGCAAGGTAGTATTGATGGGATAGGATACATATCTTTGATAATACGCAACCGAATTCCCATACCTCATGTAGTGAGAACAATAACTACCTTGATACCGTACCAGAAAATTCGGCTGCTTAACATAGATATGCAAATAGCCCCCTTTATAGTAATATAAAGGGGGCTATTTGATTCTGAGAATATTCAAGGCATTATTGCTATATAATTATACATTAGTATAAAGTGGCATAGACTTCCTCCTAGACAAAACAGGTGAAAGATCTCATGGGAGCCAAAATGTTTATATCTCTTATTAAAGACAGAGAGTTTCAAGGCATAGATTATTCCGCCTATGGTATAGATAATTCCTCCAGCTAAAAGCCAATAAAAGCCTGGGGTTGGAAGGGCATTGATTATCTGGGTAAAGGCCAAAATACAAGTCCATCCCATTGCGATGTAGATTACAGAGGAAACCCATTTTGGACAATTAACAAAAAATGCTGTAATTATTATCCCTATAATAGCCATACTCCATATGAGGGCTAAAAGGGCAATTCCATTGGTTTCCCTTAGGGCAATAAGGCATATAGGGGTGTATGTGCCTGCAATTAATACATAAATCATCATATGATCAAATTTTTTTAACCGCTTATTCACTTTATCTGATATATCAAAGGTGTGGTAGAGGGTACTGGCAGTATATAATAAAAACATACTTAAAATAAAAATTCCTAAGGAAATAATGTGAATTGGATTTGGATTATTGCCAGCTTTTATTAAAAGCGGAGTAGCAGCAAGTAGGGCCATAAGTGATCCTATAAAATGGGTTATGGCACTACCTGGATCTTTTGGTATTACCCTATTTTTATTCATTTATATCAACTCCTCTAAAAAAATATAATTAATAATTGTCAATAGTATATCACACAAGCACATGTGGTATTCATTACCACGTGATGTATATATTAATACTACTATACTATTATAATGATTTCAATAGCTAAATATCATTTTAAAAAATTAAAATCTATGGTATAATCCACGATAATAGCTTTTTTAATATCAGGCAGTATAATGATAGGAGGTGGCGAGATGGAAATTCGTTTAGGTGATATAATAAAATTAAAAAAGCAACATCCCTGTGGTAATAGCGAATGGGAAGTTCTTAGGGTTGGTATGGATTTTCGTCTTAAGTGTATGGGTTGTGGACACCAAATCATGATACCAAGAAAGCAAGTAGAAAAATATATTCGGAAAATAACGAGAGCTGAGGACTATAATAAAAATGAATGATAATAAAGCCATGTGTAAAAAATGTCTCTTATCTGAGATAGCACCAGAAGAATATATAGCCAATATGCGGATATATTTAAATGGCATTAATGATAATCTAAAGGCTTCTGAGGAGCTATACCAAAGTAGATTAGATAAATGTAAGCAATGTGATAATTTAATTGAAGGTCTATGTAGAATCTGCGGATGCTTCGTTGAATATAGGGCTGCAATTAAATCAAGGCAATGCCCTGCAATACATCCTCAATGGTAAATAGTCGACAGTAAATGAAAGGAATAGATAAATGAAATATATTTTCTTAGATATGGATGGAACTATAATAGATTCCAAAATGGGTATCACTAAGTCTGTACAATATGCTTTAAAAGACAGGGGTATAATCATAGATGATTTAGATTTATTAGAAAGGCATATTGGTCCCCCTTTAAAAGATGGTTTTATGGAGTATTATGGTTTTTCTGAGGCAGAGGCTGAAGATACCATAAGAATATACCGAAAGTATTATAATGCCAAGGGTATCTATGAAATAGAACTGTATGAGGGTATAGAGGAATTACTTAAGAAACTTAAAGCAGCAAATTTCAAAGTAGTTGTGGCCACATCAAAGCTAGAAACTGCGGCTAAAAGTATAGTTGAATATTTTAATTTAACTGATTACTTTGAGGATGTCTGCGGAGCATCTGAGGATGATACAAGGACAAGCAAAGAGTCAGTGATACGGTATGCACTGGAGAAGCATAAGATAGGGGATTTATCTCAAGTTATTATGGTAGGTGACCGTAGATATGATGTTGAAGGTGCAAAGGCTGTAGGTATTCCCTCCATTGGGGTATTATATGGATATGGAGATAGGGAGGAATTAGAGACGGCGGGAGCCGATTATATAGTTGAGAATCTAGAGGAACTCTTTCAACTTATATCCAAACTTAACCTATAGGATACAAGAAAGGCAAAACTAGAGGCTGTCATGGGATAGCCTCTTTTTTAATTGTATAGAAAACTCCTCAAAAACTCCTGTAATAGTCTGGCAATATATATACTGGTGGAGACAGAATTTAGTAATATCATACTATATGGCAATCAAAATTAAAAATGAGAGATGTAATTATTACCTATTGGCAGTGTTTATTTACTTTGGTAATATTAATTTTCTATAATTATATATAAAATATCCTTGTCAGAATGTATAAAGTGCATAGTCCAGGAATTGCCAAGGCAAAATTAATAATGGCCCCTGGGTTTAACTTAAGGTAATTTTATGGATTAAATTGCATTTATATATTCTTCGTATTTTAGAAAAGTAAATCTAAAGGAGGAGTTACAATGCAAGAAAAAAGTAGCAAAAGCAATTGGTTACTAAAAACCAAAAAAGTTGCAGTACTGATCATGGTATGTTTAATGATCATTGGTATGCTATCGGCAATAAGGCAGCCATGATAAAGGCAACAACTGCTGCCGATGGCAATATCTATAGTTTAGCGATTTTTGAACCAGCCACATGGAATATGACTCCATATCGCCTTTATATTAATGAGGTATGGTTAAATCTATGCTATGAACTATGAGTACAACTATCCTGCCCATCCAGACCATCTACTTCCTAGCCTTACATTTACCAATGAAGAGGCTACAGAGCAGGCTATGATAATTGTCAATATAAAAGATTATGTGAATCAAAGTATGGCACAGTTTATAACAGGAGAACGTTCTTTATCAGATTGGGATAGCTATAAGAAAGAACTTAATTTTCATCAGTCCTTAAAAACACATTAACTATCTCCCTATACAGTCTGATAGCTTCATTTCCATTGCCAATTATATTTGCCCTGGCCTTAAATGCTTTTCCAGGGAAGCGCTATAAAAAATTAATTCAGACGGTTACTTATATACCCCATTTTATTTCTACAGTTATTATGGTAGGCTTAATTATTCAACTATTGAACTATCGTACTGGTATATATGGAAGTTTATATACACTAATAACCAAAGAAACAGCGCCTAATATTCTAGCCAATGGGAAATTATTTAAGCATATATATGTTTGGTCAGGCATCTGGCAACATACTGGTTATAATGCAATTATCTATATTGCTGCTTTAGCTGGAGTGGACCAATCCCTTCATGAAGCTGCTATGATTGATGGGGCCACCCGTTTCCAAAGGGTTAGGTATATTGATTTTCCCAGTATACTGCCTACAGCCACGATATTATTAATATTGGCAGCAGGTAATATAATGAATATCGGCCATGAGAAAGCTTTGCTAATGCAGAATGATTTGAATATTACATATAGTGAGATTATATCCACTTATGTATATAAGGTTGGTATAGCCAGTGGTATAACAGATTTCTCTCTTTCAGCGGCAATCAGCATGTTCAATTCAGTTATAAACTTTGTGCTACTTATATCTGTAAACTGGTTCGCTAAGAGAACCAGTGGTTCTGGTATATTTTAAGAGAGGAGTTGACTATATGACCAATGTAAAAAGAGCTATAAAAAGGTTTCAAAATTATAAACTTCATGATAAACTATTCTATATTATTATCGGTACTTTATTGACTTTAATATTCCTGGCTGTGCTATACCCGTGCATATTTGTTTTATCGGCATCATTTTCCTCTGGAACTGCAGTACAGTCAGGGAAGGTAATACTGTTTCCTGTGGATTTTAGTCTTAAGGGTTATGAAACTGTTTTTCAGACCTCTACTATTTGGACTGGTTTTAAAAACTCACTTTTCTATACAGTAGTGGGAACAGCACTTAATATATTTCTAACAATGATAGCTGCCTATACCCTGTCTAGAAAAGACCTGCCAGGAAGAAATGGAATTATGCTTTTCTTCACATTTACCATGTTCTTTAATGGGGGAATTATCACAAATTATTTATTAGTAGTTAAATTAGGAATTATTAATACAAGATGGGCACTGCTGCTACCTGGAGCTTTGAATGTATATAATTTAATTGTAGCTAAGACCTTTCTTCAGTCTAATATACCCGATGAATTATTGGAAGCTTCTCAGATTGATGGATGTAGTGATATCAAGTTTTTATCAAGAGTTGTGCTTCCCTTATCCAAGGCAGTAATAGCTGTATTGGTTCTTTTTTATGGGGTTGCCCATTGGAATACCTATTTTAATGCTATGATATATTTAAGTAACCGGGATATCTTTCCTTTAACTATATTTTTAAAAGAAATTTTAATAGCTGATCAGATAGATCCATCAGCAATTTCAAATCCAGAACTTCAAGAGCAGATTGCTCAGGCAGCAGGAGTTATTAAATATGCCTTAATCGTTGTAAGTATGATTCCAGTACTGGTTATTTATCCTTTTATCCAAAAATATTTTGTTAAAGGTGTTATGATAGGAGCTATTAAGGGTTAAGTTAATCTCTAGAAAGGAAGCAATGTAAAATGACTAAAGATGATTTGCAAAAGATATTATTACAAATGGTTGAACCTCTCAAAAAGCATTATTCTCAAGGTAAGGCGGAATTAAATTTAGGAGCCCAAGCCGCTGGCTATGGGATTAAAGTTGCTAATATGGAGGGCTTTTCAAGGGTTCTTTGGGGAATGTCACCCTTTTGGGCTGGGGGAGGTACAGAAGATGAACTCTTAGAAATATATCGCATCGGTCTTGCCAATGGTACCAATCCTATGCACCCAGAATACTGGGGTGATCTGGGGAATAAGGATCAAAGAATGGTTGAAATGGCAGCAATAAGTTTTAATATCTTATTGGATAAAGAACAGTTATGGAATACTTTATCCGAGCAGGAAAAAAGTAACCTTGCTTCCTGGCTAAATCAGATAAACCATTATTCAACGGCTGATAACAATTGGCACTTCTTTACTACCCTAACCAATCTGGCACTGAAAAGTGTTGGTATGCCCTATAGTAAGGAAAAGATACAATATAGCATAGATAAGTATGAATCCTTCTACCTGGGAAATGGTTGGTATTCAGATGGTAATCGGCCACAGAAGGACTATTATATATCTTTTGCCATTCATTATTACTGTTTATTATATGCCAAGTTTATGGAAAACGAAGATCCAGCAAGAGCAAGGCTTTATAAAGAGAGGGCAGCTAAATTTGCTAAAACTTTTATCTATTGGTTTGACGATGAAGGAAAGGCCTTGCCTTTTGGTCGTTCCCTAACTTATCGTTTTGCCCAGGCGGCCTTCTGGAGTGCTTTTGTATTTGCTGAAGTTGATTCTTCCTATCTAGGTGTTATTAAGGGTATTATCTCAAGGCATATGCACTACTGGATGAGCCAACCTATTTTTGATAACGGTGGAGTAATGTCCATAGGATATTGCTATCCTAACTTACATATGGCAGAGGGTTATAACTCCCCTGGCTCCCCTTACTGGTCATTTAAAGTATTTGCTATCTTAGCCCTTCCTGACAATCATCCATTCTGGGAGGTGAAAGAGGAGCCTCTGCCCCAGCTAGATTCAGTATTTACAATTAAAGAATGCGATATGGTTATGCAACATAGAAATGGAGAAGTAGTAGCTCTAACAGCAGGACAGTATCCGACCATATATCAAACCCATGCTGCTGAGAAATATGCTAAATTTGCCTATTCATCTCGTTTTGGCTTCTCGGTACCCCGATCTACCCAGACACTGGAAGAGTGCGCACCAGACAGTATGTTGGCATTTTATGTCCATGGAAATATTTATGTAAGAAAGCAGTGCTTAGAATATACAATTAAGGACAATCAAATTTATGCTAAATGGAGTCCTGTAGAGGGAATTGAAGTGGAGACAACCTTAATTCCTACAGATAAAGGGCATATAAGAAAGCATAAGATTACTAGTACTTTAGAGAGTCTAGCCTATGATTGTGGTTTTTCATATCCAAGAACTTCTGCTATGCAGTCTGAAGTCTCAGAGGGCTATGGCAAGGTTTTTGATGACAATGGCTATAGTATGATAAGCTCTAAATCAGGTGTAGGTAAAATATTAAACAGTGCTCCCAATACAAACTTAATATATCCATTGTCTGTTATACCCTTTATAGAATATAATATAGGGGTTGGAACTCAGTCTATTGAAAGCGAAATACAAACAGCTTTCAAGGAAGGCATCATTGTAACTGGAAAGGGAGAGTGCTATGAATTACAAGATAACACAGGAACAGAAAGCCTACATAGATAATATATGGAAGCTTATTCAGGAAAAAATGGACGTGGAAAGTGAGCGTAATAGTGATATCATACCTTTTATATCTGTCAATGGAAGATATGAGGATATGGGCAAGCAATCAATAAATTGGTGGACCAATGGTTTTTGGGCAGGTATTATGTGGCAGATGTACCATGGAACCAAAGATTTGAAATATAAAGAGATTGCGGAAAAAGTTGAAAAGCGTTTAGATGAGGCCCTGGACAATTATGATATGCTTGATCATGATGTCGGTTTTATGTGGCTCCATACTGCGGTAGCAAACTATCGCTTAACAGGCAATAAGGAGTCCAGGACCAGGGGATTAAAAGCAGCCTCAATCTTAGCTTCTAGGTATAATTTAGAGGGTAAATATATACGGGCATGGAACGGGCCAGAAAGCAGTATGATTATAGACTGTATGATGAATCTGCCCTTACTATATTGGGCAAGAGAGCAAGTTCAGGATCCTAGATTTAGAATGATAGGGAAAAATCATTCAGATACCACACTAAAATACATAATCCGTGAGGATGGCTCATGTAATCATGTTGTAGAATTTGATCCTAATACAGGAGAGTATCTAAATAATCCAGTAGGTCAGGGTTATGAACAGGGATCTTCTTGGTCTAGGGGACAGTCATGGGCAATCTATGGTATGGCCTTGGCATATAGATATCTAGGTGATGAAGCCTATTTAAATGCTGCTAAGCGGGTAGCTCATTATTTTATTGCCAATGTTGCCTTAACAGCTTATATTCCCTTGATTGATTTTAGAGCACCGGAGGAACCAGTTTACTATGACACTACGGCTGGAGCCTGTGCAGCCTGTGGATTACTAGAGTTATCACAATATGTCAGTGAACATGAGAAAAAATTATATGTAGAGGCAGCCTTTAATATACTGAAGTCCATGAATGAAAAACATTGTGACTATAATAAAGAAACAGATGGTATATTAGGCTATGGATCAGGAAAATATCATAGGGAAAGCGATAGACATGTTCCCATAATATATGGGGATTATTTTTTGATTGAGTTAGTGCTTCGATTCTTAAATAAAGAAGCTATGCTGTGGTAAGCACTAATACTTACCCGGCAGCATGTTATCTTTGTATCTAATAGCCAAGTAAGTTACAATTTTGATGATTATTATGGGGTATTTTTTAATGTGTCTGGAATGGATTTTGAAGAATTTCGCAAATATATTTTTAGCTCCGAATACAATTCATAT
>JAAYPX010000074.1 GCA_012519565.1 Clostridiales bacterium | reverse complement strand
TTTAGGGTTGATATAGATTAATATCAATCGCTAATTCAAAAAATAATATCTTTATAAAAAGACCAGTCACAATCAGGCATGAATGCTTGAAGTGACTGGTCTTTTTTGCCCCGCTTGAAGCTGTTCAGTTAAGTTTTTCTTCAATCCCTATGTGAACGCTTCATTAAGGGGACTTTTTTCCTGCACTTCATTGCACAATAACAATTACATAAAATCTGAATATTATATAGAGAGGAGAAGTATTAATTTTATCTCTATAAAAAGGTGGTGAAAAGATGTCCTTTGAAACGATTCGAGTAAATGAAGTATATAAATATATTGGAAAGCCATATACTCTTATTATAGATTTGAGAGACAAAGAAGATTATATAAAAGGTCATATACCATACGCCGTCAATATACCTTATGAAGATCTAGAGAATCACAAAGATATCTTTAAGGGGTATAATCAATTAGTCTTTTATTGTGATAGAGGTCATATAAGCCTTTTAGCAGCCAGAGATCTTATGAAGTATGGTTACAATATGAAAAGCATACATGGCGGTATAAGGGCTTACAGAGGCAAATTAGAAAAAGGCTAGTAAAGCCCATTGACGGGATGGAAGAACCGATTTAGAATACAAGGTGAGTGTTTAAGTACTTAATAGAAAAGTAAGATAGATAATATACCTGGAGGTCAAAATGAAAAAGTATGAATATATGTCCCCATGTCACTTCGGTTTAGAAGCGGTATTAAAAAGGGAAATAACAGATTTAGGATATGAAATAACCAATGTTCAAGATGGTAAGGTTTTTTATACCGGTGACATTTCAACATGCGCTAGGGCCAATATGTTTCTTAGAACAACTGAGCGAGTACTTCTTAAGGTGGGCTCCTTTAAAGCTGAAACCTTTGATGAACTGTTTGAGAACACTAAAGGATTGCCCTGGGAAGAATTTATACCCAAGGAGGGTAAGTTTTGGGTTTCCAAGGCTAATTCCATCAATAGTAAATTGTTTAGTCCCTCAGATATACAATCCATTATGAAAAAAGCTATAGTTGAAAGATTGAAAACTAAGTATCATGTAGATTGGTTTGATGAAACTGGGGCTTCCTATCCCATTAGGGTAACAATTCTAAAGGATGAGGTTACGGTTTGTATCGATACATCTGGTGAATCCTTACATCGTAGGGGCTATCGCAAATTAACTAGTAAAGCACCTATCACTGAAACTCTAGCAGCAGCTCTTATAATGTTAACGCCATGGAATAAGGATAGAATATTAATAGATCCCTTTTGTGGTAGCGGCACAATACCCATTGAAGCAGCCCTTATTGGTGCTAGAATAGCTCCAGGTTTTAAAAGAACATTTTTAGCTGAAACTTGGTCCAATATATATCCTTCTGAAATTTGGTCCGAAGCCAGGGCAGAGGCAGATGATATGATTATAAGAGATTGTAAAATGTCTATACAAGGCTATGATATAGATGGGGACATTATTAAGGCAGCCAGGCAAAATGCAAGGCTTGCCGGGGTAGAAGAGATGATACATTTTCAGCAAAAACCAGTTAGTGAATTAAGTAGCAGTAAACAATATGGCTTTATTATAACCAATCCTCCCTATGGGGAGCGACTTGAAGAAAAAAGTGCACTGCCAGAGTTATATAGGGAAATAGGGAAGGCTTTTGGAGCACTAGATACTTGGTCATATTATATTATCACTTCCTATGAGGAGGCTCAAAAGTATATAGGTAGAAAAGCTAATAAAAATAGAAAGATTTACAATGGTATGATGAAGACATATTTATATCAATACTTAGGCCCCAAACCCCCTAAGAAGCAATAATATTCTAATAAACCCCACATATCTAAATGTAATAGTAGACCATACTTACATAGATCTGTGGGGTAATTATTTATATGGATTATTTTTCTAAAAATATAATCTGTTATTTCTGTTCTAAAATCCAAGAGTTTATATCTGAATAAACTTCATCATAATTTAGCTCATTAAGTAGCTCATGTCTGCAATCAGGATATAGTTTTAAAGAGACATTAGTAAGTCCTAGTTGTTTATAGCTATTATAGAGACGCTTAATATCAATTCCATAGCCTCCAACAGGATCTTTTTCCCCGCTTATAATGAATATGGGCATAGATTTTTGAATTTGCTTATTTAAAGACTTTTTACTGGCATTTGAGACCAACATAAGTAAGTCAGAGTAGAAACTTATTGAGCATATAAAACCACAGTAGGGGTCATTAATATACGCTCCTACAACCCCATGTCGCCTTGTTAGCCAGTCAAATTGAGTGCGGTTAGCTAGACTTGTATAGTTTTTGCTACCAAAAATAAGACGATTTAAAAAAGGTGATAGGTATTTTGGGCCACGGTATTTTTTAATTACAAAAGAGAGTATAAGGCCTATTTTAGTGACAAAGTTTAAGGGATTAGATGTACCTATTAGTATTACACCATTATATTTATTATATCTTTGAATAATGTTACGGGATATTAAAGAACCCATACTATGTCCTATAAGAAATAGCTTATCACTTCTATTGTGTTGATTAATGTAATTACTGATATTGATTGCATCTTCTACTAATAACTTATAGCCCTTATTTGGAGCAATATAACCCAGCTCTTTTATCTTCTTATCTGTTCCATGGCCTCGGTGATTGTAAATGAAGACATCATATCCCATGCTGACTAAATATTTGGCAAAGGCAGTATATCTTCCCTGATGTTCTGCCATACCATGTAATATTAGTACACTGGCCACAGGTTTATCACAGATATAATGGCTTAATATAGTAACATAATTATCTTTTTGCTTTATCCTAATATAATTTACTTCACCCAATTCATCACCTTCTCCTTTAGTACACTATTCTTACTTTTATTATATTTATAAAATTGGAAAAAATCAATATAATCCACTGCCTTTGTGATGGTTATATATAGCAGACATAGGAGGTAGATTAGAAGAATATGATTAGTATATTAAGATAAAATTATAACTCTTCACATTTAATTGTAAAAAATATTGAGATTATTCGCTTATTATTATATAATCTTGATATATGTGTCAAAAATTATCGAAGAGAGCATGGTATAAGTAGATGAAATTAACCTATTACATACCATTATTTGTGGAGTTATGTCACATTATCGTTGATAATGTGGTTTTTATACTTATGTCAATTTTATTGCTTTATTATGAGGGGTGGGGGCTAAATGGATGTTATATTGGTGAAAAAGGCTGCATATTTAAGTTTTATTCTTATGGTATTTATTGTTATGATATCCTTAGCTTTAACTTGGAAGACGCCTTCTACGGAGGTAAATAGTAATAGAGAATTGATAGAGTATGATCAAAAGGGTGAAGATATATATAGCTCCAATAATATAAATGAAGATAATAGACTTGAAAATACTTCAAATGATGTTGAAGAGGGGGATATTGTCTTATCAGATAGATTTCCTAATGAAATTATTACTTTTATGGACAAGAAAGTTGTCGATAAGCTTGGAAACAGGTTTTTGATGATAAAAAAACCACAAGGAAGGAATTTAGACATTCAAATTGAAGATATATACATATCAAAAAGTTTAAGACTCAGCTTCATTAATGATATAGAAATTATATTTAATTATGATATGTTTGGTAGAGTACTGGATAAAGAGTTTTTTATTGGGATACCACAATATTCTGAAAGTGTAATACAGGAGATTGATGAGTCCGGTAATTTTTTTGAAAGGGTAATTAAGAATTACGGTTATGATTTTGTACAGGACATTGTCATTGAAAATAAGTTTGACGACATTTTGCAATTGTATGTGTCAGAAGTTACGCTTCAGATGGACAATGTATACGAACCTTTTCTATATGAAGATAATGCTTACTACTATATTGATTTAAAAAAACCAGAGGATGTGTTCGATAGGATTATTGTAGTAGATGCAGGCCATGGAGGAAAACATTCTGGGGCTATATCAAAAAAACAAGAGATATATGAGAAATATCTAAATCTGAAGATAGTTACTTATTTGAAAGAATATCTAGACAAAGAAAATATAAAGGTGTATTATACTAGATTATATGATGAGACAGTATACTTAAATCCCAGAGTAGAGTTAGCCAATGCTGTTAATTGTGACTTTTTTATTAGCATACATTGTAATTCCAGTTTATCAACATCACCAAAAGGGACTGAAATATTATATTATGATACTTATTTCAAGGATATATCAGCTAAAGAGTTGGCCAATATATTTATGGAGGAATTACTTAATCAAATTCCCCTTAATAATAGGGGGTTAATTAAAATGCAAGAGGATGATATTTATATCTTAAAGAAGGCTACAGTACCATCGATTTTGATAGAAGTTGGCTATATATCCAATGATAGTGACCTTCAGTTCTTGATTAAGGATGGAAATCAGAAGAAGGTAGCTCTGGGAATATATAAGGGAATTCTTAAGGCTTATGAAAGATTTTATTAGATAGAAGCAATGAAGTATTGGTAGAAGATTGGCTATAAGGAGAGGCGGATGTTATTATGAAGAAAATTATTTTTGCAACCCATAATGAGGGAAAAATGGATGAGATCAGGCAAATATTAGAAGATCTCGATGTGGAGTTACTGTCCTTAAAGGATGCAGGGATTGATCTTGATATTGAAGAAAACGGAGATACATTTGAAGAAAATGCTATAATAAAGGCTAAAGCAATAATGGAGTTAACGGGCCAGGTGGTTTTAGCAGATGATTCTGGATTAGAGGTTGATTATCTAGATAAGGCACCAGGCATCTATTCTGCAAGGTTTTTAGGGGAAGATACCCCCTACAGCATAAAAAATCAACATATTATAGATAAATTAAGTAATGTTAAGGGACATGAGCGCAGCGCAAGATTTGTATGTGTAATTGCTTGTGCTTGTCCTGGTGGTGAGCTTATAATAGAAAGGGCTACAATTGAAGGATTAATTGCTGAAAAAATTAGTGGTACTCATGGATTTGGATATGATCCCATATTCTATGTACCTGAATTTGGCTGTACCATGGCTGATATGTCCTTTGAGCAGAAAAATTTAATCAGTCATAGAGGGCAAGCATTAAGAGCTATGAAAGATACAATTATTAATATTATTAGTAAGGACGGGACTAGAGAAGAATAATGAAGGTTTTAATTGTAAGTGATACCCATGGAAGAAATCAAAATCTAATAAAAGTTATTAAGAAAGTTGGTACTGTGGATTTATTAGTCCATCTAGGAGATAGTGAGGGTAGTATAGATAATATAGAAGCTATAGCAGCCTGTCCAGTAGCAATGGTAGCAGGTAATAATGATTTTTACTATAACTTACCTAAGGAGAAGATAATTGAGATTGGAAAATATCTAGCCCTATTGACCCATGGCCATAGAATTGGGGTCAGGGCTGGAATAGATAATCTACTGGCAGCAGCAAAAATTAATCAAGTTAATATAGTAATGTTTGGACATACTCATATTCCTATGATTACTTTTCAAGAGGGTATATGGCTTATTAACCCAGGAAGCTTAACATTGCCAAGACAAGGCAACAGAAAACCATCATTTATTATAATGGATATAGATAATCATGGAGCAGCACATTTCACATTGAATTACCTTTAATAGCGACAAAATGCAATATCCTTCCATAATAATGTGTAAGATGGAAGAAACACAAGAAGCCATGAAAAAAACTCAAATAAAATTAAAAAAAGTTTTAAAAAGGTGTTGACAAGATTAATTTGCTGTTATATAATAAATCTTGCGTTGCGGCGAGAACGGTAAAAACAAGTGAACAAGCGGTTTACACTAAGTTACTTTTATTCTTAAGCTACAATGCAAAGGTTGATAAACCAATCGGAGCAAACAGACATGTTTCATTTGTCGGCTTGCATTTAATACCGGGGTGTGGCTCAGTTTGGCTAGAGTGCTTGATTTGGGATCAAGAGGTCGCAGGTTCGAATCCTGTCACCCCGACTAATGTAGATTAGTCATTCTGGGTAGTTCCAAATAAGCCTATTGGTAGTTCAACGTATAAAGTAAAAGTTAATACACACAATATGATAGCATTAAAATTATATGCGGGTGTAGTTCAATGGTAGAACACTAGCCTTCCAAGCTAGATACGTGGGTTCGATTCCCATCACCCGCTTGATATTTGGTCAAAATGTAAGTTTGATTAAATATTGTTTATACGTGCTAGTAGCTCAGTTGGATAGAGCAACGGCCTTCTAAGCCGTGTGTCAGGGGTTCGAATCCCTTCTGGCACGTTTTTAATCTCAAAGAATAATAATTTTAAATTAATATAATAATATATGTAGTTATTAAAATATAACATGGTGGGTATAGCGCAGTTGGTTAGCGCGCCAGATTGTGGCTCTGGAGGCCAAGGGTTCGAATCCCTTTATCCACCCTT
>JAAYPX010000073.1 GCA_012519565.1 Clostridiales bacterium | reverse complement strand
ATCAATTTTGTTTAAGCTATACCAATAGGAGGCTGGATATCCTAGAATCTCTTCTGAACTAGCTTCCTTTAGGTTTTTAATTTTATCTACAGCCATCTTCACCTCAGCCATATGAGCCTTAAAAATATCCTCTGTCACTGATTTATCTTCTTTTAATAATATATTGTTCTGGTCATATACTATATCCTCTAATTTTCTAGGACTTCCTCCAAGACTTACTATACCATCCACTTCTTTGTTGTCCGCAGCTAATTTAGGTGCCATCATTCCACCTAGGCTGTGTCCAATAAGGTATATCTTATCAGTATTAAACTTGCCACAGCTTTGGGCATATTTGATAGCCTGGCTAGCATCATTTAAAGAATCGTCTTGTATGGTAAGTTTATCCATTACTTTTTCTATGCTACTCTCCTTGTAGCGAATAACAGCAATACCTTGTCTTGCAAGCCCATGGGCTATATCTCGGAAAGGTTTATTAGGTCCAATGGTTTCATCTGCATCATGATGTCCTGATCCATGGACTAAGATAGCTACCGGAGGTTTCTTAACATCCTTTGGCATTGTAAGGATACCCTCAATGGGATTTTCTTTTTTTCCAAAGGTAATTTCACTTTCTTCAAAATAATCATTAGAAACGAATTCTTCTTCAGAAGTTACATAATCAAAGAATATACCCTCAAGTTTTTTACTTTCATTATAGTAATAAGATACTTCGATATGGATGTTTTCGTATTTTAAAATAACATATACTGTCTTGTTATTTCCCTCTATTACCTCACTTATTTCCCCTAGCTCTATAAAATTACCCATATCAGCTACAATCATATTCCAAGCTTCTTTCAAATCTTTTTCTGTAAACTGCTTTTTTACTGTTGGGGTAAGTATATCATAGATTTCATTTACCTTACCTTTTGTAAGCTCAAGGGAAAGATTTTTACTAAATTCCTCCAATTCTGTTAGTGTTTCAACTTTATCAGAAGAAGCTACTGCAGTGGTCTTTATGTCGTCATCATTATCTGAAGCTCCATCCATATCAATAGACTCATCATCCTTTGATATCTGCTCCTGTATAAGAGTTCTGTCATTATCATTTGCGACTTCACCAGCCTTATCCTTACCTGAGCATCCAGCCAAACTTAGTAATATAGAGATTAGTAAAATACTAGTCATTATCTTTTTCATAAACTCATATCCTCCTTAATAATCTACAGTATATTTAATACCAGTTATTAGTAATATTACCATGCTTTGTAAAATAAAGGATTAAAATTTCATTAATGTATGATTAACAATATAATATTATTTACTAATATTATATATATGGCTTTTATAAGCCTTATCTTTATCTAGATTATAATTCAATATCAATTCTAAAATAGGCCTTGCTATTACAAATCCTCCTTTATATTCTTGAATGCCATAGATAACATTAATTTTATCCGGTTTAGCTGATTTACATTAGATATTCCAGGATCATAGTCTATAGGAACAATATTGGCTTCAGGATATAAATCCTTTACTGGTTTAAACATCCCTTTTCCAGCCACATGATTAGGTAGGCAGGCTAAGGGCTGTACGCAAATAATATTTTTTGTTCCCTGTTCAATAAATTCAAGCATCTCAGCTGTAACCAACCATCCCTCTCCAGTCTGATTTCCCAGGGATAGAACCGAGGATGCCATCTCTGCCAACTTATCAATAGGAGTTGGTGGATGAAATCTACTGCTTTTTGACAGTTCTTCCATTACTACTTTCCGATAACTATTAATATAGGAAGAAGCAATATTACAAAGTCTCATGGTCAATTTCTTCCCGGCAAGATATTTAAATTTGAATCGTGAATTGTAAGTAGAATATAGGAAATAATCCATAAGATCAGGTACAACTGCCTCAGCCCCTCCTTGCTCAATAATACTAACAATATCATTGTTAGCAGTTGGATGGTATTTTACTAGGATTTCTCCTACAATGCCCACCTTGGGTTTTTCTACATTTAAAAGTTCTAATTGTTCAAACTCCCTAACAATACCTCGAATAATGTTGGAAAACTCTCTTCTATTACCATTTCTTATATTCTCTTTAGCTTTATTCTTCCACTGTTCATATAAAAGTTCAGAGGACCCTGCAAACCTCTCATAGGGCCTTGTCCTATATAAGACCTTGGTTAATAAATCACCATAGACAATAGCCATTATGCACCTGTTGAGCATACCTAGAGATAACTTAAATCCTGGTTGGGGATCCAGGCCCACAACATTTAGAGATATTATGGGTATATGACCAAAGCCTGCCTGCCTAAGTCCCAGCTTTAAAAAAGCCATATAATTTGTCGCCCTACAACCTCCACCAGATTGGGTAATAATCACAGAGGTATTATCTAAATCATATTTTCCTGATTTTAAAGCCTTAATTAACTGACCAATCATAATAATTGCTGGATAGCAAGCGTCATTATTGACATATCTTAAGCCCTCATCAATCGCCTCCCTATCTATAGCCGGCAAAACCTCCAGTTGATAACCACTGCAACGGGCAGCCTCTTGCACCAATTCAAAATGTATTGGTGCCATCTGGGGGGCCAGTATAGTATGGGTTTTTCTCATGGCTTTTGTAAATACAGGAGTAACATAGCTTATCTCTTCTTTTTCTGCCTGGTAAGCCCTACGCTCCCTATCCTCTGCCGCAGCTATTAAGGATCTAATTCGTATCTTGGCCGCCCCTAGATTATCCCCTTCATCAATTTTTAGCATCGTATACATCTTCCCGCCAGAGGAGAGTATCTCAGCAATTTGATCCGAGGTTACAGCATCCAAACCGCAACCAAAGGAATTTAATTGTATCATCTCTAGTAAGGGTTCATTGGCAACTAATGTTGCTGCCCTATAAAGCCGTGAATTATAAGTCCATTGGTCTACAACCCTTAACCTATGCTGTAACTTTTTCATATGGGATATACTATCCTCCGTTAATACAGCTAGTCCTAGGGATGTTATTAAGTGAGAAATGCCATGGTTTATACCTGGATCTACATGGTAGGGCTTTCCACATAGGACAATCCCTTTTTTGTTATGTTTCTTAAGACTGGCTAATACTTCTTCCCCTTTTTTCCTCATATCAGCCTTATAACCTTCCCTTTCCCTAACGGCTGCTTCAACAGCATATTTAACCTCCTGGAAAGTTAAGTTATAATCCTTAAACTCATCCATTATTCTATAGACCAAAACCTTTTCATTATCTAATGACAAAAAGGGGATTATTAACTTTATATTTTTCTCTTTCAATTCATCTATATTATTACGGATCAACTCTGGATAAGAAGTCACAATAGGACAATTATAGTGATTGATCACATCTTCATACTCCCTTTTCTCATATACCACTGCAGGATAGAAGATGGTTTTGACCCCTTTTTCAATTAAATCCATAATGTGGCCATGGACTAACTTGGCTGGATAGCAGGCGGATTCCGATGGAATTGTTTCTAATCCTTTTTCATATAATTTTTTATCTGTTTTAGATGAAAGAAGCACGCGAAATCCCAACTCCGTGAACAGGGTGAACCAAAAAGGATAGTTTTCAAACATATTAAGGGCCCTAGGAATTCCTATAGTTCCCCGATAAGCATCCTCCTCTTTTAAAGGTCTATATCCAAAGGTTCTTCTATATTTATAATCATACAGATTTGGAACTTTTTCTTTATCCTGCTTATCAAGACCAATACCTCTATCACAACGATTTCCTGCAACAAAACTTTCCCCATAGGAAAATGTATTCACAGTAAGCAAACATTGGTTTGTACATTTATCACATCTTTTATGGCTTGACTCCATTTTAAAATCCTCTAATACCGCAGGGGATAGTAAAGATGTTCTATCATCCTTAAGACTTCGTTCCCTAGCAATCAAGGCTGCCCCAAAGGCTCCCATTAAGCCTGCTATACTTGGCCTAACAGCTTCACGCCCCGTAATCTTTTCAAAACATCTTAATACGGCATCATTATAAAAAGTTCCCCCTTGTACTATTATCTTGCTACCTAAGTCTTTATCATCCCTTACTTTAATAACTTTAAATAAAGCATTTTTAATCACAGAATAGGATAGACCAGCAGATAACTCAGATACTTCTGCTCCTTCCTTTTGGGCTTGTTTAACTCTGGAGTTCATAAATACTGTACATTTGGTCCCCAAATCATAGGGGGCTTTGGCAAATAGTGCTTCCTTGGCAAAGTCTTCAATCTTCATATTAAGGGAATGGGCAAATCCTTCAAGAAATGAGCCACATCCTGAAGAACAGGCTTCATTTAATATAATACTATCTACTGCCCCATTCTTAATTCTCAAACACTTCATATCCTGGCCACCAATATCCAGTATAAAATCCACCCCTGGAAGAAAATAATCTGCCGCCTTATAATGGGCCATGGTTTCAATCTCCCCAATATCCACCTGTAAGGCGGCTTTCATTAAAGCTTCTCCATAGCCAGTTACTGTACTTTTAGCTATGGTAACATCTGTAGGTAGTCTCTTATAAAGATCTTTTAGGATAGATACTGTCTTTTTAAGGGGATCCCCTTCATTACTACCGTAGTAGGTATATAAAAGCTGGGACTCTTCACCTATTAATACAACTTTAGTTGTGGTAGAACCTGCGTCTATCCCAAGATAAGCCTTCCCTTTGTAGTCAGATAGCTTTTCCTGGCCTATAGATGCCTCCTTATGTCTTTGCTGAAACTGCCTATACTCCTCTTCATCAGTGAATAAAGGTTCTAGTCTCTGTACATTATCCTCCGCATAATCTGCTATATTCTCCATCTGTTTAACTAAAACTTTCAGTTCTACTACCTTTTCATTGTTAGATGATAAAGCCGCTCCAATGGCAGCGTATAACTGAGAATTATCAGGAGTTATAACCTCATTATCTTCTAATTTAAGACTTTCAATAAATCTATTCTTTAACTCTGATAGAAAATAAAGTGGGCCCCCAAGAAATGCAACTTTACCCCTAATAGGTTTACCACAAGCTAGACCTCCTATTGTCTGATTGACTACCGCCTGCAGAATAGAGGCTGCAATATCTTCCTTTCTTGCTCCATCATTTAATAATGGTTGTACATCTGTTTTGGCAAAAACACCACATCTTGATGCTATGGGATAGATAATCTTATGTTTCTTAGCATATTGGTTAAGTCCTGCAGCATCGGTGTTTAATAAAACAGCCATCTGGTCTATAAATGCTCCAGTACCTCCCGCACAGCTACCATTCATTCTCTGTTCTATTCCTCCGCTAAAATATGTTATTTTAGCATCTTCTCCACCAAGTTCAATTACCACATCTGTCTCAGGAATAAAAGTTTCCACTGCTAGAGAACAGGCCATTACTTCTTGTACAAAATTAATATCAAGCCATTGGGATACAGAAAGCCCCCCAGAGCCCGTAATACTAAGCTTAAGACCTATATTTCCCATTTCCTTATGGCATTGCTTGATTATATCTATAATGGTGGTTTTTATGTCTGATAAGTGACGCCTGTAATCGCTATATATTAAATTATTGTCCCTATCAAGGACTACAATTTTAACCGTAGTTGATCCTATATCTATACCCATTCTATACTTTTCCATAAGCCAACTCCTACCAAGTAATTTCTTACCTTAGATAATTGCCCTGCTTAATTTATACTGGCACAACTATCTTAATATCTCACTTATCTATTATTTACCGATTTTACATAATTAATGCAGGAAATATAATATAACAGCAAAAGACAGTTGCAAAAATACAGGGGTAAATAGGCATAAAATCATTTTTATACCTATTTACCCCTGTTTCTATACAAGTGTCTCTTTAGATTTATTAAAGCTAAAATAATTATCTGTTTATGTCTTTTAATATTTGCTCCATAAGACTCTCAATATCCAAACCTTCCCCATCAACAATGACATGGGCATATTTCTCATATAAAGGAGATCTCTCATTATAGAGGGATTTTAAAGTCTGACCATCTTGAAAGACAACTCCCCTTTGCTTAATATTACCGAGGCGTTTCTTAATGGTTTCATAACTTAATTTAATATATACCACTTTACCAATTTCCCTTAGATGCTCCATAGCCTCCTGGCAATATACAACACTGCCACCGGTTGCAATTACTGTATTGTCACATTCTATATCCCTATTTACCTGATTTTCTATGGTTAGAAAACCTTCCAAGCCGTCCCTGGCAATAATTTCCCTTAGTAAAGCTTTCTCCTGTTCTTGGATTAACAAATCAGAATCTATAAAATTATACCCTATAACCTTAGCTAGGATAACGCCTACGGTACTTTTCCCAGCCCCGGGCATACCAATAAGTACAATATTATTCTTCATTAGTCTGTCTCTTCCTTTCATTATGTAATTAAGAGTCATTTATAAACATATCCATCTCTAATAACATTATTTTACCTTATTGTCAAACTTCCTGCAAATCATTCTAGTGCAGTTACATTAGGCTATTGTTATCAAATAAAAATATCCTAATGTAACTGCACTACTTTATGGGCAAGAAATATTGAATAAGGTCAAGAAGAAATACAAATGAAGTTAACTTTTAAAAATATAAGGGGGATGCCGCTATAATGGAGGATACCCCCATATATAGCTACATCCCCTAATATTTAATTAGTTATTTATTAATTTCTTTTTATTAGTCCAGCTCATCATCTTACGAAGTTCAGTTCCAACCTTCTCTAATTGATGATCAGCCTCTATTCTTCTTCTAGCTAAGAAGTTTACGCAACCACTCTGATTTTCTAATAGCCAGTTTTTCGCAAAGGTTCCGTCTTGAATATCCGCTAATACCTTTCTCATGGCATCCTTAGTCTCTTCTGTAATAATCTTTGGTCCAGTTACATAATCACCGTATTCTGCTGTGTTAGAGATAGAGTATCTCATACCAGCAAAACCACTTTCGTTGATAAGATCAACAATAAGCTTCATTTCATGAATACACTCAAAGTAAGCACTTTCAGGCTCATATCCTGCCTCAACTAAAACCTCAAAACCAGCTTTCATAAGAGCAGTTACACCACCACAAAGAACAGCTTGCTCACCAAAAAGGTCAGTCTCAGTCTCTTCCTTAAAGGTTGTCTCCAGAACTCCTGCTCTTGCGCCACCGATTGCCAGTGCATATGCTAGTCCCAGATCATGGGCCTTGCCTGTTGCATCTTGATGTACTGCTATTAGACAAGGAACACCTTGTCCTTCTAAGTATTGACTTCTAACTGTATGTCCAGGACCTTTTGGAGCTATCATAAGCACGTCAACATCTGCAGGAGGTGTGATTAAACCATAGTGAATGTTGAAACCATGGGCAAACATCAGCGCATTACCTGGTTCAAGATTAGGTTTAATGGACTCCTTGTATAATTGTGCTTGCTTCTCATCATTAATCAAAATCATGATCATATCTGCTTTTTTAGCTGCCTCTGCTGCAGTATAAACCTCAAAACCATCAGCTTCTGCTTTCTTCCATGATTTACTTCCTTCATATAAACCAATAATCACATTGGCTCCAGAATCCTTTGCATTAAGGGCATGGGCATGTCCTTGGCTACCATAACCAATTACAGCAATAGTCTTACCATCCAATAGTGATAAATTACAATCTTGTTGATAATAAATCTTAGCCATTTTAAATCCTCCTATACTTTCTTTCATATTTTCGGGGATAAATCCCTAGTTATCTAAGTAGTAATATAAAATTAATACAATCTCTTATGTGTTTTGATTGTACAATTAATCAAAATTAAACTCCTGTATATCACCAGAACCTCTTTCCAGGCCTGTAATTCCTGTACGAACCAGTTCAATAATGTTATAAGGTTTCAATAAATTGATAAATGCGTCTAATTTGGCCTGATTACCTGTAAGCTCTATCATCAGAGATTCGATTGCCACATCAACTATATTTGCTCTAAATATATTAGCTATGGAAATAATATTCTGACGATCCTCATCATTAGCACTAACTTTTACAAGAATCAATTCCCGAGTTACTGATTCCCCTGGAGCCAGTTCAATAATTTCAATGACATCTTCCAACTTCTGAAGTTGTTTGCGAATCTGATCTAATATCTGATCATCTCCATGGGCTAAAACAGTCATTCTTGATATGGCAGGATCTTGGGTTTCACCTACGGTTAGGCTGTCAATGTTATAACCTCTTCGGCTAAACAAACCAGCCACTCTACTTAAAACACCAGACGTATTCTCTACCAAAATTGATAAGACCATTCGTTTCATAGCAAACTCCTCTCTTTTATGTACTGATTATATGTACTGATTATAAAATAACATATAATAGCTTAACTGTATACTAAAAGCCCGCACCACAGGACACACTCTGTAATGGGGCTTCTGCTGCTGTTGAAAAAGTATTAATATTAAATTTTAATAATTGTAACAACAACATATCCTTTTGTCAAGTCCAGAAACAAGGCTATTTTAAAAAAATCTTAATAATTTATCCTTTGTATAATAATTCATATTTATATTATAATCATAAGTCCAAGATTTCTAACTAATCCAGACTTCAAATACCTATGGCGTAGAATTAAACACCTTTTTCTTACAAAACCTGCCTTGTGGAGATTGGCAAAGCGTCCAATGATTATTCTCTTATCTAAATCCATTTTCTTACCATAGATACGAGCAAATTCAGCAGCTTGACGCTGGGTTGCCAGCAAATTAATCTTTTGCTTATTAATAGTGGTTATCCTATCTTTGATATAGGCTAAAAAATTAACATTTCCTACTACATTATTACCATGTTGGCGATAGAGCATAGTTGCCTCATTCAGATAAGCAATTCTTCCAAAACTGGCTGCAATTAATCCAATCCAGGCGTCATGGAACCTGGCCTCTTTAGGCAAGTGATTACTTTTTAGTATTTTTCTAAGGGAAGCATTAAACATAACTGTACAGCCTATTAATTTGTTTTCCATCAATAGATGAGGTAGATCAGTTCTCCTTGGATTCATATGGCTGGATGCGAAAAATGAATTATGAAGTATATTCAATTCCTTATCCACAACCACAGCATCAGTAAACACAGCAAGGGGCGTGTTCTTGCCATATTGTTCTTCCATCTGCCTCATTTTCTTTAAAGTTACTGGTATTTTATTGGGTTTCCATACATCATCCTGGTCACATAACATATAATAATCCGAGTTGGTGTTACATATGGCATTAAGAAAATTAAGGGTAACACCCATATTTTGTTCATTTTGATGTACTTGAATTATGTCTGGATAAAGCTCCTCATATCGCCTTAATATCCCCATAGTATTATCATTAGAACCATCATCATAAATAGATATTTCAAAATTAGAATATGGAGATGCCAAAATGGACTCTATCTGCTCACCTACATACTTTTCCCCATTATAAGTTGTCATTATTATTGTTATCTTATTCATAATTGCCTCACCAACAACTTTCCTTCCTATTTCCAGTAGGATTTGTTCATACTTAAACTAACCACCAAGGGCTTAGGTAGAATATCATAATGCTTACCTAATTGATAACCTAGATACTTCATTGCACTTGTTAAAATCAAATCTGGTATCATTAGGTATTCCCTTTTAGCTATAAGATATCTTAGGCACATATTTACTAATCTAACTCCTTCTGATGTAGATTTAACACTGCCAAAGATCTCTATATATTGATTATGGGATACTCCTAGGTCAAAATTCCTTGATAATTGCTGTAGATAAGAATAGTTATGGGAATGTTCAACTTTGGCACTGGCTGTATAAGCTATTTTATATCCCCTATCTATGATCTCATAGGCTAATATCATATCTTCATTGAAAATAGTCTTATCAACAAAACCTCCCAGTTCCCGATATACCTTATTACGATAGGATGCACATACATTAGAGCAGAAGAATGCCTTAATGCCTAAGCTATCAATATCCTCTTTTGATTTAATTTGGGACTTTTTAGGATAGTTATAATACCTAGTTAATCGCTCTAACATACTTGCGTTTATATCAGCCACTTGGCGGGCATATGTCGCTGCCACCTTAGGATCAGCATAAGGTTTTATAAGGTTAGCAAGCATATGCTCATTCAATGGGATAGCATCCTGTGTCATAAAGACCATAATGTCTGCATCTGAAAGGGAAGCACCGTATTTCCTTGTGCCGCCATGGTCAAAGGATGATTTAGCTATCGGTACAACAATAATATTACTTTCCGAGATTAAAGGTATTGGTAATTCTTCTCCAGGATATTCCTCCGTATGAAGAATGATAACCTTGCTTGGTTTTATAGTTTGTCTATAAAGCATTCTAATTAAACTATCCAATTTATCGTCAGCACGATAGACAGGTATAATTACATCCACTGTACTGGTATTTTCCGTAACGCTATTAGTAAGTTGATTCTCCATAGTATCATCCTTTCATTTTAGGATTATTATAGCTCTTTGAACATTATACCATATATTTTTCTATTTAAATACTAAAATACAAATTTTTGCAAATTATCTTCTTCTCAGTATCTTCGCTGCCCGATAAATGGAATGATTGAAAGCCCTAATATCCCGCTTCGTAACCTCATCTAATATTCTATCCTTATACTCTTCTTTGATTTCTTGGTAGTCCGCTCTTTCTTCCAATAGCGGTAATACCACTGGGGCTGCATCTATTGAAAGCTGATCCGTTAGATAATAAATATCTTCCCACTCCAACTTATCTGTATGCTGGATATGGTATTTAGCTATAAAACAATCTGGCCTAGCCAGGGAAAATGGTATATAGCACAATGAAGTAACTAATACACAATAACGAAATAGGGGAAAGCTTCTTCTATAAATTGATATAATAACCCCTGCCAGAATAAAAGTATCAATTATTAAAAATAGTAAAACCAGGAGCCTAGAAAATGTTAGATGATAAGCATCGAGATAGAGAAGCATTCTATAAGCTGCTGATGCAACCATAATATAACTACATGCAGTAATTCCAGTCATTAGATAATTGAGAACTTTATTATAAGTAAAGTACATTAAACTGATTATTATTAATATAATATTCAGAATTGTTACAGCAAGAAGCTCAAAAAATCCTCTTCTGGCATACTCTGCAAATGTAAACTCTTGGGGTAATACAAATAAGCCATTGGCAAAAAGATATATAATTTGAATTGAGGAAAATAATATATATATTCCCAACAAAAGTACCATTATAGTAATCCCAATGGTAGGGTCGGCCTTCTTCTTACTATTTGCTCCCCTTTCTCTTGTTTCTTCTTCCATATCATAAGTATCGGCAAATGCACAGATAATACAGTAAGATGCTAGGAAACCAAATATCAACATTAATACAATAATTACTATATTCTCAGAAATAATTGCTCCAAAAAAGTTATTAGTCAATTGCCCAAATAAAATATCTGCACTGGATAAAAGAGATATGACAATAAAAAGGAGTGGTATTGATAGGAAGAGACCTACCAGTACATTTCTCACCCTATCATTTTTTAGTAGTTTAGTATTCTTAAAATAATGATATGAGTTAGAAAATGGCATACCTAAAGAAGCAAAACTCCGAAATAATAGCCCGAAAATCTTGCCGCTGTATTTAGTCAGACCCCACCGCCTATCTTGATCTATTTGATATAGGAGGGATATATTAAATAGAAGTACACTTCCGACAAAATTTAAAAATTGCAAGGTATAATTGGAGGTTAACATGGTAGACAATCCTAGCAATATAGCCCCTAGGTAAGAAAATACTGTAGCTTCCTTAATAGGTACTGACAACTCTTTCATAGCCAAGACTAACAGGGCCGCCATTATGATAGTAAAAATAAAATAATTAATGCCAACTCTGGTATCATAAAATAGTACTGTAAATGCCAATGCAAATATTAAACTAATAGTACTAAAGCCACTAAAATTCTGCTTTATCTTATTAATCTTTCTCAAATCCCTATCTGTATTTTTATTATTTATTTCTTTACTAACACTATCTTTATTATCTCTTATTACCATATCCATTTTACCTATATTTTTATTATCCATGATACCTTATGACCTCCTTTAATTTTCTACTAAAAAACCTCTATATAATAGGAAATATCAAACTTCATCTTCCACATATTCTATAATATCGCCAGGCTGACAATCCAAAGCCTTGCACAAAGCTTCAAGGGTACTAAAACGAATAGCTTTTGCCTTATTATTCTTTAAAATTGATAAGTTAGCCATTGTGATATCGACTCGCTCTGCCAGTTCCGTTAAACTAATTTTTCTTTTTGCCATCATTACATCTAGATTAATTATTATCATTGGAGCCTCCTATATCGTATAATCGTTTTCTAATTTATATAAAACCGCCCTATCAAATACCTGAGCCAATACCAATGAGAATAATCCTGCTATTAAAAACACTATTACCAAGACCATAGCTGTCATGGTTATAGCAAAAAACAACCTAATTCCCATTAGGGTTGCTATAACAAATGAATAGATGCCCATTCTCTTAAGGGACACTACATTATCAGTTACAAAGGGATCTCCAGATATAACTGTCTTAAACATCTTTCTTAGGTTCCAAAGAATTGACATAGCAAACAAACCTGCCAGCATAAAAATAATACAAAAGGCTATATAATTTTCTTTAATTATGGGAAGGTATTTTCCTGCTTGCTTAAATATTAAAGGAACAGTAAGACAAACTATAATCCCAGTAATGAACATAAAATCCAGTAAATATTTTGTAAAATAGGCCAAAGTACTTCTTTTCATGATTTTCTATCTCCTTATAATTTTCTGTATTTTCAATCAATACTATTATATACAATATATATATTGTATGTCAATAATTATTTATCGTTTATCGATAAATAATTATTGATTAAGATGAATAAGCTTAATTTAAGTTAACATTAATACTTAATTGTAAAACGAAAAGCCACCTTTGTAATTAAAATGCAGTTTGATTTACTGTTTTTTTAATTTATAATGAGCTTATGGTATAATAAATCTTATAATAATTGGGAAGCAAAAAATTATAGAAGTCTTTAAATGTAATTTAAATTACCTTAATATTCATAGTGTAGAAGCCATTTAGAATATAAGGTTATTTTATAAATATATATATAGGAAACTAGAAAATGCAGCATGATTGGAGAATTTTCCATGATTAATAGAATTGAAAATCGATACTTTAGAATAATCATATTAATTACACCTCTTATCCTGGCAACCCTGGTCGTCATATATGGTGAAGAGATCTCTTCTTTGAGCAAATACTTACCTGCTTGCTTATTCTATGATTTGTATAATCTATACTGCCCTGCTTGCGGAATAACCCGTAGTATAGGGGCTTTATTAGAGGGGGATTTTCTGCTTTCCCTCAGATATCATATTGCACCGATACTTCTTCTTGCATTCGGTATATTGGCTTATATTGAACTGTTCTGTTTCTTTCTTGGTAATAAGATAAGACTGATACCTAGAAAGGCTAAATTCTATCAAGGATTAATGACCTTTTTCCTGCTTTACTTGATACTGCGTAATATTTTTCCTCTTTTTTAGCAGATAAATAGTATCAAAACCACAACTAAAAAGGGTTCTATTATAAAAAAGCATAACAAAATCAGGGCAAAATAAAAAAGACAGAACTTGACTTGCTTGCCTAAAATCTATCTTTCATTATGGCATTTAAAATTCAAGTTCTATCTTTTATTAATGGACTTTACTTAAGGAATTTAAACCATTTGAAGTCAAAATTGCTACCTGGAAGGAAGACAAAGCTCACCTTCTGATTGCCAGTAATTTTCTCCAGCTTAAATTCCATCTCTTTATATTCCTCAGAATATGTGAATTCTACATTCCTGGTTACTGTGCCATCTTCATTGCTAAAGAGGATACTAATTGTATTGCTCTCATTGCGGGTTCTACCACAGATAAGTAGACCTGTGCATCCTTCCTGACCAAAATCCATATCGTTAAATTCAATGGTAACATTATTACCAATCTTGCTTATAGCATCCTCAGATATCTGGAAGCTATCCCCATAGATTTGATTGCGATCCTCTTTGACAGAGATTTGAGCATAAGCCTTATCATAATAGGTAAACTCAAAGCCTTTTAAGGTAATTCTGTTATAAAATACAAAGGTTATGGTATTCACACCTTTAAGACGTTTAGGTAGTTTAAAGGTATTGGCTTGGAAGGTTTCCCATATCCTTTTAGCCTTATATTGGGTGTTTAATAGTATCTCTGCCCCTTCTTCCCCTGGAATACCTGACCATATTTCCACTGGTATCTCATTGGCATCCCAACTATAGATAGGAAGAGTTACTTCATCAGATCCATAGTCACCAAAATCCAAGTCAAAGCTTACATGGTTAGTGCTATTACCATGGGTTACAATACCACCGATCATACCTGTCTCGTATTTATAGTTACCTGCACTATATAATCTGGCATCTACCATTTGATATGGGTTAATAGTAGCTGCCCCCATTCCGCTTATCTTAAACTCCAGTTCTGATATAATCTGGGGATGTTCTGCACCATTATTGGCTGTGCAACGAAGGCGGAACTCTCCATCTCCCACAGCACTTACTGTAGCCACATTTCCTTCCACTTCTATCTTGGCAATATTAGTCTCAATACCTCCTACATTAACCGCCTTCCAAAGGATATCAGTGTATGTGGTATTGCTTGGATAAAGTTTTGCCTCTACATTTACCGATAGATTATCAGGATTAAGATGTCTATCACCTTTACATGTAAGTTCAATTTTACGGATAGGAACCTCATGATTTGCTTCTGATTTTACATTTTCAGTTAAAGCAGACACTCCAGTTACAGGGCCAGTTGGGAGAGCCTTTAAACTAAGGGTAGCATCCGGTAGCCCTATGGAGCTTACCTTAACCTTGATATCACCAGGCTCAAGTTTAGCTGCTATTATCGCCAGTAATTTACCACTGAAAAGTCTTCTGCTGGTTCCCTTATACTGGTCATAATCGGTACTATCTCCATTATCTAGGCCTACAAGACGTCCCGCTCCTGTAACCTCCACTTCAACCCTGTTATTGGCATTATCTACATCTACTCCCTCGGCATCTTGCATCTTAATCTCTACAAAAATCAGATCAGTACCATCCGCTTGTAGCCCTGTCTTATCTGGCGTCAGTATTATTTTAGCAGGATCACCAAAGGATCTCTTTTCATCCGTAGCTATTATGTTCCCTTCCTCATCATAGGCTACTGCCTTTATTGTACCAGGCTTATATGGTATCTGCCATTTCCCTGATAGCTGTTTCCCATTGATATGATCTATATCAAATGTTCCTAGGGATTTATCATTGAAAAACAACTCCGTCTTTGGTGCATTGGAATAAATCCGAATATCAATTAACTGACCTTCATTAAAATCCCAATAGGGCAGAATATGTACCATAGGTTTTTTCTTATAATCGGTCCACTCTGCTTGATACAGATAAAAGGAATCCTTTTTAAAGCCTGCTGTATCTATCTGTCCAAAATATGAATTCTTAGTTGTATAGGGCGTTGGCTCACCAATATAATCAAAACCAGTCCAGATGAATTGACCTAAACTGTATTTTGCATCCCGGTCATCTATTATATTCTGCTGAGCATTTTTAGCTCCCCAACTTACACTACAATTATCTAAAGATGAGCATTGCTTATCCTCGTGGGTGACTATCAGCGTGTCTGCTGGGAAATGATAGATGCCCCTACTGGATATATTGGAAGCGGTCTCACTGCCATATATGCACCAATGGGGATATTTCTTATGATGCTCTTCATAAAGGAATTCTTTATAATTGTATCCTACTACTATAAGCTCATTGGCACATATTTGAGTATTTTCCCCGGCTATATGGTTAGAGCCTATGGTGACATGACCATTTCCCTTAGGATCGTGGGTTAGAACATACTGCTTTAAAAGCTTTGTTATCTCCAGACCCCGGTCCTTAACTTGGGTATCATATATTTCATTTCCAATACTCCACATAATAATACTTGGATGATTTCTATCCCTTCTTACCCAACTGGCCACATCCCTCTCGCACCATTCATTGAAGAATCGTGCATAGTCATATTCAGTCTTTTTCAGCTCCCACATATCAAAGGCTTCAGAAACAATTAATATTCCCATCTCATCAGCCAGATCCATCAGCTCTACGGCAGGCATATTGTGGGATGTACGTATGGCATTGACCCCCATCTCCTGCAATATTTCCAGTTGACGTTTTAAGGCCACCTTATTAACTGCTGCACCCAGGGCTCCTAAATCATGATGCTGACAAGCTCCATAGAGCTTTACATGTCTATCATTTAAGAAGAAGCCTTCCTGGGGATCAAAATGTAGGCTTCTAAAGCCAAAACGTTGAACTTCAGTATGGGTTATTTTATCATCAGCCACCAATTCAGTCTCTAAGGTATAAAGGTATGGACTCTCCATATCCCATAGGTTTGGCTTAGCAACAAAGATTTTTTGCTTATCAATGCTTACAGTCCTATCCACCTTAAGGGGATTCTCCGCCTCTGCAATAATATCTCCTTCTCCATTAACTATCCTATGACGGATAAGTGCTTTTACTGGAGAATTCCATGAATTCTGGACATCTCTTAAAATAGCCTCAGTTTCAATATCAACAAACCAACCATTATCACTCTTCACAGTGGATATATAAATACCGTCACTCACTAGCTGAAGAGGGTTCATAACTTTTAACCATACATTACGATATATACCAGCTCCTGAATACCAGCGGCTATTAGGGGCTTGATGAACCACCCTTACCATAATCTCATTTTGCCCTTCTTTAAGATAATCTGTTATATCAAATTCAAAGGTTGAGTATCCATACTTCCACTCACCAACCTGTGAGCCATTGACAAAAACAGTGGAATCCATATAGACGCCCTCAAATCGGATGTGAAATACTTGCCCTCCTATATCCTCAAGAATAAAGCTTTTACCATACCAACCTTCACTGGTCTCATAAAGATCCTTGGTATTATAGATAAGCCAGTCATGGGGCAGATCTACCGGTTTCCATATGGTATCCTTAAGCTGAAGGGATTCCACACTCACTCCAATCTGCTGTTTGGTAAACATCCAATTATCATTAAATAGTAGCTTCTTATTCATCTAAATCCTTCCTTTCGCTCTCCCCAAGTTATAAATAATCATTAAACAGTTATACCTTTACTCTATTGGTAGTTGAAAGATTTTAAAACTCTCTATAGAAGTCATCTCTCATCTCAGACATTACAAGATAAGACTCTTTTCCATATAGTAAACTGGCTGGTATTCTCCAGTTTTCACCGTTGTAATATCTATCAGCTAAGAGATTATTATTGGCATCATATATATGTTCTACATCACACTGGAAAGGAATCTCTACGAAACCACTATCACTGGTGACCTTTAATCTCTTCCAGAAGCGTTTACGCTCACAACCTATATTAAGCTCCTTTACATACTTAGGAGTAAAAGGTTCATCAATGTCTTCAAAGCTAATTGATGCCTCCTTAAAATCTATATGGACTTCAAAGCTTTCAAAACTCTCTCCGTTCCACTTATAATAGCTATAGCTACCATTTTGTACAGCTTTAATCTTACCATCAATTTCATATAAGTCGCAAGAATTACCTATATATAAACTTCCTGATAACTTGCGGGTATATGCTGCCTGCTCCCCTGTTAGGGTCACAATTTTTATATTCTTATAACTAACTACAGAATCCATCCCAGCCTCTGTCTCTATAACTTCTTCATTTGAGAATTTATATTGAGGCTTTATACCATCTATAGCCATAAAAAAGAAAACGTTATCAAGTCGACATAAGGGCTGGGCAGTTGCATACTCCAAGTTATTACCCTCTAAATCCATATTAAATGGTAAGAAGAAACTAATTTTACCTTTAACATCGATTGAAGGGAAGCGAAGCTTACCAGTGTCTATTACCACATCATAATGATCTTTAATCTCAGCTAAACGCTGATAATTATTAATAAATACATATCCGCTTTCCCCATCTGTTCTCATACAATATCTTAGATCTTCTAGATTATCTTGTTTCACCTTTTCGGTTGATAGAACAGTTTCCATAGTTGCAAATTTTTCACCAAAATCATGTACAAATAAATGTAGTATATTTAATAATCTATACTGCTCCCTGGTTTCTCCATAAGAAGTTAGAGCTGTATGAAAATCATAGTCTAAAATAGGATAATCATTAGGGTATCCTGTATCTTTAGATTCGTTAAAGGTTGAGAGCTTACCTATCTTGTTAATACCTCCATGATACATATAATATCCTACTAGGTTATTACCTGATCCTAGTTTAACCAGTGACATAGCATAGGCATCTAAGCCGGATACCACTGGTCTACGATGATGGGTAGGATGTAATCCTGGACCTAATTCACACATTGCATAAGGATACTTCTCATAAGGTAATCTCCATCCGCTCTCATCAGTTTCATTTATTATATCAGTTCCAACTGCATGGTCATTTCTGGTCTTATCAAATACGAAATTATGGGACAAGGGAAGTGTCTTAATCCCCTTAGTCCAAGGTGCTTCAGCGTATGCAGAGAATACTGGAAGAACATCATCAACAGGGATCTTGGCCCCATATTTACTGTTCCATCCTGTAACTGTGTACAAGGGCACATCATAGCCTACCTCAACGGCTAACTTTTTTAGGGCTAAAAGGTGCTCGGCATTGTTAACCAGTTCATTTTCCAGTTGTATACCGATAATATTTCCTCCGTCTTTATAAAACTTGCCCTTGACCTGCTCATATATTTTCTCGTACCATATGCGGGCTTTCTCCATATATTCCTTGTTATTATCCCTAAGCTTATAAGGCTTCTTTACCAGCCAGTCAGGGAAACCACCATTTCTACACTCTCCATGAGCCCATGGCCCAATGCGCAGGATTAGATCAAGGCCAGCCTTTGCTGCATCGTCTACAAACTTCGCTATATCAAGATCTCCTGAAAAATCGAATTCCCCTTCAATTTCCTCATGGTATATCCAGAACATATATGTAGCAGCAATACTGATGCCCCCTGCTTTCATTTTGCATAATTCTTTATACCAGTTTTCCCTATTATCACGGTTAAAGTGATATTCACCCATAACCCCTATCCAAGGTTTTCCGCCCCTTTCCAGGTAAATATTAGTTACATCTATCCGTTCTCCAGCAGGATTAGCTCCTCCTAGATTAAGATGCCCCCTTATAATTTCACTTTTATCATATGGCTCAAATTTGTATATCATTTTTCCCTCCTACTTATTTTACACAAGGTATCTCCTATGTATTTATTTTAATATATATCCTAAATTAAATATAATTATAGTCCAACTTATTACATTAAACATTGCAAAAACTTGCTATTTCATTGCTATTTAATGCCTAGGTATAAAAGACTTGGCATTATACAGATTATTCTGTATAATATGACTATATTCATATGGTACCATTGCAGACAATTAACATCAATCAAAGGATTTTAATAATTATATGAGAAAATTAAGATTGGAGGTAGATTATGACAAAGACCTTATTTCCTGTTGATTTAGAATTTGATGTGAATTTACCATTTTATATAGGTGGTATCGGATATAGCTATGAACAGGAGTACATACACCGGCCCAATGGCTTTCCATATTATCAGTGGATACAATGCAGAAGTGGAGGCGGAGAACTAAAAGTTAATAATAATACCTATAGTATCGGTGAGAATCAAGGTATGTTTCTATTACCAGATGTTCCCCATGAATATTATGCTACTAAAGGTCCTTGGGTAGTAGACTGGATAATATTTAGAGGGTCAGCTATTAGATCTTTCTTTGAAGAAACAGCAAAATTAAAAACATCAGGCGTGTATTATATTTCCCATCCCCACACCATCGCTGAAAAACTAAGACAAATTTATGATTATGAAATGTTAGACAGTCCAATGAAAAGTATAGAAAGTTCACGATTATCCTATGCTATCCTTTTGGATTTACTTAAATTCACTTCCGAAAAAATGAACAGCAGTTATTCTTATAAATATAATAGGTTAAAGCCCATATTCAACTATATTAATGAGAATTATAACAAATCTATTACTTTGGACGATTTATCTAAACTTGCGGGGATAACACCTCAGCATCTTTGTAGTTCATTTAAAAATGTTACCTCCCATACCATAACAGAATATATTAATTTAACCAGAATTAAGAAAAGTAAAGAATTGATGTCACAAAAACATGATATGCAAGTTAAAGAAATCGCTCGGCTGGTGGGTTTCAACGATGTTAGTTATTTTTGCTCAATTTTTCGCAAATATGTTAACATGAGTCCTGTTGAATTCAAAAATATTTTATAGACATGAAAAAGCATCCTACATATATCTAAATCTAAGCTCAATGTAGGATGCAGATCTTAACGACTATTTTATATTAAACTCATATCTAAATTCTTCAAAAATATCACTGCCATAATCTCTATAGAATTGATCCATATTAAACTCTCTGTAAAACTCGTTTACCATATAATCACTAAAAGCGATATAGCCTATAATCATCAGTATGACAACCAGCAGAGAAATGCTTGATAATATAATACCAGCTATCGCCATGCCTCTTCCATCATACTTATACCTAATACTTATAATACCTAATATTATCCCGATTATTGCTGTTGGTATTGGTATTATAATAGTGCAAGTGGTAAGTAAACTTATGATTCCTAAGACCATGGATGCTATTGCCATTCCCTGTCTTCTAGGTTGGTAAGGTTGATTCATCTGCTTAGGTGACTCATACTGTTGGTACT
>JAAYPX010000072.1 GCA_012519565.1 Clostridiales bacterium | reverse complement strand
TGAGAGGATGGAAAAATTATGGGTAAAGCAATCGGAATGGTTGAATATAAGACAGTTTCTACCGGTATCTTAGTAGCTGATATTATGTTAAAGACAGCCAAGATAGATATAATTGAAGCACAGACTGTTTGCCCAGGTAAATACATAGTCCTTTTTGCTGGTGATCTTAGTGCAGTAAATGCATGTATAGAAGTAGCTAGACAAGAATACAGTGATAATCTAATAGATAGCTTTATTCTAGGCAATCCTCACCAA
Organism: Clostridiales bacterium; assembly: GCA_012519565.1. GTDB lineage: Bacteria > Bacillota > Clostridia > Lachnospirales > Lachnospiraceae > Mobilitalea. Next base: position 19,348 of record JAAYPX010000072.1, on the reverse strand, counting down.
TCTATATTTAATGCTATTTATGGAACCACAAATATTAAGAAAATAAATGCATTGGGTATAATAGAAACTTTCTCTGCGGCTTCTATTATAGTAGCAGCTGATGAGGCAGCTAAGACTGCAATTGTAGAGTTAATAGAAATTAGGATTGCTAAAGGAATGTGTGGAAAATCATACCTTTTATTAACCGGTGATATAGCTGCAGTAGAAGCGGCTATTGCTAAGGCTAAGAAAGCAGCTGGAGAACATGCTATGTTACTTGATTCATCGGTAATTGCACATCCAGACCCTAAACTGTGTGAAAGCATATTATAATTGGTGATATCCACCACCTAAACCTCCTATGCTAATCATTTGGCATGAGGCTGACTCACCAGTTATCGTAGTAACTTGACTCATTTTTATGTAGGAAATGAGCAATTAAAATGTAAGGGTTAATATAGTGCAAATAGGTAAGAGACAATTTGGAAAGTAGGAAAATATATGCTTGCTATTGAAAGAAGGAATCGTATACTTGAAATTCTGCAAAGGGACAAGAAGGTTGTAGTTAGTAACCTTAGTGCAATGTTTAACGTAACAGAAGAAACCATTAGACGGGATTTGGATAAATTAGAAAAGGAAGGCTTGGCTAAAAAAACCTATGGTGGTGCCATTCTAAATGAAAGCCTTTATGTAGATTTACCCTATACCGTGCGAAAAAAGGCCAATGTTGCTAATAAGCAATATATCGCTGATATCGTTAACTCCCTAGTGGAGGAGGGGGATCATATTATGTTAGATGCCAGTTCTACTGCAGTTTATATTGCCAAGCATTTAAAACATAAAAAGAATATTACAGTAATTACAAATTCAATAGAGATACTTTTGGAATTATCTGATATCACCGGTTGGAAAGTGTTATCTACCGGTGGCACTTTAAAAGAAGGATCCCTGGCCCTAGTTGGTTATCAAGCTGAGAAGATGATTACATCCTTTCATGTGGATAAAGCGATTATATCTTGCAAAGGGGTAGATATTGAAAAAGGTATTACTGATTCTAATGAGATGGATGCCCATATTAAAAAGCTTATGCTAAATTCTGCTAATCAGAAAATATTAGCGGTTGATAATTCTAAGTTTAATAAGATTTCATTTACAAAGATAACGGATTTGTCTGATATTGATATACTGGTCACCGATAAGGAGATTCAGGAACAATGGAAACAGACCTTCCAATCAATGAACGTTAAGGTATATGATAAAAATAATAGCGAAAATAAATAACCTAGTATAAACCATGAAGCTTATATGCAAATGTTGCTTAAGGAATATCTAAGCAAGTAATATAAAAATATTTTACTTTATTATGTTTACTTACTTATGAAAGTATTTTTATATTACTTGATACAGAGTCATAGTAAATAAAATTTATGTAGGTTATATAATATAGAACAAAATGTACGATTTGAAAAGGAAGTGAAGGCGATAGTTATGAAGAGATCAAAACGTATGGAAGTGCTGGCGAATCGTCCAGTTAATAAAGATGGATTTATTAATGAATGGCCTGAGATGGGATTTGTTGCTATGAGCAGTCCCTATGATCCGAAACCTTCTATAAAGATAGAAAATGGTGTAATAGTTGAATTAGACGGTAAAAAAAGAGAAGATTTTGATTTCATAGATCAATTTATTGCCGACCATGCAATCCGTATCGACAGGGCTGAAAGAAGTATGGGCATTAGCTCTTTAGTTATTGCTAAGAAGATAGTTGATATAAATGTATCCCGTAAGGAAGTTATGGAGGTTGCATCTGGAATTACCCCTGCCAAGATGGTAGAAGTTATCAACTACTTAAACGTAGTTGAGATGATGATGGGTATGCAGAAAATGAGAGCAAGAAAGGTTCCAGCAAACCAGGCTCATATTACTAATCTTAAGGATGATCCTGTTCAGATTGCAGCAGATGCAGCGGAAGGGGCTTTAAGAGGATTTAGGGAAGAAGAAACCACAACAGGTATAACTAGATATGCACCATTTAATGCAATTGCACTACTGATTGGTGCCCAAGTTGGTAGAAAAGGTGTCCTAACCCAGTGTTCAGCAGAAGAAGCAATGGAACTGGAATTAGGTATCCGTGGATTTACAACCTATGCAGAAACTATTTCTGTATATGGTACAGAAAATGTATTTATAGATGGTGATGACACTCCTTATTCAAAGGCATTTTTAAATGCCGCCTATGGATCAAGGGGATTGAAAACCAGATTTACCTCTGGCTCTGGATCAGAGGTTCTGATGGGAAGTGCAGAGAAGAAATCAATGCTTTATCTAGAGACAAGATGTCTATATGTAGCCAAGGGGGCGGGCACCCAAGGTATTCAGAATGGCTCTGTAAGCTGTATAGGTGTACCGGCATCAGTTCCTTCAGGTATAAGAGAAGTCCTTGGAGAGAACCTAGTGGCTGCTATACTGGGCCTTGAGTGTGCATCATCCAACGACCAATCCTTTACCCATTCAGAGACTAGAAGAACAGCTAGAACTATGCTTCAATTCTTACCAGGAACTGATTTTATCTTCTCTGGATATGCGGCAGAACCTAATTATGACAACTTATTTGCAGGATCTAACTTTGATGCAGAGGATTTTGACGATTACAATGTGCTTCAGAGGGATATGCAAGTGGATGGAGGTCTGCGTCCTGTAACTGAAGAGGATGTAATCCTTGTTAGAAGAAAGGCTGGAAAAGCTGTTCAGGCTGTATTTAAGTACCTTGGACTTACAGAAATATCTGATGAGCAGGTAGAGGCAGTTACCTATGCCCATGGTAGTAAGGACACCTTAAACAGGGATGTTCCAGCAGACCTGATGGCAGCTGAAGATGTGATGAAGAGAGGAATTACAGGTGTAGATCTTGTTAAAGCTCTAGCTGAGACTGGCTTTGAAGATATAGCAGACAGTATCCTCAACATGTTAAAACAAAGGGTAATTGGTGACTATTTGCATACAGCAGCCATATTGGATGAAAACTTTAATGTTATGTCAGGAATTAATCAACCTAATGATTATAGAGGACCAGGAAGTGGATATCGTGTTAGTGGTGAACGCTGGGAAGAGATCAAACGTATCCCTAATATAATTGATCCAAATAATTTCTAGAGTATTGAAATATAGCGCTAGCCAGAACGGAGGTAAGTATGCAGATAACAGAAGAAATTATTGAGAAAATAGTTAAAGCGGTTATTGAAAATATTGATACTGATGAACTAAAAAGTAAATTAAATATAAATACCGATTCATACTCCGGATATAATGTTGCAAGTAAAGGCACTAATCCAAAGGAAGTTGTTATAGGGGTTGGCCCAGGCTTCCAGACTGAAATAAACAGAACCATTAGTAATATTCCACTAGATGAAGTGCTAAGTAATATTAAGGCCGGTATTGAAGAAGAAGGAATGGTATCTAGGGTTGTTAAGGTGTTCAAATCATCTGACGTAGCATTTATAGGACTTGAAGCGGCTAAGTTAAGTGGTTCAGGCATTGGAATTGGTCTACAGTCCAAGGGAACCGCTATAATCCATCAAAAGGACCTATATCCATTAAATAATCTAGAGCTATTTCCTCAGGCTCCCCTTATAACCTTAGAAACCTATCGTATAATTGGTAAAAATGCTGCAAAATATGCCAAAGGTGAGAAGGTATCACCTATTGAAGGTAAAAATGATCCTATGGTAAGAGCAAGTTATCAAGTTAAGGCAGCATTAATGCATATTAAGGAAACTGAACAAGTAGATAGACACAAACCAGCCATTGTATGGGATAAATAGGTAGGGTGTAAGTACGAGGAAAGGTGTGATTAATGTGAAATACCCTTTAGGTGAATTTGAACGAGATGATATCCGGTCTAAAACTGGTAAAAAATTAGATGAAATAACTTTGGATGAAGTTAGAAGAGGGAATATAACATCTGAAGATATTAAGGTATCTAAGGAGACTTTAAGAAAACAGGCTGAGGTAGCAAGGAATGCTGATAATATAGAGATGGCTAAGAACTTAGAGAGAGCCGCAGAGATGGTTGATATTCCAGACCATATTATTTTAGAAATGTATAATAAATTAAGGCCCAATAGGTCAACTAAGGCAGAGCTTCTTAATATGGCAGAGGAGCTAAGAAGCAAATACCAAGCAGAAAATTGTGCTAAATTAGTTTTAGAAGCAGCTGAAATATATGAAAAAAGGGGAATCCTTCTTTGAAATTAATTGCAGGTGTAGATATCGGTAATTCAACAACTGAAGTTTGTATAGGTGAAATCTTAGAGACAGGACAACTACGTTTCCTGTCCTCTGCTATTACACCGACAACAGGGGCAAAAGGAACCATAGCTAATGTGGCAGGAATTCACTCTGCTTTAAATGAAGCTATGACTAAGCTTCAAAGGCCCATAGGAGATCTGGGGATAATTAGAATCAATGAGGCTGCTCCTGTTATTGGTGATACAGCCATGGAGACGATTACCGAGACTATCATAACTGAATCTTCCATGATTGGACATAATCCTTCAACTCCTGCTGGAGCTGGCCATGGGGTAGGATTAGTTATTAAGATAGAACATTTGCATAAGGGAAGGCCTGAGACACCGTATATAGTAACTGTAGATAATAAATATACATATCAAGAGATATCTGAAATTATCAATAGATATGATAGTAAACTGGATTTAGTAGGTATAATCCTACAAGCAGATGAAGCTGTTTTGGTGGAAAACCGCCTAAGGCGCATGATACCTATTGTGGATGAAGTAAGGGGAATTGAGTTAATTCCGGAAGGTAAGACAGCAGCAATAGAAGTAGCTCCCACTGGACAGACTATCCGTATGTTATCCAATCCCTATGGTATAGCCACCCTTCTAGACCTTAATTCAGATGAGACTAAATTAGTAACCCCTATTGCAAAGAGCCTGATAGGCAAACGAAGTGCGGTTGTTATAAAGACGCCCCATGGGAAGATACAGGAAAATGTATTACCTGCTGGAGAAATATACATAGAAGCTAAATCTGGTGTTATCAACACTGTAAGTATAGATGATGGTGCAGATAGGATAATGGATGTTCTCGATGAAACAGGAGAAGTCAATGATATCAACGGCCAAGAGAATACTAACATTGGAAATATGCTTAAAGCTATCAAAGAGGAAATGAAGAAAGTGACCGGTGAAACTGGGGATATTAGAATAACTGATATTCTAGCAGTAGATACCTTAGCTCCAGTGGCCATAAGTGGTGCTTTGGCAGGAGAAACCTGTATGGAGAAGGCGGTTGGAATTGCTGCAATGGTTAGAACATATCAACTTCCCATGCAAAAGATAGCCGATGAACTGATGAAACAATTAAATATATTTGTTAAGGTAGCCGGTGTAGAGGCTGTTATGGCTACCCTTGGTGGACTTACAACCCCTGGGACAAGGCTACCTCTTGCAATTCTTGATCTGGGTGGCGGTTCCTGCGACGCAGCAATCATTGATGAGCAGGGGATCGTAAAATCAACCCATAAGGCAGGGGCTGGCGAGATGGTGTCTATGTTAATCCAGACAGAACTGGGATTAAAGTCCAGAAACGTTGCTGAGCAGATTAAAAGATATCCATTGGCCAAGGTTGAAAGTATGCATCATATGAGACTTGAAAGCGGTGCAATGCATTTCTTCACTGAACCAATAGATCCTAAGATATTTGGTAATGTAGTGCTATTACAAGAAGATAAGCTAGTTAAGATAGAAGAAGATATCCCTATGGAGAAGATTGTATCAGTTCGTAGGGAAGCTAAGGAAAAAGTTATTGTTAAGAATGCTGTTAGAGCCCTACAAGAGATTGCACCGGATAATAACCTTAGAAATATACCCAATGTGGTCTTAGTTGGTGGTTCAGCACAGGATTTTGAAATTCCTGAGATGCTTATGGAGGCCTTATCAAATTATAAGATTGTCTGTGGAAGAGGTAATATCCGTAAAGTAGAAGGTCCTCGTAATGCAGTGGCAACAGGCCTGGTAATGTCATATGTAGGTGACTAGTTGAAATGTTAGTAAAGGGTTTAATAAAACATAGATTTTGCATTTGAGTTTATAATATGCACAGAATTGAAGTCAAAACATAAGATTATTAGAAAGGCATGATTAATATTATGGTAATTAATAAACCAACCATATTACTATATGCATTTAACCCTGATAAATCTATTTTAAATGAGATTTGTGCTGGGATAGAGGAAGAGGGGCTCTTGTATGAACTTCAATATGCAGAAAGCAGTGATGTGCATGATATAAGCTATGAAGCTGCCAACGCATCGGTCCTAGGTGTAGGACTTGGAATTGTACAGTCAAAAGTATCCCTTCAAATAGCCAATATTCCAAAGCATAAAGATGTATTTTATAATGAAGATCCCACTAAAGAGCAATGCAGAAACTTAGGTTCCAACGCTGCTAGGGCAGTAAAGAGAATTCCATTTAAAGAAGTGTAACTATGTAACATTGATTTATCTGATAAAAGTCATTTTAATGGAAATGTCAATAGCATATTCATGTATAAGCTAGTAATATAATAATATTGTATTTGCAACAGGCTTATAGTTGGCAGTTGACTAATACAATTCGTTAAAAAGGATTTCGTTAGACAAATCAGAAATCGATAAGACGAGAAGGAAGGATATAATGAGCATTTATACAAAGAAAGGTGACAATGGGGTCACATCATTGATGAATACCAGCAATGTATTAAAATCCGACGATAGAATTCAGCTTCTCGGAAATATTGATGAGTTAACCAGTAATCTAGGACTTATTAAAGCTTCCTATCCTAGGGTAGATATAAGGAAAAATATAGAGCAAGTACAGAAAAACCTTATGACTATAATGGCAGGCATTGCAGATCAGTATAATAGAGATTATAAACTTAATGAGAATGAAATTGTTGAACTGGAGAAAGAGATAGATAGGCTAGGGGCGCTTTTTCCAGAACTGAAAGGTTTCGTTCTCCCAGGTGGAAATAAGCTATCTGCTCAGATTGATGTAGCTAGGACTGTGGCTAGAAGAGCTGAGAGATGGATGAGTTTAGTTGCCAAAAAGCATACTGTAGATTCCATAGCTAGAAGATACCTAAATCGTCTATCGGATTATCTATATATGGTTGCTAGATATACAGACTATTTATATGAAAATAAACTATTAAATGATAGTGAGATTAATAGAGATAATAGATCTTTCAGGGTAAATGAAGCTTTCAGTAGTCAAATAGATAAGCAGGAGTATGATAAGCCAATGGATCAGAGTAGTAATTCTAATATAGTAAACGCTGGAATGTCCAAGGATGATATTGTTAACGCTGTAGTTAGTCAATTGGCAATGGGGAATAACAAGATTAGCTTGGCTTCAGCTAAGAAGTTAATAGATAAGATTGAAGAATATTCAAAAAGTCTTGGACTTAATACAGTAATATCTGTCTGTGGTCCAGAGGGTAATCCTATTGCAGTCCATGCAATGGATGGGGCCTTCCTAGCAAGCTTTGATATAGCCATGAAGAAAGCCTATACTTCAGTAGCCCTTAAGATGTCAACTAAGAATCTTAGTGAACTGGCTGCACCAGGAGGTCCTTTATATGGCATTGATAAAGCGGACAATGGCCGTATTATAATCTTTGGTGGTGGTGTGCCCTTAGAGAATAATGGGAAAATCATCGGAGGATTAGGAATTAGTGGTGGCAGTGCAGAAGAGGATTCTCAAATTGCTGAGTATGGCCTAAAGGTGCTTAAGGAAGTACTGTAGGGGAAGTATAAGTGTGTGGAAATAGTTAAAAGTGAATAATGGTTGTATGGTTTATAATGAAATCAGTATCTGGTAGTTATGGGGATACTGATTTTTTTGTGTCCGAAAAGAATACTAAGCGTGTTTTTAACTAATAATTCAAATTATTGTTAAAAAAATGGTACAATATGGTTGCCGACACGTTAAAATTAAGTTAAAATATAGTCAAAATTTTTATAAATACAAATGCTTTATTGTGTATATTATACAGATAGGTAGTTTGAACTGGATTTTAACCAGATTCTAAAAGCTATAATAATCCTAAGCAGCTCTGCAACTCCTCTGGAGTCATATAGCTAATAGATGAATGAGTTCTTTTTTTATTATAGAATAATAGATATAAATTATGCTGACTACCAAAGCAATTTGAAGTTAGCTCTAATAGCAAGAAATTTAGTACTAAAATTTTATATAAGTGAGCTAAAGAACATTCCTCATAAGCTAATTCAAATATATGACAAAATGGCTGATATAGAGAAAGAAGTATATTTAGAAGTAATTGATTTAATATCCAATTCTAATTATCAAGATTAAACATTAGAATAAGCAAAAAAGCTGAAGTGTTTAATGTGTATCCGATAAATTAGTAGTTATTACGTATTATGAGAAAGATTGTGTTCTTGCCTGGGGAGGTCCCATATGTAGGTAAAAATGAGTATGAAATTTATTTACATGGTACTATTAGAAGACGGCAGAAGTGATAGTACCATATGGCTTTAAATTTTATGGTAAGGATTAGACTTTAGGAGATGTGAGTAAATGAATATAACAGAAGATAGGTTAAGAACTTACAATTTGGAAATAAAATAAATAATATCTAATTCATTAAGAACTACGTAACTAAATTTAAAGACATATCAATTGTACAAAAGAGAAAACCAAAAAGGGAGTAGCAAAATGAAACGTATTTTTAAGGGTTATAGGGAACTAATAGGAATAATATATAGGGAAAATCCTTTAATAGTAATATTATGTATTATGGTGGCTGTTCTTTCTGGAGCGGCAAATCCCATCTTTGTTTGGGTAAACAGGCAGGTGCTTAGTCTTGGTACGGAGGTGGCTGCGGGTAGATTTGCTTTTTCTACATATATACCCTATTTGGTGCTTTTTGTTGTCTGTGCTTTACTACCCCAGGTACTAAACATGCTTTTATGGACATATATTTATCCCGCCAGTCAGTTGATACTGCGAACTGCTTATAAAGGCAAGATGCTACAAAAGCTTAAGAAAATGCGCTATGAACATCTGGAAAACCAATCGTCTATGGAGATAATAGACAAGGCATATGACCGCGCTGAAGTGGCGGCACTGCATCTTTTTCCAAAATATATGTACAATGGGCTTTCTTCCTTTGTTGCGGTGGCAGGTATTATATATCTTTTTGGCTCAGTGCGCTGGTGGCTACCCATAACACTTCTTGGGCCATTTGTACTGGAAACATATCTGAGGTATAAAAATCATTTTGATATATACGAAGAGATGGAATCTTATTGGAATAAAGAACATCAATACGAAATTCTAAGCAACATACTAAAATCTAGAGACTATGTAAAGGAAAACAGACTATTTGGGTCATCTGATTATCTTATTGACACATATAGAGTTCGCCTAAATGGGCGCAACCGGGAATACGAGAGATATTATTTTATGTATCTGAAGAAACATTTTACCAGCCAGAATATCTCCAGATTTGCACAGATTGGAAATGCATTACTGATACTTTGGATTTACTCACAGGATGGTATTGACATTGGTCAGCTTATTGCCCTTACATTGGCGATTTTTACATCTCTCTGGAATAGCTTGCGGGAGTACACATATATCTTTCAAAGTATAGGTTCTCACATTAAAGGTTTTGAGTATTATGATAAATATTTCGATCTTAGTGAGGATAACTATGGCAAGGTGGATGAGATACCGGAGGATACTTCAATAGAGTTTGTCAATGTGTGCTTTACATACCCAGGTACCGATAAACAGATTTTACATAATATGAGCTTTACTATAAAGAGTGGAGAGAAGATATCCATTGTCGGAGAGAATGGTGAAGGTAAGACCACCATGGTAAAACTACTACTTGGACTTTTTCAACCGGACAGCGGTGAAATTAGAGTGGGAGGTCGACCACTATCAGATTATTCTCAGTCAGTACGGGAGAGGTTATTTGGCCCAGTCTTCCAAGATTTCGTTCAATATAGTATATCACTTCATGAAAATATAGCCGTAGGAGATGTGAATAAGATAAATGATAGATCTGCAATTGAAGCTGCCATGAAGAAGGCTAAGGTGGATGTCTTTGCTAACCAGCTGGCTGAAGGCGGTGATACGCTCTTAGGCCGTGACTTTGAAGGGGGCGTAGATATCTCTGGAGGGCAGTGGCAACGTGTGGCCATTGCAAGGGCCTTTATGGGGGACAAGCCAATATTGATACTGGATGAGCCAACCAGCCAATTGGATCCGATGGCTGAGAGCGAGCTCTATTCTGAATTCGCCCAGATGTCTGACGGTAAGACCGCCATCTTTATCACTCACCGTCTTGGCTCTACCATGATTACCGATCGTATCTTGGTAATTTCCGGGGGTAGGATTATACAAAGTGGCTCCCATGGGGAACTGATGGAGCAGGGTGGAATTTATGCTGAAATGTTTAACTCCCAGAAGCAGTGGTACGTGAAGAACGGGGAGGTGGTATAAGTGACTGACAAGACAAGAAAACTGGAACAGAATATTGCAAGGGAGAATAAACCATCAATCAAACACCTTTTTAGGTTGTGGGTATTCGTCTTCTCTTCAACAAAGGTAATTAGCTGCATCTATTTAGGGCTATTTATCCTGCTCTCACTTCTTAGACCTACACTAGCTTTTATGTGGGGTAATTATATCACGAGAGTGGAAGGCAGTATGAAGGGGGACAAGCTGCTACCGGCAATTTGCTTACTGATTGGTTATTTTATAATTGGCTATGCTGCTGATTTAATAGAAAGTTACATGGCGGCAAGTGGCGATGGGGACATAGAACAACTGGACTTGGTTCAGGCAAATCGCCAACAGGAGCTGATGCATAGTAAGATGTTTAAAAAGCTAAGTACCTTTTCTTCCGAGTACTTTGAGATAGCTAAACTAAGCGATGTATCTGATCAGGTGTTTAATTTTGTTGGGAATGGTTGGAGTGGAGTAAATAGGCAGGTGATGCTCAGCAGTTACATTGTGATTGCTAAAATTGTATCGGTGCTATCTATTGCTGCATCATTGTATGTATTCAACCCTTGGTTATGTATTATCGTACTGATTGCACCGCTTCCAACACTGTGGACTTCAACAATTGGTGAGAGACTACGTTTTAAGTTCATCAAGGATAACACAAAACTAAAACGCAGGATCAATTATTTTCAGGGATTGATGCTGTCACCTGCCAGCAAGGAGATGAAGACACTAGGGCTATATGATTTTTTCTATGAGAAATGGAAAATCCATGCTGATGAATATACTTTGAAGGAGAAAAAGATGATTCGCGGTCGGTCGGCTCTGGAGATTGCGAATAGTTTCGTAGTGAACCTGGCTAATGTCGGAAGTATGGTATTTGCTATCGTACTATTTACAATGGGGCAACTGTCCCTAGGTGCTTTAGGTGCAGTCATATCATTGGTTGGAACCCTAGTGGATGACTCCAGTCAACTGCTTATGAGTGCGGCGTCATTCCTTGCTAAAAAGAACAACGCAGCCCAGTTCTTTGACTTAATGGATCTTCCAGAACAAAAAGATGAAGGTAAAGATATGGGGACATTTGATGTTCTATGTGCCAAGGGACTGAAATATCGTTATCCCTTAACCGAGCGCTATGTGCTGGATGGGGTCGATATGACCATTAAAAAAGGAGAAAAGGTAGCTTTTGTAGGTGAGAACGGCGAGGGTAAGACCACATTTGTCAAGCTAATTACTGGCCTGATTCAGCCATCAGATGGGGAGCTTACAATCAATGGAATAGCTGCTGAAGAACTAAATCCGATTGATAGATATAGAAACCAGAGCACAGTAGTTCAGAACCCAGCCAGATATTTTACTTTTACTGTAAGAGATAATGTTTTTCTAGGCGACACCACGAAGGTACGGGATGAGGATGTAATTGACGCAGCCTTGGACTTTGCTGGCTTTGAGGGTCAGGATAAGGATGCACTTCTTGGCAAGGATATCGGTGGTACAGAGCTGTCCGGTGGACAGTGGCAGAAACTAGCTATCGCACGGGCGGCATACCGGAATCGTGACTTTATCATTCTTGACGAACCTACCAGCAACTTAGACCCATTGGCGGAAACAGAAGTGTTTCAAAAGTATATTGCACTGGCAAAAGACAAGACAGTAATTTTTGTTACCCATCGAATTTCCGTGGCAGCGTTGGCTGACCGCATTGTGGTGTTTAAGGGAGGTAAAGTTATTCAAGATGGCACACACGAAGAATTAATTTCACAGGAGGGCGAATATTCCCGTCTATATCGGGAGCAGGCCAAGTGGTATAACCGTTAAGAAGTAGAGTTTAAAGATACCGAACCTATGCAGGGTTTGGTATTTTTTTCTTTCTACTCACCTACCTAGGAATTCTTTAATACTAGGACATTATTTTATGGATAACAGTAACTAATCATAATACATCCGGCATGAAGGATAAAACCTCTGCCGGATTTATTATATTGATGGTAGAATTGCTTTAATTAGAGAGATTAGGAAATTACAGGCTATGGCTTACAATGGGTAAGACATTACGCAACTATTCTTTGCTTGATTTGCCTATAGTTGTTATTTACAATATTATCAAGTGGCGATTGTATTTTTAAAGCAAAATACTTCGGTGCTGCTTAGCAATGCTAGGAATAATCTCAATATAAGATTTTCATTATCTCTACATATATTTTATTACTGATTATAATTAAAAAATAGTATCTGGAGGAGACTATGTATATGAATTTGCCTAATCTACTTTTCTACAATGAAGGGAATTATTTGCAATGGTGTAATCATCATTCGAATAATTCGAATTCTACCTTGGATGATTTAATGGTTGACGAACTTTTGCAATATATAAAAGCCGAAGCTGAAGATTTTCCAGAGGAGTATTTATATAAGCCATGCTATTGTATTGAAGATGCTAAATATAGGTTGAATATAATGGAAGAAGTATACTCATCTCCAGTTTTATATAGGAGATTATCAGATTTTATTATTTCCTTAAGGTCCTTGATCAATAAACTTGATGAATATAGAAAGACAAAGGAGATTAGACAAAAGCAATATCGTTTTCTAACCCTATTCTGTATTTTTAAAACTCTATTAACAGATCTAATCTCTATACTTTCGGAATGTGAATCAGAGGGATTATCTGCTTTACGTAATTATGCTGATAAAAAACTGCAAGAAGATTATGCAATTCAATTTAACCAAGCTCTTATACTTAATGATGAAATATCACATATTTTTAAGAATATTACACTTTCCATAAATCCCAATAAAAAAACCTTAACTATAAATAAAAGTGATGGTAGACAGGATGCAACACTACGATTATCAGCTCTTATTAAAGAGTATTTTGGGGTGGAGATTAATGAATCATTTTCAATAGTTGATCCTGCTCCCCTCTCTGTTTTAGAAATTAAGATGTTGGACCTGTTATCTTCACAAAATGCTGATGTATTTATGAGGCTAAATAATTTTTGTGTTGAAAATACTAATCTATATGATACAATAGTTGATTTTTCAGAGCTTTATTCGCAGTTTCTGTTTTACATAACATTTACTAAGTTCTTATTTGATTGCTCTAATTCTGGCATACATATTTGTAAGCCTGTTTTTAATAATGAATTTATAGCCAAAGACTGTGCCTGCCTTACATTAGCAGCGAAATTACTAACCGATAGGTCTTCATTGGATGAAAGTGTAAGCAATAACGTTGTAAGCAAGGAGATAGTTTGCAATGATATTGCAATTGGTAAAGGGGGCATGTTCTTGCTTTCAGGCCCTAATCAGGGAGGTAAAACTGTATATCTTAGGACAGTTGGACTTACTTCCTATCTTTCAAAATGTGGATGCCTAGTACTAGGAAGAAGCTGTCAGCTTCCATTTTACGATAATATTTCAACCCACTTTATGCAGAAGGAAGTTCTAGGTCTAGGACGTCTTGCAGTAGAGGCCAAGAGGATGGAAGGGATTATCGATATTCTTACAGATAATTCCCTACTTCTAATGAATGAAAGTTTTGCCAGTACACGAAGAAAAGACGGAATTGAAATATCTCTGTATTATTTGAATAAATTAAAGTCGATAGGATGTTCGGTGGGATTTGTAAGCCACTATTATGAAATACCTGAATTACTTAATGCCACTGGACATTGTATTACTTCCCTTAGAACTGGGATTACCAAAGACGGAGAGCGGACATATCAGGTGTTTGAGGATCATGGCAATGAGATGGTATATGCAAGGGATATTGCATTAAGATGCAAAATGTCATATGAGCAAATAATATATATGCTAAGAGAGGAGGGCCTATGCTAGCCTTAGATATGCTTTTAATAGAAGATGAAGAGTTAAAGGTAAATGAGGATTTTATAATTGATATGGGCCTTGATTGTCTTAAAAATATACTAACGGACAGTGAGTATAAAGTCTTGTATGATACCTTACGTAGCCCGCTAATAGAGGTTGAACGAATTAGGGAGAGGCAGAATATATTGCAGGATTTTCTGAGGTTTCCCGGTCTACTTAATGATATGCAAAAAATAACTCTGGATGCTCAAGAAAACAAGTTTATTGTAAATGATATGGTTTACGCAAGAGTATCGCCCAAGAGAAAACTGAAGGAAAATCTACAAGTTACAAATAAATCATTGGATATTCCAGTTAAGCTATTGGCAGCTATGGAATACAAAGAATTTACAAGTAAAACCCTTGAGAATTTTTACAATAATCTTAAAAAAGTTGATTTACTACAGGAAATTAAAAGAACAATTAATGAAATGGTAGGGTGGGTTATGAATGATTGTGTAACCTTTGATATAGAATATGGATCAGGTTTTAAGCTTAAAAGTTCTCATATTATTTCTGAGGGTAATAAATTAGAACAAATGAAACCAGAATTTTCACATCTAAAATCAAAATTCAGAAAGATGAGGCCAATAGTAGAGGATGTTAATGAATTTGCTTACAATCTAGATTATATTTTAGAATTGCAAGTAGAAGGTTTAATTGAACGAGGGGTTCAGAGTATGTATTCTGTTATCTTTCGAGTTAATTCATATATACTTTCATTTTGCAGGAAAATGTACAACCAACTATTATTTTATTCTGCTGCTATAAAAATAGTAAAGTTTAGCCAGCGTATAGGATGTACCATAGTTTATCCCCGGTTTCTATCGGACACTATTAAAGCAAAATCCCTTTATGATTTAGGTTTATTAACCACTGATAATTCATTAAAAGGAAAGGTATCCAATGATTTTAATGAGGATAGAAATGCTTTTTATGTGATATCAGGTGCTAATCAGGGTGGGAAGACTACATTTCTTAAAAGCATTGGTATTGCTCAGCTTTTTGCACAAAATGGGTTGCCAGTTTTTGCCGATGAATATGATGGCCCCATATTTGAAAGCTTTATCAGTCATTTTCCAAAAGACGAGGATGCGGCAATGAATAATGGCAAGCTGGCTGAGGAGCTTACAAGATTTCATAACTCACTACATTTAATGAAGAAAAAAGCCCTTGTATTAATGAATGAATCATTTGCTACTACTACAGAAAAAGAAGGCTGTGAAATTGCATTTGATGTGCTTAGGGCCTTATCTACAGTGAAACCCTCATTGTTTTTTTGTAACCCATAACTATAGGTTACTTAAAAGCTTAAAAGAAATAAGTATGACACTAGAGAATAACATTGGCGTAAATAGCCTTATTGTATCTTATGGCAATACTGCTACAGACAGAACATTTATTATAATACCAGGAGAACCTCAAGAAGATATATATGGACTAGAGTTTATTAAGAAGCGAGTTAGCGATATTTTCTAAAGGTAAAATAATCATCCCTGTCGTACGGCAACCAGTGGTAATGTATCTTTTGGTGATGGCATATATAATATGCATGCCGATACCGGTAGTAGCACAGTAGAATATGCAGCAAGGCGCTCTAATATGAAGCAATTAGCGGCTATGATTGAAACCGTTTCTGAAGGAAATGCTGTTATGGTAGCAGGCTATACTAAATGTAGTTTTACAAGGGCAGAGGATAACTTTGAAACAGCTGTTTTAGATCGTTATGGTTTGACGGATTGCTGGGTACAGATGAAACGTGGTGGTGTAAGGCCAGCGGACGGCAATGCACTTATAGATCATAATAATTTAAACAGTGCTAATAATGAAGCGGTTGACAAAATATAGTACCGTAGCGGGGCGGGAGTAACCCTTAAAAGGCGGACAATGGGTGTATCATTATCTTCGGTGGTGGTGTGCCCTTAGAGATTAATGGCAGAATTATCGGTGGATTAGGAGTTATAATTATTTAAATGCAATCTTAATAAATTAGTAACTGAGCCATGGTTCATCCTCCTCGGTTTGGTATTTTGGTGACACATATATTTTAACCGAGGTATGAGCTTTGGCTCAACTTCTTTTTACACCATTATATAGAATTAATTATCTTACTAATTATTCAATGCATATATTGCTTATATAATATACTATTTATTGACAATAATAATTATAGTTAGTATAGTTATGGGTATAGATGTATATTATCTATATAATATGTAAAAGAAAAGCGATTTATGGTATGAAAGTTTTATTAATGTTTTAGCGGGCCAGCGGTGTTTAATAATATCATATCAATTAGCAAGCGTGAAGATGGTAGACAGGATACTTGTTCTTAAAAAGTTGTTTTTCCATTTAATAAAGAAGTGCATACTCTTATTAGGTTTTCAGATTTAGCTACTTTCAATATCTTGCATGTTTTAGATACGAAATATTTAGACAATATAAACAGGTTGACCAGTGAAGTTATTGGTGATGTATATGGAAAGGATTATATTATTGAAAATATTGATAAACTATCTTGGGAAGAAAATTTGAAGTGAACCGACTACTCCGCTATTTGGATATAAAAATGTCTATCCTATGGGGTATGTTGGATCGCAGTTGCAATCTATTCCGTTTACAGATAGTAACATTAATTTATTTCCTATTAAACAATATGAATTTTTGCTAGGAACATCACCTGATGTATTTATCTTATGCGTTAATTTCGAAGATGAAATGTCATACATAAAGCGAACAATTTGTTATTTGGAAAACCTTCTTCCTTCTAAGGTGATTGCTTTATCGCTTTTTCCCTTTGAAAAAACTAATAAATAGACTGTTATGGGAGATAGGAATAAGAGAGTTCCCAAATATAAAATTTTATTTAAAATGCTTAGCTTATATTTAAGTACAAGGAAACCAATAGTATTGTGTGGGGAAAAGGGAGTAAGACAACTTGTTAAGATGTGCATCAATTATTTATCAAAATAAAAAAGGAGAAAAAATGAAAGTTAGTAATATAAAAAATGTAATATCAAATATATTTTACATGTCTAAAAAAGCATATCAAGCTGATAAAATCCTATTGTTTATTTTAGCGTTAAATATTATAACTGATTCGTTGTTGCCATTACCCCTATCCATAATCCCCAAATATATAATTGACAATATAAATGGCTCCGCTTCATATTTAGAATGCGTTTATTTGATTTTACTACTTTTTGCCATTAATTTTATAATTAGAAATTTAAATATTGTATTAGATGGAGTTATAAGTTGTAAAACTGAAAAATTAATTCAACAGCAATACAAAGATTTTAGTGACAAAATAATGTCAATGGATTTAAGCCATTTAGAAAATCCTAAAATAAATGATGACAAGCAAAAAGCTCAAAATGTTATTACTTGGAATAGTAAAAATATTGATGGCATTAAAAATGGGGTAGGAGGCGTACTTTTATATTCAATACGAACGTTTGCTTATGCATTAATAATAGTACAGATTAACATCTTATTTATTGTGCCTTTCATTGTCATAATATTTGCAAATTCAAAATTGAATACGCTCGCTAATCAAAAGACCCGTAAAATATATGAAGAAAAAATTTCTAATGATAGGAGATGGAACTATCTTCAAAACTTAACAAGTGATATAAGTTTTGGTAAATTAATTCGCGCAAACAATTTAAGTAACTGGATTTTCACTAAAATTAAACTGAACCGTGTTGAAAATATTAAATTTGAGCAAAAAACTATTCGTATTCAATCAAAAAGTGGTTTTATAACAACAATTTTAGCTGTAATTCAGGAAGCTACGATTTATTTTTATCTAGCTCTCATGGTTTATAACGGGAAAATTTCTATAGGCTCATTTTTTATGTATTTTACTGCCGTTAACGGTTTTGTTAACTCATTTAAAAACATGTTTGGATATGCAGTTGCATTAAATGATACAAGTGTTTATGTGAATGATTTCAGAAAGTTTTTAGATATACCCAATAAAATGGATAAAATA
Source organism: Clostridiales bacterium (assembly GCA_012519565.1). Classification (GTDB taxonomy): domain Bacteria; phylum Bacillota; class Clostridia; order Lachnospirales; family Lachnospiraceae; genus Mobilitalea. Next base: position 955 of record JAAYPX010000072.1, on the reverse strand, counting down.
GGTGATATAGTTATTGATAAAAATACCCCTTTTACAATAAAGTTCGAAAATGTTTCTTTTTCCTATCCAAATACTGACAGACTAGTATTGAAAAATATTAATGTTGTTTTAACAAGTGATGAAATTTATTCTGTTGTAGGAGATAATGGCGCAGGTAAGACAACTTTTATTAAATTATTAATGAGATTATATGACCCCACAGAAGGAAATATATATATCAATGATATAAATATCAAAGATATTGATTATGCCAGTTATATAAGTATTTTTTCTCCAGTATTTCAAGATTATCAGATTTATAGTTTTTCAATTCTTGAAAACATAGTTTTTGAGGAATATGATAATTTAAGTGAAGAAAAACATAAAAAAGCATTAAATGCTCTTAGAGATGTTGGAGCATATGATTTTCTAGATAAACTTAATGAAAAAGAATATACATTATTAGGAAAGAATTTTGATAAAAATGGTACTGATATCTCAGGTGGCGAAAAACAAAAAATCGCAATAGCTAGAAGCATCTATAGAGATTCAAATGTAGTTATTCTAGATGAACCCACTGCTAATTTGTCACCGAAATCTGAAAAGGCAGTATATGATTTACATAGGGTAGTAATTCGGAACAAAATGTGTATATATATATCCCATCGAATGTCAAATTCTCAAAATGCCGATAAGATTTTAGTCTTTGATAGGGGAGAAATCGTTGAGAATGGGAAGCATAATAATTTGATCGAAAAGAAAGGTATATACTACTCCATGTATAACCAACAAGCGGAATTATACGAATAAATGTCAATTATTTTGGAGGTTATAAGTATGACACATAAGATAAAAAAAGTTTTTTAGATGCAAAGATTGTTTTAATAGATTCATTTATTTCAATCTGGGACATTGATAAATCATATTATGTTTTATTTTTAATTAAGTTGTTTTTGGATAGTGCACTGCCATTATT
>JAAYPX010000071.1 GCA_012519565.1 Clostridiales bacterium | reverse complement strand
CTTGTGTACGGCGCTTTAAACCATTTGTCCATGGCCATCAACAGCATCTAATGAATGTGGCTTTAGGTTCTAGTGGAGTTCAATATTATATAAACCACCCAGGGGAAAGGCTTTTTAGTGGTGGTAATCGTCCTTCCTACTGGGCAGGCAATGGTACTATACCATTTATTGAACAATATAAAAACCTGATGGTAATGATATACAAGATTGATCCCGAAGAATTGGTACACTATATTCATGGTCATACTCCTTTATATGAATATGATAGATATGAAATAAAGGATAATTGGTTTTTTATTCAAGTAGAAGATGCTTATCTTGGTACATATTTTAGTAATGGAGTAAAGCTTGTAAGAGAAGGAGCCAATACAGGTAAGGAAATTATTTCTGAAGGTTTAAACCATGGTATTGTTATTAAAGCAGGTTCTCAAGACGAGTTTGGTAGCTTTGAGGAATTTAAAAATAAGTTAATGGATATGAAGATTGAATATGATGGAGATAGTAAGTTGAGAGTATGGGATACTCAGCACGGTGTGTTGGATATTCAGGATGTTCAAAATGTAACTTTGGATAATAAGCCCCTTGAATATAACCATCAACCTACTATGGATGTTCAAAAAGGTAAGCTAGATTAATTATTAGAATATTAGAAAGGCTGTGGTATCATGGGTCAGAGATCGGAAGAGTGGAATAAGAGGATTGCTATATGGATTGAGGAATTAAATGCCCATTTATATGAAGAGCTAGGAACTGTGGAATTGGAAGGTTTTGTTACAAAAGATAGACTTACATATGACGAGGCCATGAAACAGTCTTTTGTACCTATGCCACCAGGAACCCAGTGGGGTGGGAAATGGGAGTATGGGTGGTTTCGTACTAGTATAGTACTGCCTGAGGAGGCTCAAGGGCAGGTAATATATTTTTTCCCTAAACCTGGGGATGAAAGTCTGTCGTGGGTTAACGGAAAAATTGCATGTGCCGTTGATCTGCAACATCAAGAAATAAAGCTGACCGACACTGCTACAGCAGGGGAGAAATATACCATAGTGCTTGAAAGTTATGCAGGCCATGGACCTAGGCTTGAAAACGGGGGACCTTATCCGCCAGAAAGGGTAGCTGTACCAGAACCTCCTAGATATCAAGTGACAGTAGGAGAGTCCAGTTTTGGCATATGGAATAAGGATGCATTTGACCTATTAATGGATGCCTTCACTCTTTATAATCTCTGGAAAGCACTAGATCCTAAATCCCTTCGCTATGCCAAGATAAAGGAGGGGCTGGTGGAGTTTACTAAAATCGTAGATTACGAGCTACCAAGGAAGGAGCGTAATGCAACCTTTGTTAAGGCACGGCAGGTACTACAACCCCTTCTTTCCTGCGTTAACGGATCTACTGCACCGGAGTTTACAATATTTGGACAGTCTCATTTGGACTTAGCATGGAAATGGCCCTGGGAGGAGACCAGAAGAAAATGTGGTCGTACCTATTCTAATCAATTGACCTTGGCTGATGAATACCCTGACTATAAATTCCTAGCTTGTGAGCCGGTAATCCTAAAGTGTATAAAGGAAGAATATCCTGAATTATATGTGAGGATAAAAGATAAGGTTCATAATGGACAGTTTATACCTGAGGGTGGTGTGTGGGTAGAACCAGATACCAATATTCCTTCTGGAGAGAGTTTGATAAGGCAGTTCGTATGGGCCAAGAGATGGTTTAACAAGGAATTTAACTGTGATACTAAGATGGTATGGCTACCAGATTGCTTTGGTTTTACAGGGCAGTTACCTCAGATTATGATAGGGACTGGTATGAGATATTTTACTACCCAAAAGATTGCCAGAGCCTTAAAAGGTCATGACGAATTTCCATATAATATATTTTGGTGGGAGGGTATTGATGGCACTAAAATATTAACTCATTTTTTTAAGAAGAATAATTCGCGTTATGAACCCCAACTGCTTTTAGAAAGATGGAATACAGATCGGGTTCAACAAGAAGATATAGATACTTTCCTCTTTCCCTTTGGCTATGGAGACGGAGGGGGAGGTCCAACTAGGGAGATGCTAGAGATTGTAGAACGGACTAAGGATTTAGAAGGTATGCCTCGGACCGTAATGCAGAGTCCCATTGCCTTCTTTGAAGACTTAGAAAAAAGAACTAATATACGCAATAGATATGTAGGTGAAATATATCTAGCATGGCATCGGGGAGCCTATACAGCTCAGGCCAAAACTAAAAAGGGCAATAGAAAGTCAGAAGTTGCCATAAGGGAGTTAGAACTATGGGGTAGTTTGGCCCATATCCATAATAAAGAAGCTATTTATCCCTACGAAGAATTACATATTATGTGGGAGAAGCTATTATTTAACCAATTCCATGATATATTAGCTGGTACATCTATAACAAGGGTACATGATGAAGCAGAAAGAGACTTTGACAGTATAATTAGTAAATCCAATGAATTAGTAAGCAGTGCACTAGAAGCAATAGCAGAGCACTATTCAGGGGAAAAACCAACTAATAGTGTTACAGTCTACAATTCCTTATCCTGGGAAAGGGTTACTTTAGTAAAGCTGCCCTATGGGATGAATAGTGCATTAGATAGTGGCAATAAGCCTATGCAGACACAAAAATTAGGAAGTGATTATTATGTTATGGCTAAGCTTCCTGCCTGTGGTTTTACAACCATATATCCATTTAATAAGGGGGCAATGGATGAGCAGGCTGTAGTAGATCAGAGTATGAATAAGGTTATTGTTACAGATAATATAATGGAAAATGAGTTTTTACGAATTGAATTTAATTCCTTAGGTGAAATAACAAGTATTTATGATAAAGAGGCTGGCATAGAATATGCCCAAGGCCTGTGTAACCACTTCCGTATGTATCAGGATGTCAATGTGGATTATGATGCCTGGGAGTTGAGTAATTTCTATGATGAGCTGCCGATAGAGCTTAATAACCATTCTGAAATTGAAGTAATTAGTCAAGGACAATTATTTGGGACCATTAGAGTTACTAGAATACTTAATAATTCAAAGATGGTTCAAGAGATTACAATTTATGCAGACAGCAGAAGGGTTGATTTTAAGACATCAATTGACTGGCAAGAGAGCCATAAGCTTCTTAAAGTTGACTTTCCTGTTAATGTCTTTGCTGATGAAGCTTTGGAAGAGATACAATTTGGTTATGTAAAAAGGCCTACCCATAGATCCAGGCAATATGATAAGGACCGTTTTGAAGTATGCAATCATCGTTATACTGCTCTAACAGAACATACTAGATGTTTTGCTGTGCTTAACGATTGTAAATACGGTGTCAGTACTAATGGCAATAGTATAGAACTTTCACTACTTAAGGCTCCCTTAATTCCTGATATGTATGCAGATAAGGGACTTCAGGAGTTTACCTATTCTATATATGCGGCCCCCTGTAGCTTTTATGATAGCGATATTATAAGGCAGGGCTATGAGCTAAATATGCCAGCGACTTCCATAGAGAGGATTTCTACTGAGAGCATTAATAATACATTGGATATAAAATCTAGGAAGACATCTACTTGTATAGATGAGAATAGTTTTATAGAGATTTCTAATTCTGGAATAATATTAGAAACTGTTAAATTGGCTGATGATGGTTCTGGGGATATTATATTAAGGTTATATGAAGCTAAAGGAGCCCATACTAATTGTCAACTAGCCCTTAACTTCCACCTTAATAATATTATGGAAGTTAATATGCTAGAAGAATTAGATAGCGGAGCCGAATTAATTATAGAGGAAGTAGAAAGGAGAAGGATAGTAGAATTAACTTTCCGTCCTTTTGAGATTAAGACCTTAAGAATCATAAGAAAATAATAGATTAGCTGAATTAAAATTAAATATAATGGGTTATACTCAATTGTATATAGTTTAAAATTAGAATGGGGGTGTTAAATCTATTGTTTATTTTACCATCAGACAACCTACAAGATATCTTGAAGGATTTAAATATTATATCCATATCCGCTAGAATAATTTTATCTATTATTATGGGCGGTATATTAGGGTTTGAGAGGGGTATTAAAAATAGACCAGCTGGTTTTAGAACCTATATACTGGTCTGTCTGGGTTCGACTTTAGTTATGTTAACCAATCAATATGTTCATGAGACATTTCAAGTGGCCGATCCCTCTAGGATGGGTGCCCAAGTAGTAAGCGGAATTGGTTTTCTTGGGGCTGGCGCTATTTTAATTACTAATAGAAATCAAGTTAAAGGCCTTACAACAGCAGCAGGATTGTGGGTTGCCGCTTGTCTAGGGTTGGCAATAGGGATTGGTTTTTATTATGGGGCCATAATTGGAGGTTTGGGAGTTTTATTTGTACTTAGCCTCCTGCAAAAAGTTGATGAGAAAATCAGAACCAATGGTAAAATCATCACTTTATATGTAGAATTTAAGGAAGTAAAATATATCTCAGCCTTTATTAATAAACTGCAAGAGCAGCACTATATAGTAGAAGATATGACCTTAAATAAAAACCCTATACCTGGCAACGAGAATATTGCCTTAATTATTACTTTCAAAAGCAGTGTACGGATGAAACACACTGAAGTCATTCAAAAACTTAGTAATGCCGAAGGAATTGAATATATAGGAGAGCTTCATTAATCTCTTGTATATATAATTGGGACTTCATTATAGTTGATATCTCCGCTATTGGCGTGGTTTTTATAATTCCTTGGCGAAGTTTTACACCATTTATTAAAGACCCGATTAAACTGTGAAAAACTTGTAAAGCCACATTGGGCAGCTATGTCAGTTATTTTTAGATCTGTAAATAATAATAATTGTTGGGCATTGCGTACTCTAGTCATCTGTATATAATCTATTAATGTAAAGCCTGTAACCTCTTTAAATAATCGGGACAAATAGTACCGGCTTAAATAGAACTTCCTTGATAAAAGATCTAAAGATAATTCCTCATGATAGTGATTATGGATATAGGAAGTTATGGAATATATTTTAGATACTGTAGAGTTTTCTACATTGGGCTCATAAATGTTGTATTTATGGTATTGATATAACATACATAAGAAATCAAGGAATCTATTATTAATAGTTAGGGTACTTATATTGCTTTTAGATTTAGAGATTTGATAGATATTATTAACTAACTCAATAAGGTGATTCTGGTATTTTGAGTCAAAACGGTATATGGGTAGAGGTGCAGAGAATATGCTCAATACCTCATCTAATTGTTGTTGTAACATGCCAACATTATGCTTTGGTAATTGAAATTGAATTATTAACCTTTTCTTAGGGGGACCCTTGGGATATTCAGATTTATGTAGAAGATATGGTTTTAAGCATACTATATCAAATAATTTAATCTGATGAAGGGTCCCTTCTATTATGTGATTCGCATTGGTATCCAGTAGAATATGTATTTCATAAAAATGATGGAAGTGTTGAAACTCCATATTAATATCATAAGAGCGTTCGTCATAATCAAAGAAGTAATATAAATGATCAGAGGGACTACCGATTTTTATATAGTGTTCTTTTTCGTACATAAACTTGTTACTGATAAGCATAATTACCGTTACTGAAAACTTATAAAAAGTTATAAAAACTTTTATGTTTCATTCCTTTTTCAATGTGTCTGCTTTCGTATTATAATACTACTCACATTTAATATAACACTCCAAAGGCGTAAATTCCCGTTTAACGTACGGTATATCTATATGACATTTT
>JAAYPX010000070.1 GCA_012519565.1 Clostridiales bacterium | reverse complement strand
TTTAATTATTAATTATGCTGTAAAGAATTTGATATCATCTTCTACTGTTCCAATTCCTGCGATACCAAAGTTATCAACTAATACTTTAGCAACATTAGGGGATAGGAAGGCTGGTAATGTAGGTCCTAAGTGAATATTCTTAACACCTAGGTATAGTAAAGCAAGAAGAACAATAACAGCTTTTTGCTCATACCATGCAATGTTATAAGCAATAGGAAGTTCATTAACATCATCTAATTCAAATACTTCTTTTAACTTAAGAGCAATCAGTGCTAATGAATAAGAGTCATTACATTGTCCAGCATCAAGTACTCTAGGAATACCATTGATATCACCTAAGTTAAGTTTGTTGTATTTGTATTTAGCACATCCAGCAGTTAAGATAACTGTATCCTTAGGTAGTGCTTTTGCAAACTCAGTATAGTAGTTTCTTGACTTTTGACGGCCATCACAACCTGCCATTACAAAGAATTTCTTGATAGCACCAGATTTAACAGCATCAACTACTTGATCAGCTAAAGCAAACACTTGATTATGAGCAAAACCACCGATGATTTCGCCCTTTTCAATTTCTACAGGAGGCTGGCATGTTTTAGCTAATTCAATTATTTGTGAGAAGTCCTTATGTCCGTTTTCATCTCTTTCAATATGAACACATCCAGCAACTCCAGTGGCTCCAGTTGTAAATAATCTATCTTTATAAGATTCCTTAGGAGGAACAACACAGTTAGTAGTCATTAGAATAGGACCATTGAAGCTCTCAAACTCTTCTTTTTGTTTCCACCATGCATTACCATAGTTACCTACAAAGTGGCTATATTTCTTAAATGCAGGGTAGTAGTGTGCAGGAAGCATCTCAGAGTGGGTATAAACATCTACTCCAGTGCCTTCAGTCTGCTCTAATAATTGCTCTAGATCTCTTAAATCGTGACCAGAAACTAATATACCAGGTCTGTTTCCTACACCGATATTAACTTTTGTAATCTCAGGATTACCATAGCTTCCTGTATTGGCAGAGTCTAAAAGAGCCATACCGTCTACACCGAATTTACCTGTTTCCATTGTAAGGGCGATTAATTCATCTACGGTTAAACTATCATCTAAGGTTGCAGCTAATGCTCTTTGCATAAAGGCATTTACTTCAGTATTATCATAATCTAACTCATTGGCATGCTTCATGTAAGCAGCTAAGCCTTTTAGTCCATAGGTAATTAACTCTCTAAGACTTCTTATGTCTTCATTTTCAGTAGCCAGTACACCAACCTCAGTTGATTTACTATCTAATTCTTCTCTAGTGGTTGCAGTCCAATATGCCGCTTCATTTAATGAGGATTTATCTTGAACTTTTTCTAATAATTCATTTTTAATTCTTAAGGTTTCAAATACTCTTTCATAAAAAATCTCATCGTTAAAGTTAGCATTGGTGATTGTTGTAAATAAATTGATTACAATAAAGTTATCAATTATATTGCTGATTTCTTCACCTTGTGCTCTAAGTGCTGTTGTAACTGAACTAAGTCCTTTTGTAGTATAGATTAATAAATCTTGAATATTGGCTAATTCAGGTGATTTACCACATACACCGAACTTGGTACACCCTGTGCAACCTGCTGTTTCTTGACATTGATAACAAAACATTTTATTATCCATTCTTACCTCTCCTTATTTATTAATAATTTATAATATTTTCAATTGACTTCCTGTTGATGAGTTGAGTATAATACAGAAAAAGCAAAAAATATGTAGCTATAGCTACATTTCGAAAATTATTTTAAATTATTGGATTTTGTATATGAAATATGAATTTAATAGTGATGTGATGATATAGAGGATTATAATGAAGGAGGTTGTTATGGAAGAATATATCCCAATTTTGATGAAATGTGCCTTGTTTAGGGAGACTAGTGAGTATGAGTTTAGGAATCTAATAGCCTGCTTGAATGCCCAAGTTAAAAAATATAAAGCAGAGGACTATGTGTTTATGGCTGGGGATGAAGTTAATTACATTAGTATCGTATTAACTGGGATTGTTGAAGTGATGAAAGAGAACCTAGCTGGCAATAAGCATATAGTGGCATTCCTTGGGCCGTCAGATATGTTTGCAGAAGGGATTGTATGTACCAAAAGTAGAATATCTCCGGTAACAGTCAAGATTAAAGAAGATGCCAAAATATTATCAATACCCTATGAACGGGTTATTAGATCCTGTGGTAGAAGCTGTGCTCATCATATAGGACTTATCCGCAATATGATGATAGTGCTAGGAGAAAAGAATGTTAATTTAAATAAGAAGTTGGAGCTTTTATCTTTTAAAGGAATGAGAGAAAAATTAGCTGGTTTTCTTCTAAATGAACAAAGGGAAAGAGGCAGTAACACTTTTCAAGTAATGCTAAATCGCACTGAATTAGCAGATTATCTGAATGTATCAAGAACTTCTATGTGTAGAGAATTAAGTCGAATGAAAGATGAGGGAATGATAGATTACTATGGTAGAAGTTTTAAAATCCTTGATGATGATTTGCTTGCAGGATGTTTGGAGTAAATTTAATTTTAAAAATGCATAATAAATTTGCTTAAGAGAGGCTGTAAGATTAAATTGAAGGATTATGACATTATTTGAAGAAAAGATAGTATAAGGAAGCAGCCTCTCTTAAGAATTTGCTTAAAATATTTTATATAAGTTACTTATATAAATGTTTTATTTCTTATATCAGATTTAGTATTATTGTCTGATGATCCGTCAGGGTTACCATCCCCATAACCTTCCCTGCTGGGCATATCATTAATTGTTTCAAATAAATTATTAGCTCTGTTATCAGGGTTTTCATTAATTTCGGGCTCTACCTCTTTACGATATCTTTGATTTGATTGCTTGCTCATAGGTCACTTCCTTTTTCTTGATTTATATAGATAATTGGATAACTTTTATATTGTGGTAACTTTACATACAACATATACAGTTCCTGAGCCTAGTTTGCGTAGAAAACTCTACGGAGTGAAGAAATTATTCTATCCTGTATATATGAATGTACTAACTATAGAGTTTATCAATTATCTATATTTATAAATTAGTATAACACCGTTGATTTTAGATATTCATTTCTTATTAATAAGGGACCTTCTGTATTTTATGTACAAATCTTTAATATCCTGATTATTTTCAAAAAAGTTAATTAATATCTTAATATTTTCCAAGGTGCTATTATTGATATTATGCTCAATCAGTTCCGTTTGGGACAGTACATCCTCGGAGCATCCTATAAGTTTAAGCAAAGTTTCTATGACTTTATGCCTTTCTAAAAGAGCTTCTCCCATTTTTCTACCTTTATCAGTAAGGGTTACAATTCCGTATCTTTCATATTTTAACATACCTAGTTCCTCAAGTTTTTGGACCATTTTTGATGCTGAAGGAGTCTTCACATTAAGTAATGCTGCTATCTTATTAATCCGAATAGATCCTTCTTGTAAACTATTTCTATAAATCATCTCAAGATAATCTTCCATAGCTGATGTAAGAAGTCTATGATCCTGTTCCATAAGCTGGTAGCCACGGACTGTATGGAAACCCTTATTAATCATATCAATCACAACCTTAAATTGTAAATATTGTTTTAATTATTATATCTATATGCGTAACACATTATTTTTATATTTCATATGTTAGTGTAGGGAAAAGTTTAACTCTTTATTAATGGAGGACTAAATTAATGAATGATAATGGTATTCCGTTGAATATGTTACCACTGGGAAGTAAAGCTAAGGTAAAAGCGCTTACTTGTGAAGGAGAAGTTCGAAGAAGAATGCTGGATTTGGGTTTAGTGGTAGGCACAGAAGTGGAAGCTTTGCAAAAAAGCCCTTCTGGTGATCCTATTGCATATCACATACGCGGAGCAGTGATAGCTCTGCGTTCTGAGGAGTCTTCAACTATATTGGTTGAAACCCTAGAATATCGGGGATAGGGAGGTTAAATTATATGGGTCTTACGAGTCAATCAACAGGGGCAAGTATATTAGAGAGAGAGTTTAGAATAGAGCGTGTCTGCAGTGAAGATAAGGTAATTGCACTGGCCGGGAATCCCAATGTAGGTAAAAGCACTGTATTTAATAGCTTAACTGGTCTTAACCAACATACTGGTAACTGGCCTGGTAAAACTGTCACTAATGCCCAAGGAAGGTATAAGCATAAAGATAAAAACTATATCATGGTGGATGTACCTGGAACCTATTCATTAATGGCAAACTCTGTAGAAGAGGAGATAGCCAGGGATTTTATCTGTTTTGGTAATCCTGATGCTACTGTTATTGTAACAGATGCAACATGCTTAGAAAGAAATCTTAACTTAGTTATTCAGACTCTAGAGATTACATCCGATGTGGTGGTCTGTGTTAATCTTTTGGATGAAGCTAAGAGGAAAAAGATAAGTATTAATCTAGAAGAGCTCTCAAAAGAACTGGGAGTGCCTGTTATAGGGACCAGTGCACGAAATGGTATCGGTCTAAATGAATTGATGGATGCGGTATATGATGTGACCAATAAAAAAACATTAAGGAATCCACTTAAAGTACACTATGATGATGGGATTGAGCAAGCGATTGGTCTACTAGAACCGTCTATTAAGGAACTTTTATCTGGGAAGTTAAACAGTAGATGGGTAGCCTTAAAGCTTTTAGATGGAGATGCTACTCTATTAAAATCATTACAAAGATACCTAGGTTTTGATTTAAGTGAAAATATTGAAATTACTAATAAACTAAATGAAGCCCGGGAGATACTAAGTCAGGCAAACGTAGCAAAGGATTATTTAAGGGATAGAATTGTCTCTAATATAGTAGCCACAGCAGAGGAAATCTGTAATAAAGTTGTTACCTTAGAAGATAAAAAATATGATTCTACTGACAGAAAAATTGACAGCATAATAACCTCTAGGATATTTGGTATACCTATAATGATTGGGCTTCTGGGAGTGGTTTTCTGGATAACCATAGTAGGAGCCAATGTCCCTTCACAAATGTTATCATCTTTCTTTTTTTGGATAGAAGACCATCTGACCAATTTATTTCAATGGATTGGTGCGCCCCAGTGGGTCCATGGAGTTTTGGTTACAGGAATATATCGTACCTTGACCTGGGTAGTGTCAGTTATGTTACCGCCCATGGCCATATTCTTTCCCCTATTTACATTGTTGGAAGATCTGGGATATCTACCGAGGGTGGCCTTTAATCTTGACAATTATTTTAAAAGAGCCTGTGCCCATGGTAAACAGGCATTAACTATGTGCATGGGATTTGGCTGTAATGCAGCAGGCATAATAGGCTGTAGAATTATTAATTCTCCAAGGGAAAGATTGATTGCTATTATCACCAATAATTTTGTTCCCTGTAACGGTCGCTTTCCAACAATAATAGCTATTATCACCATGTTCTTTGCAGGAATTTTTGTGGGACCTTTTCAATCGATTATTTCTACTTTAATACTAACGGCAGTTATTATTTTAGGTATAATTATGACTTTACTTATGTCAAAAATACTTTCGAAAACCATTTTAAAGGGGCTTCCATCATCATTTACCCTAGAGCTTCCCCCTTATAGGAAGCCCCAAATAGGAAGGGTTATAGTCCGTTCGATATTTGATAGAACCTTATTTGTACTGGGCAGGGCAGTGGCAGTAGCAGCACCGGCTGGTCTACTACTTTGGATTATGGCTAACATCTATATAGGGGACTTAAGTTTATTAACCAAATGCGGGGAATTTTTAAATCCCTTCGCTAGGTTATTTGGATTAGATGGTTATATATTAATGGCCTTTATTCTGGGTTTCCCAGCCAATGAAATTGTTATACCCATAATAATTATGAGTTACATGGCTACTGGAAGCCTGATGGAGCTAGATAGTTTAGCTCAACTTCGAGAATTGCTGGTTGCCAATGGGTGGACCTGGCTTACCGCGGTATGTGTTATGCTCTTTACTCTTATGCACTGGCCCTGCGGTACAACTTGCTGGACTATAAAGAAAGAAACTCAAAGCTTTAAATGGACTTTGGTTTCCTTCCTTGTACCAACTCTTATGGGATTATTAGTATGTTTTATAGTTACCAGTATTGTTCGCATATTGGGAATAGTCTAAGTAATTATTATTGTATTGATTGAAGAAAGATTATTTTATTTTTTCTAGTATTAAGGGGAGCTGTCACCTTTATACAGCTCCCCTAATTGTATGCTTTTGCTATCTATAAGTAATATATAAAGTTATCTTGATATAAATTATGCTATGCATCTAATGTTCCCCCATGACCAAAGGCAATGTACGAGCTATACATATCATCCAAGTATGGTCTTTCATTAATGTATTTTCGTGTCATATATTCTAATTCTGGTAAATCAAGCTCGTAATATCCCCAGTCACTATATCCGATACCCTGTTCACTGGGCTTTAAGAATTTATCTGTTCCATAAATCTTTACTCCATTGACCATGGTAGATGGTAGTTTATCTAGTTCGAATTTCGATAAGTTTGATAAATCATAATTTCTATAAATTTGCTCTTTTTTGGGTAAAGTAGCTTTACCTACATAGCTATCAAATACTAGTACTCCTTCATAATCACCATAACCCTTTTTGGCATAGTTTAATTAAAAGGCTTCCAGAATTTTCCCTACTCTGGAAGCCTTGATTTCATACTGCAGTTGAAGGGACTTGAACCCTCACGGTCTTGCGACCACTAGAACCTGAATCTAGCGCGTATGCCAATTCCGCCACAACTGCATTTATTTTGAATGAAAAAATTATAGCATAATAAAGTTTCATTTTCAATAAAAAAATTTATGGATAAAATAAAGTAAGTAATAGTTAACTGTATGCCATGTTATAGTGATAATCTTTTTGTATAAATTTCAAACATAATAGATATTCTAATCTTAATGCAATATATTTAAAAATAGTATCTTAATAGAAATAAAACAAGTATAAGAATTTATCACATTAAACATGAAATAAAAAAGCCTGTTCGTATAGGTTAATAATGTGTAGAAAGGCATGGTGTAACGTGAAAAGAGTATGGAGGGCAAAAGGCACATTTGACAATATAGGTATGGAGCGTGGTAAATCTCTTTGGATTAAGGAAAGAAATAATATAGATGATAAGACGCCTAGACCGATGTTAAAAGAAAAGCTGACAACAGAGGTTGCTGTAATAGGGGCAGGCATGGCTGGAATTCTAACAGCTTACCTATTAAAAGAGCAGGGGATTCCTGTAGTTATTATAGAAGCTAATGAGATTGGCAATGGAATCACCAAAAATACTACAGCCAAAATATATTCTCAGCATGGTTTAATATATGATAAACTTCTAAACTATAAGGGGTACGAAAGAGCACAGCAGTATGCCAATGCTAATCAATTGGCTCTCAAAAAATATGATAAATTAATAATGGAACTAAAGATTGATTGTGACTATGAAGTTCTTCCCAATTATGTCTATACTCTTGATAATGATAAGCGCATTGTAAAGGAAGTGGATGCGGCTAGGAAACTGGGATTACCAGCCCATTATACTAAGGAGACAACACTACCATTTCCAGTACAGTCAGCTATACGCTTTGATAGCCAAGCCCAATTCCATCCACTAAAGTTTATTGATGCTCTGGCTAAAGATCTTATTATTTATGAACATACTAAGGTGAAAGAGATAAGGAATAATGGCTTATTAATTACTGAATATGGCAGTGTAAAAGCCAACTATGTTGTTGTTGCAACCCACTATCCAATAATTAATGTACCAGGGTTCTATTTTCTAAAAATGCATCAAGAACGTTATTATGTTGTTGCCTTAGAGGGCTATGGTCATGATAGGGGAGCTTTAGACGGAATGTACCTTGATGCGGATCCCCAGGGCTTCTCATTTAGAAGACATAAGGATTACATTTTGTTAGGTGGTGGAAATCATAGAACAGGCAAATATAAGCCCTTGAATGCTTATGGTAAGATAGCAGATGCGGCTAATAGATGGTATCCTGATGCAAAGATAAAATATATTTGGTCTAATCAAGACTGCATGACTCCGGATTTGGTTCCTTATATAGGCCATTATTCTACTTACCTGCCTAATTTCTATGTGGCTACAGGTTTTAATAAATGGGGTATGACCAGCGCAATGGTCTCAGCTATGATTATCAGGGATATGGTTACAGAAACAAATAATTCATTCCGTGAAGTCTTTACACCAAGAAGGTTTATGTTGTCTGGAACTAATAAGATGCTTCAGGATGTCTCTACAATAACCATCAGTTTATTATCAGAGCTCTTTAAGGTATCCCGTGACCAATTAGATAAGATACCTAAAGGCCGTGCTGGAATTATTAAAGAGGATGGTCAAAAAATTGGTGTATATAGGGATAAGGAAGATAAGTATTATTATGTTAGTACCAAATGTCCTCACCTGGGCTGTAGTTTGGAATGGAATCAAAATGAATTAACCTGGGATTGCCCTTGCCATGGTTCGAGGTTTGATTACAAGGGCAATTTAATTAATAATCCTGCCACCAGAGATACTTTTATAGCTTGTCAAAGAAGTAAAAGTGCTAAATTTTAGCTGTATTTTTATTTAAGATTGATGTTGCTTTTTTTATTATATATTGATATAATATAATACGTTCGCTAGATAAGGAAGCGTTCGTATTAGCAGTCGTGGCGGAATTGGCATACGCGCTAGACTAAGGATCTAGTCCGGGTTAAACTGGGTACGGGTTCAAGTCCCGTCGACTGCAGTATTTTAGCGATTTAACAAACAGAAATAGTATTGTAGCAAGATTGTGCCATGGAAATTAGTAGTTTCCTATGGCTTTTTTATTACTTTTCTCAAAAGTAATACTAAGCTATGGAATATTTCTCTTCTATATCCCGAAAATGCCGAAAGATATGATCTAAGTCCTTTCCAAAGGGGAGCAGTTGGTAGAGGCTGTGTCCTTCTGTTTCTACCTTTTCAACAGCTTTACGCTCCAATAAAATTGCCAGTTTGCGGTTTAACTCCGTATTGGACAGATAATCTATACTTCTTAATATCTCAGAATAGGTAGCACCGTCCGTTCCAATGGCATTTAACACTTCAGGAACCCATTTTAACTTAATAATATCGTGAATAATTTTAAATCCTTCTGTTGTTTGACTCATTATATTCCGTTACTGAAAACTTATAAAAAGTTATAAAAAACTTTATGTTTCATTCCTTTTTCAATGTGTCTGCTTTCGTATTATAATACTACTCACATTTAATATAACACTCCAAAGGCGTAAATTCCCGTTT
>JAAYPX010000007.1 GCA_012519565.1 Clostridiales bacterium | reverse complement strand
TATCCTTGGATATTTCAGCGAATTTATTATAGAGCTTGCTTTCCTCAAAGGGATCTATAGCTGCAGTTGGCTCATCTAGGATAATGAGATTATGATTTCTATAGAAGCCCCGGGCGATGGCAACCCTACATACCAGTTAAAAGCTTGGTTATGGTAGTTTTTCCAGCGCCGTTAATACCTACAAAAGCATAGTGTAGATTTCTCCTTAGCTTAAGATTAAAGTTTCTTAGGATATATCGGTCAGTGCCTGGATATTTAAAGGAGACATTGATAAATTCGATATTGTTAAAACTAACCTTATCTTCCTTCTCAGGAAGGTCTAAAGCTCCTTCCTGTTCTGATAGGGCCATAAATGCAGTTAGATCTTTCAAATATTCTTGATTATTAGCTAACTGGCTAGTGGTCCATGACAATTGCCATGACATCATCTGTACAAGGTTAAGGGTAGCAGTAACTAATCCCATAAACATACCTATAGTAATTGTTCCGCTGGATAAGGGTATTAAAAGCATGGCTATAATAAAGATAGAGATGACCATGGTAATCAAACTAGAGCCTTTAGTTCTAGCATAATGTTTTAATTGAGCTTTATGATTAATCAAGCGAGCCTCCTCATATCTACCATGCCATTTCTTATTTAAGTCATCTGTATATCCAAATAGTGCTCTTTCCTCAACGTTATCCCTACTGGATAGTACATTATGTAAATAGCCAGCACGGCGGCTGTGTTTTTCCGCTTCTTTGTTGGCCTGATATGTAGCTTTACCACCCTTGATGGCAAGCATAAAAAGCGGTACAGATATTAACACAATTACTATTGCTGCCCACCATACTTGAGCAACTAAGATAGTTAGAATGGAAAAGACTCGAATAATAATATTTAAGATATTTAATATGTTGCTAATACCTTGATTAACTTTATCAACGGGATTGCCACAGGTTCTTTTAATCAGATCCCAGGTGTCATTATCTTCGATATGTCGATATTCCAGTCTAGCCCGTTTTTCAACCATCTCAGCTCGATAAGTCTCTGTCAGCTTCATACTTAGTTTTATATCTACAAAGCTTAAGAGCCACCAATTTAGATATTGATAAATAGTAATCAGCATCATCCATGCTAAGGGTGAAAAAATACTGCTTTTTGCGGCTGTACCATTAAAAATCGCCAGGGCCCTATCGATAAAACTGGCCGTTACAAGTACTTGAATTGATGGAATCAAAGAGGTAATAATTAGATTAATAAATTTTACAGAGATAGCCATAGGACTGACTTTGAAAGATATAGATATAAAATCCCAAAGATAATACTTTTTTCCTGACTTTAATAGCTTACTTTCCATAATAAGATTACCTTTCCTTATATTTTCTTTTGTTACATAAACCCCATTGGCAATATTATACTATAGACCGCTTAAGTTGCAAACTATTTTTGTCATTATTAAACTTAATTTGCAAATATTATAATTTAATTAAACACTATCTTACTGCTTGTGACAGAATAATTTTGTGTTATAATATTATTAACATAGAATTTTAAGGATTTTATTATTTAATAATGTTTGATAATATAAATATAGGAGGAGTAGAGTATGGAAAACCTGTTATTTGCTTTCTTGCTTACCTTATTTGCAGGTCTTAGTACAGGTATAGGAAGCTTGTTGGCTTTCTTTACCAAGAAAAGCAATACTAAGTTTTTATCCATAAGTCTTGGGTTTTCTGCAGGGGTAATGATATATATTTCAATGATTGAAATATTCTTTAAAGCTAAAGATTCCCTGGTCTTAGAATTAGGTGAAAAAGCTGGTTCATGGATAACTGTGATATCTTTCTTTGGCGGCATGTTTTTTATTGCTTTGATCGACAAATTGATACCCAGTGAAGAGAATCCCCATGAGATGCATTCTATTGAGGAAATGAATGTTACTGATATATCTGATAGCCATCATCTAGATATTAAACTCAAACATGAGGAGGCTAAGAAAAATAATCAACTGATGAGGATGGGCCTATTTACTGCTTTAGCTATAGGTATCCACAACTTTCCAGAGGGGATAGCAACATTTATTGCAGCATTGCAGGAACCTTCAATTGCTATACCAATTGCAATAGCTATAGCCCTTCATAATATTCCTGAAGGTATTGCTGTTTCGGTTCCAATATATTTTGCTACAGGAAGTAAGAAGAAAGCATTTAAATATTCTTTTCTTTCTGGTTTATCAGAACCTGTTGGAGCAATTATAGGTTACTTAATTCTTAAACCCTTTCTCAATGATGTCCTTATGGGCATAGTATTTGGAATGGTTTCTGGTATTATGGTATATATATCCCTAGATGAACTTCTACCATCAGCTAGGGAATACGGGGAGCACCACCTTTCCATCTATGGTCTTGTGGCTGGTATGATAGTAATGGCTGTAAGCCTATTACTTTTTATGTAAGATTAAGAGGGATACCCTAATATTATTGAATAGTATTTATAGATATAGTGGTTTATATTAAGAATAAGTCAATGGCATAATATGTGACCATGGGATTATATATTTTATGCGAATATTTAACGAAAGGTATAGTGATAATATGAGTAAAATTTATGATGCAGTTAGTTTAGGTGAAATGATGCTTCGTTTATCTCCTCCGGGAAAGCTTAGATTAAGCAGTAGTGAAACCTTTGAAAAACAAGCTGGGGGTTCTGAATTTAACGTTGTGGCAGGAATATCGAATTTAGGACTAAGTACTGCTTTAATTACCCGTATCCCTGAGCATGATATTACACAATTTATTGTTAATGAAGTCCGAGCCAGAGGGGTCTCTGATGATTATATTATTTATGATAAAGATAAGAATTCCAGATTAGGGATATACTATTATGAAAGTGCTGCCAGCCCCCGTAAACCTAGTGTTGTCTATGATCGTAGGGGGACAGCTATTAACTACATTAATATTGATGAAATACCACAAGAGGCCTACAATAGTGCCAGATTATTTCACACCAGTGGTATAACCCTAGCTTTATCTAGTAATGTTCGTGATACTGCTATTGAGATGATGAAGCGTTTTAAGAAAGCTGGTGCCCTCTTGTCCTTTGATATTAATTATCGTGCCAATCTATGGAGTGAAGATGAGGCAAGAGAAACTATAGAGCAGATTTTACCTATGTTAGATATTTTATTTGTGTCAGAGGAAACATCCCGTAGAATGTTTAGGAAAACAGGGGAATTGGAAGATATAATGAAGAGCTATTGCCAGGATTATGGTATATCTATTATTGCTACTACAGAGCGTAAAGTGGTTAGTCCAACTCGCCATAACTTTACATCCACAATTTATAGCAAAGATGAAGATCGTTTCTACCGAGAGGCAACCTATGAAAATATTGAGGTGGTGGATCGTATAGGAAGCGGTGATGCTTATGTATCAGGTGTATTATTTGGTTTACTGAAATATAATGATTTGCAGAAGGCCTTAGAGTATGGCAATGCCATGGCTGCTATTAAGAACACAATTCCCGGTGATGTTACTACAACCAATCTTAAAGAGATTGAAGGAATTATACGTTCCCATCAAAGTTCAGAAGCACAAAGTGAAATGAACAGATAATATAAAACACACTCTCCCTTGTAAAAGGTGTACAGGAAGAGTGTGTATTTTATTGTAACTTATATAAAGTTAATCAAAAGTAGGGAAGATATAAGCACTATTTATTATAGCCGTATACTAAGAGTTAATTTATCTTTTTAGTTATGGTTCCCGATAATAGGGATTTTTTCTTTGCCCAGAGGGTTCTGTATAAGATGACTTCACTGGAGGCATGTTACCTGCTGGGTCTGCATGGGAGTTTTTCACTGGAGGGTTATTATTAGTAGGTTTAGGGCAAGGACCCATTACTGGTGGTTTGGCACCAGGAAAAGTTCCTGGCCTATTAGTAGAGCTTCCAGGGCAATGTCCTGTTCCTGGAGGTCTATTACTAGGTGGTTTAGGACAGTGTCCCATCTCTGGAGGCCTATTACTAGGTGGTTTAGGACAGTGTCCCATCTCTGGTGGCTTATTATTAGGAGGTTCTGGGCAAGGTCCTATCACAGGAGGTCTAACAGGTGGTTCCTGTGGATGGGGAGGACGGGGTGGAGGATTGGGTTTATCAGGTATTGGTACATAAGGCCAACACACCTTTGTGAATCTTCCCCATATAAATCCAAGTATAAAGGCTAAAATTATCATAGCGATTTTTATAAATAAGTTGGTGAATGGTGTGATTATCACAAGGACAATCAAAGCAACCAACAATACGATACTTGCTATTATAGTGAATATTTTCTTCAAAATATGACACTCCTTTACATAATATTCACTATTAATATATGCAGTAAACTCCCTGATAGTTCATTTAAGTAATTTGTATCATTTTAGCTTTCCCGATAAAATGTATTTGACATATATATAGTATTTATATATAATATAAAACACTATATGTTGTGCCTCGCCAAAGGCGTGTTTATTTTTGCAATAAAAGGAGAATATAAAGATAGCATTTTCTTTTATCATAGATATTTCTTTTTGATAGTAAATAAAGAATGATAATTCGACAAACAAGGAGGAAGAAAAAATGGTACATATATTGTCAGAGGAGTTTTTAAATAAATATAAAAATAAAAAAAGTCCCTTAACACCTATTGGAGAGTTCGTATACCTAAGAACATATTCCCGTTATCTGGAGGATAAGAAAAGAAGGGAGAACTGGTTTGAAACTGTGCTTCGAACAACCAAGTATAATATAGGTTTAGGTATTAAGTATAAGCTTAACAATGGATTGGATGTAGATATGGAAGAGGAGAAAAGGGAGGCAGAATTTTTATTTGATAATCTATTTAACCTAAGAACATTCACTTCTGGAAGAACCTTATACATGGGTGGCACAGAGATTGTTGAGGAATATCCTCTTTCCAATTATAATTGTGCCTTTACCAATATAGATAAGATGCAGGATCTGGTGGATGTATTCTACCTACTTATGGTCGGCAGTGGAGTTGGTATAAGAATTAGTAAAGAAGGGGTAGGTAAACTTCCTGCTGTAAGACATGTTCAACTAGACAGTATCTATGATGAATATATTAGGGCTGTAACTCCCAAGGAAGCTATGGAGCATACCATATGTAATAGAAATCCTGAGGAGCCATCTGTAATTACTATTAAAGTCGGAGATAGTAAGGAAGGATGGTGTAAGGCCTTAGAGGAATATTTTAAAATCGTAACTTTAGAAGAATATCAAGATATAAAGAAGATTATTATTGATTATAGTTTCGTAAGACCTGAAGGAGAGAGGCTTAAACGCTTTGGAGGTAGAGCATCTGGTCATAATTCTATTAAAAGAATGTTTAATAAAATTAATGATGTATTCAAGAACCGCAAAGATGGTCTACTAAAATCCATTGATATTCTTGATGTGGCTACTATTATCAGTGAAAATGTTGTATCTGGTGGCGTGAGACGAAGTGCTATGATGGTTATATGTGATGAAGATGACCATGATATAATCAATGCCAAGAGAGAAATATTTAAAGTAGTGGATGGCAACTGGATAGAAGACACCAAGATATCCCACAGAATGATGAGTAATAATTCAGTGCTCTATACTGAGAAACCCTCTCTAGAGAGAATTAGAGAAATAGTTAATTCCATTAAAATTAATGGGGAACCAGGTTTTATCAATGCTACAGAAGCTGCCCGAAGAAAGAATAGTTTTGAAGGATGTAATCCTTGTGGGGAGATATTATTACAATCTAAACAATGTTGTAATCTTACAACCAACAATCTGGTCGCCTTTGTAGATGATAAGGGAGTCTTAGATGTTGAAAGTTTGGAAGAGATTCTAAGACTTTCTGCTAGGGTTGCTATCCGTATGACTTTAGTAGATGTGGAATTGCCTGAGTGGAATAAGGTTATGCATGAGGACAGAATTGTTGGCATATCCCTGACTGGTATGATGGATATGGTTAATAAAACAGGAATGAGTTATGAAGATCTAGGAAAACTCCTTAAGAGATTAAAAGATACTGTTCATCAAGAAGGGGAAAGATATTGTAAGCAACTGGGCATAGAGCCGCCTCAATTAATGACAACAATTAAGCCAGAAGGAAGTTTATCCAATTTACCTAGCGTAAGCCCTGGTATACATTATGCCCATGCCAATTATTATATTAGAAGAATAAGAATCTCAACAACAGACCCTCTTTATAAATTAATAGAAGCCCAAGGTAGTTATCCAATTTACAATGAAAATGGTCAGACAGATGAAAATGCTACTGTTAAAGTTATAGAATTCCCAGTAAAAGCCCCAGAAGGTAAAACCAAATATGATGTAGGGGCAATTGAGCAATTGGAACTTTATAAACTTTCAATGGTTAACTGGACCGATCATAATACTTCTATCACTGTTCATGTCCGTGAAGAGGAATGGGATGATGTATCCAGATGGCTATACGATAATTTTGATTATGTAGTTGGTATTACCTTCCTACCTTTAATGGAAGAAACCTATCCTCTATTACCATTTGAAAAGACTACTAAGGAGGATTATGAGCAAAGGGTTAAGAATATAAAACCTCTTGATTATGAATTGCTGGCTAGATTAGACGATGATCAGGAGCATGAAATCATAGATAAAGAATGTGCCAGTGGTGTTTGCCCTATTAGATAATAAGTTCATCCACATGATTTGGGTGCCATATATGGGACATAAAAGTCCCTTTGTGGCACCCAAATTATATGAGCCTTCTTTTAACCGTATCTTATGACCATACCCGTATACCCTCCATATACGTATTGGAATAGCCACTTTTTTTGAATATATATAGTTAACTTGGCATATGTTTTCTTATAAGCTATTTCCGCTGGGAGGGTATGGAGATGAGGCCGTATATAGTTGTTGTTAAAGAGAAGATGCTACAAGCTGATAAAACCTATAAAGGGCATGTAATACTAAGTTATACTATTAAATATCCACAATTTATATCTGATAGATTTCATCTTATACTTAATAAATTAAATATATTTTACAGGACCAAGGCCTTAATGTATGAAAAATCTAACATTTCTAATCTATTTCAGATGGCAATGGTAGAATATGAATATTCAGTAGCCCATAATTATCCTATCCGGGCTTTTGAAGCCTTCACCGCTTATAAGACTACCTATAATCGAAATTGTGCTATAAGTCTATATTTTGATCAATACGAGTATACCGGAGGCGCCCATGGGATTACTGTTCGCTCTTCCGATACCTGGCATCTAATTAAAAGTAAGAAGCTTGAGTTACAGGAGTTCTTCCCCTATCAACAAGACTATAGAAGCTATATAATCGATCATATTATTAAAGAGATTGAAGGGCAGATTGCTGAGGGAAATAATATATACTTTGAGAATTATAAGCAATTGGTACAGGAGAACTTTAAGGAAAATAGCTTTTATTTAACTAATGACGGTCTTGTAATTTATTATCAGCAGTATGATATTGCTCCCTATTCTAGTGGTATAGTGGAGTTTACCATACCCTACTCATCAAGGGGAGCAACTCCACCCAATTGTTATTAGTTGCATCTATAATTATTTATGTTGAAATAATAAAATAAAACCAACAGTTATAAGATTATCAATCTGTAACTGCTGGTTTTAATTTTATAGAATATTATTAATTAGTTTCCGCCTGGACCACTACGTCCTTCCTCATTATCTGGAACTTCAGCATGGGTGTTTTTAGCCACGTTTTTTGCCTTATTGCGACTGGAGTTATTGCTAGAATTCTTGTTTTTAGAATTCTTATAATTATTGTGTTTGTTTTTTGCCATCATAATCTCCTTTATAAATCATCTATCACTTTTAGTATGACTATAATAGGAGAAAATATGCAAAAAATAAAAATTAATCAACTAAAGTAACCTGTCCCATGTATAAAGATTTCACACCGCTCTTATAAATTTTATAGTCGTAATTATTTTTAATTACATCATATTCTTCTTGGAATTTTTTGTTTTCCTCTTCCCTAATAGCTTGATTTATAGCAGCATCATAGCTGTCTGTAGATCTATTATTAACCATCTTAATAATATAGTAACCATTACTTTCTTCGATAATATCGCTGATGTCTCCATTTTCCATAGCCAAGATCATGGCTTTGGTTTCATCTGAGAAAGTGGAGCTACTTTCATAGAATTTTAAATTATTATATTTTACTTCCTCTTCATCTTCAGGCAGCAGCTCAGACCAGTCCTCACTAGTTAGGGCATCATCATAGTAATTACCAAGCTTTTGGCGAAGCTGGGCTTTTTCATCATCGGTTAAGGTAAGCTGATTTCCTTCCTCATCACTTTTTGATGCAGGTATAAAAAGGGTATCAATCTCATATTCATGATAATCTTCATAGTCGAAGGTGGCTTTAATTGCTTCCTGATCGATATCTAAAGAATTAATTATATCTGCCTTATATCGATCAACAATTGCCATCTTACTAAATACTTCAGTCAAGTACTCCTTGGTAAAGCCATTATGTTTTATCATCTTATCAGAATATTGCTCATTAACTAGTAGATCCACCTGATCTGCTATTGTCTGTTCCTCATCTTCAGTGATTTCATATCCATCTGTCATAGCTTCCCGATATAGGATTTCATAGTAAAGTGCCGTTTCAATAGCTTCATCCCTTGCGGCATCTCTCATAGTGGTACCGGAATTTGCATCGGCAGCCATATTCCAATATGATGTTCCAAAAAGCTGTCCGTAGTATTGATCTAAATAAGCATAATTTGATTCAACCACATTAATATAATAAGTTAAGTCTTCTAGATAGTAATCATCACCATCTATAGTAAAAATTTTTCTCTTATATAATTGATCAAATAAAATAGATGCAATTAACAATACAACAAGAGCAATTCCAGTGATTAACCAAATCTTTGGATTGATTGGTTTCCTCTCTTGTTTTTTTGGTTCACGATATTTAATTGTCTTTTTTGAATTGTTCAAATTTGCTACCTCCCGTGTAATATCCTCAAATTAATTTTAATCATTTCTGTCCATAAGTCAATATTAAAACCGTTATTTCACAAAAACAACATAATTTTATAGAGTTTACATATGTAAAAACATCCTATAATATAGGATGGAATGGCAAGAGAGATAATTGTAATCTGCCATAAATATGATATAATGTTCATCATAAGTGAGAAATGTACAATAATTATTTATGATAGACGGGAGAATATTATGGTTTTATACGCTGATAAAGCTAGATTAATAATGAATGAAGTAAATAAAGTTGTTATCGGGAAAAATAATATTATTATCAAAGTACTAACTGCCATTCTGGCTAAGGGGCATATTCTGCTGGAGGATAACCCTGGTGTAGGAAAGACCACCTTGGCCCTAGCCTTCTCCAAAGCCATGGCTTTAGAACATAATCGTTTACAATTTACCCCAGATGTACTACCTACAGATGTGGTTGGTTTTCACCTATTAGATATGGATGGGGAAAGCTATCAATATAGACCTGGAGCAATTATGTGTAATCTGTTTCTAGCAGATGAGATCAATAGGACATCCTCTAAGACACAGTCTGCCTTACTGGAGGTTATGGAGGAAGGGAAAGTAACTGTAGACAGTATAACAAGAGAAGTGCCAAAACCTTTCCTTGTAATTGCGACACAAAATCCTATTGGGTCTGTAGGAACACAGATGCTACCAGAATCACAACTAGACCGCTTTATGATTAGGTTAACCATGGGATATCCGGATATAAAGAGTGAGATTACATTGCTGAAAGAAAGGCAGAATACTAATCCACTAAATAAGGTTGTCCAAGTTGCCGATGGAGCTGAAATCTTGCATATGCAAAAAAGTGTAGAATCAGTATATATCCATGATTCTATCTATGAATACATTACCAATCTGGTGCAAAAAACCAGGGAGAATCCTCTGATTGAATTAGGTGTTAGCCCAAGAGGATCCTTAGCCTTAATGAATATGGTCAAAGCAACAGCATTTTTAAATGATAGAGATTTTGCTATACCACAGGATGTTCAGTATGTTTTTAAAGATGTTGTCTCCCACAGAATGATATTAAAGGCCAAAGCCAGGGTAAATAATGTAACTGTGGACAACCTTTTAGATGATATATTGAAGATGGTAAGGCCACCAAGACTTAGTAATAGGTAATGTTAGGTAAGAATTGAACCTGAAAGGTACAGGTGAACCATGTTTAGAAATAAAATAAAGTATTTATTATTACTGATAATATCCTGGGTTTTATCTATACTTTATAATGAATATATTATGCTGCTTATTTTTATGACCATCTTACTTCTTCCTTTAGTATCTTTAGGTATCCATATGTATATTAAAGGGAGGATAAAGGCTCAGTTAATAACCACTTCCTATGTAGTGGGCAAAGGGGAACCTAGTCCTTTGTTAGTACAGCTGCACAATCCTACTATTTTTCCAATTGCCAATGTTAAAATTGTTCTTACATTAGGTAATACATTGACAAAAAAGATAAGCAAATACACCTATATTACTTCTGTTAGCCCCTTGAAAGATAGTACCCTTACTTTAGATATCAGCTCAAACTATATAGGTAATATAGCTATATCCCTTAAAAATATAAAACTATATGATTATTTCAAAGTTTTTTCTATTAATAAAAGAATAAAAAGGGATATAAATGTGTCTATTTTACCCAGCTTCTACGAAGTATTAAATCCAGATTTAGGCTATCAAACAACTATTCCAGTGGAAAGTGAGATTTATTCTAACAGCAGAGGCGGGGATGACCCTTCTGAAGTATTTGATATTCGTGAATACAGGGAAGGGGATAAGATGCAGAAGATACATTGGAAATTAAGTATAAAGCAGAATCAGTTGATGATCAAAGAATTCAGCGATCCTATTAATTGTAATATTTTGATTTTTATGGATCTTAAAGTACCAGAAGATAAAGAGCTTATTGCATATATGGACGGACTTTTGGAAAGTGCTTTGTCCCTTTCTTTTACTTACATGATAAATGGAGTAGTTCATTATCTTGCTTGGTATGATAATCACAACAAAACATGCCATAGGGTTCGAATTGAGAATGAAAAAGACCTATATGAAGCCACAGGTAATTTATTGTTAATGGCATCAAACTCAGCCAATAATGATGTGATTTTACAATATGTCTCAGAGTTTCCCCATGATTATTATACCAACTTTTACTATATTACTAGTATGGTTGACAATAAAGAGCTGTATTCTCTGTCTGGGCTTAATGTTAAAGGAGGATCTATTATCCATGTTCAGGAAGCTACTGATTTAGAAGAAGTTGAGAATAATTATTCTAAGCCACGGCTTAGACAAGAGATTAGTGATTTACTAGATAATATGGATATTCATATCGTTCCAGTGTATATTGAAAATTTAAAGGAGAATATTGAACAGCTAAATTTATTTTAAAGTGGTGGTAATCTATGAGCTATAGCATGAAGGATGGTATAAGCATCAAAGCTAATCTAAATAGTATAAATTCTAAAGGGGGGCGATACCCCTTATATTTAATGTTCACCCAATTTATTGCTATCTTTATGGGGAATTGGTCAATAATTTCTATTTTAGTAGAGACCTTTGATCTTCCAGTGTCATTTATTAGTTTAAATGCGGTGGCCTTTATTGCCTGCCTAATAATGTATTTTCTATTTAGAGGGAAAGCCTATGGCATATGGAAGATATTATCTCTACTACTGGTCTACGCCTTTTTTCTAAGTAAGAGATGGAAACAGTTTGAAAATGGTTTTTATATCTTTGAAAATTTTGCTATAAATAAAATTAATGATTACTATGAAGTTAATATTATAAAATATGTAGCTGATTACAGCCGTATGTATGAGGATGTCACCCTAGTTATCATAGCAATAATGATACCAATTATTGCTCTTCTTACCATGTCTATGTTACGGGGATGGATGATTAATCTTTGTGTTGTAATTATGATAATACCAGTGGCGCCCAATTTTTTGGTTGGCTTAGTACCTTCAGGTGTTTATCTGATAACATTAATGATTGTTTTATTATTTATGCTAAAGCTGCAGGGGCCAAGATTTCATAGTATGCAGAAGGCAGAGAGAATAAATGCTGAAAGGGTTAATACAAATGTTGCCATCCTGCTGTGCGCTATTAGCTTAGGAATAATGGCAATTATAAGACTCCTATTTGCTCCAGAGGATTATTACAAGGTAACCTATATACCTGAGAAGAAGGAAGAATTGCAAACTTTTCTAACTGAGCTTAACTTTGATGATATATCAAATCAGTTTAGCGATTGGAAGATAACGGTTGAAAAGGATAAGTCCTATGGAGGGTTAAGAGGAGGCCTATTAGGCAGAGTAGGGGAAGTCAGATATACAGGGCAAGAGCATTTACATCTTAGAATGCCCAAGGAGGCTATTGGCAAAGGTATGTATTTGAAGGGGTATGTGGGCCTAGAGTATATGGGGGATAGATGGACGGAAGCCTCCCAAGAGGTTAGAAATAAGTATGAAGATTTACTAAAGAAAATACCCAATGGGGATATTAGGCCTGTGAATCAAATCCCATGGCTTTTAAAAAGCATTTCTATACTTGATAACTCTAGGGAGTATAACAAGGGGCTTACACTTCCAGAGGGATTATATGGCTTCAAAGAGGGTAAGATTCTAATTGAATATATAAATGCCAATAGAGATTTTATCTATGCTCCGTATTTTACAGACTTTAATAAAAGAGATGATATGGAATATAGGGATGATCTTTATGCTAAGCCTGTTCGCAGGAAGAATACTTATGAACTGATGTTTTATTATAATCTATTGATAGAAGATAATTATGGCTCTAGTTGGTATCCCAATCTTAATCTAAGGGATAGTAATTATATAAAATTTGAGAAAATGTATCAGGATTATGTCTATGATGTCTATACCAAGCTTCCTGAAAGAGGATTAGAGCAGTTAAAGAATGATTTTTCCATGTCCTATGACCGCAATGACGCTTCTAGTTTGCTGGAACGTATTAAGTATGTACAATATTATCTTCATAATAGTACTGAATATACATTAAGTCCTGGCTTGCTACCGCAGGGGGAGGATTTTGTAGAGTATTTTCTTTATGAAAATAAATTAGGCTATTGTGCCCATTATGCCTCAGCAGCTACCCTTATATTACGAGCCATGGGTATTCCTGCCCGCTATGTAGAAGGTTATGCCCTTGGCAATATCCCGGAGAGTAATAATTTAGGTCAGCAGGATGTAAGGACCTATTCTAATTCTAATTATATGGACCAGAAGGTTGAATATGGAGAGTATATTGTTAGCGATTATAACGCCCACGCTTGGGTAGAAGTATATATTAATGGATGCGGATGGGTACCAATCGAATTCACGCCTTCATCTGCTGTGCAGGGAACAATAGAGGCTATGGAGGATATGTTATTATTACAAGATGAAATAGAAGATGCCAGCAGCTTGACACCAACCTTAACAATCACTCCTGATCCCACTGCTGCTCCAGAGCCAACTGATATCTTAGAACCAACAGATCTGCCCAGAGAAACAGATAGGCAAATTGAACATGAGGCTATGAAGCAATTAGATGATAAGGCATCTAATCTTTTATCAGTTGCCAGTATATTGGCTGTATTCTTATTGGGATTAATAATTGTATTGGTAAGCCGTATTATATTCCGTAGAAAAAATCTAAATTCTGCATACGGTAATTATAATAAAAAAGCCTTATATCTATATAGTGATATAGAGAAGGTATTTATTCTCCTTAACCTTATATCCAAGGATAAAATAAGTTTGGAGGATGCAGCAGAAGCAGACCAGATAGAGGGTCAGTATGCCTATATTAATGAGAGTGACTTATTGTCTTGCATTGAAATAGCCAGGAAAGCCCGTTATGGTAGAGAAGGCATAAGTTTAACTGAATTACAACAGGTAGAGAAGTTTTATAGAGAACTGTGGAGCAAGCTAAAAAGCAATCTATCTATAGGGAGGAGATTAATCTTAAATATTGGAATGCTTTTTTAAAACAGAGAATAATTTACTTAATTACAAAAATATAGTATAATTAAGTAATTAAATGAATTAATGAAAGTGGGGTTAAATTGTAAGAAAAACTTAAGATAATATTAGCTATTATTTAAGATTTTTTATGTATCGTAATAAAGAAGCGGTGAGATTTCATGTCGCATTAGGAAGGTGCTAAAATGAACAGTAAGACCGAAAAAGTTATTATAGAAGTTAAAAAAGCTAGAAAGGTATACCGGATGGGTAGTGAGCGAATCACTGCTGTGGATAATGCCAGCTTTACTATTAATAAGGGTGAATTTTGTTGCCTTTTTGGGGCATCAGGTTCAGGAAAATCGACTCTATTAAATTTAATGGCGGGTATCGAAAAGCTTACCAGTGGGCAGATATATATTAAAGGTAAGAATATTGGGAAGATGAGTGAAAGAAATCTTGCTAAGTTTAGGCAAAGACATCTGGGTTTCGTCTTTCAGTCCTATAACCTCTTAAATTCGATGACTGCTTTGGAGAATGTAGAGTTACCTTTGGTGTTTCAGCATGTTAGAAAGAAGAAGAGAAGGAAGTTGGCCAGGGATATATTAATTAAGGTAGGTTTAGGGGAGCGAATGAAGCATAAGCCCAAAGAGATGAGTGGTGGTCAACAGCAGAGAGTTGGTATAGCTAGGGCCTTTGTAGGTAATCCCGAAATTGTATTTGCCGATGAACCTACAGGTAATCTGGATTCTAAGACCTCTAGAGAGGTAATGAATTTAATAAAAGATATGGCTAAGAAAAATAATCAGACCATAGTTATGGTAACCCATGACAGAGGTATGGCGGAATATGCAGATAAAATCATACATATTCTAGATGGTAGAGTGGAAAAAATTGAAGTTACATCTAAGCCTGGCCAGTCTGAAAGTGCTCAATCTGAAACTGCCCAATCTACAATAGAAGAATTAAATGATATGACGGAAGAAACTGCTGTATCGCAGGAGGAAGATGATATTACAAGGCAGGCTCCTCATCTTTTGAGCAGTCCAGAAGCATTGGAGACATAGATAAACAATATGATAAAGATTAAGACAATAATAATTTTATAAGGAAGTCGAGGGAATAAGAATGAGGATGAAGAAAGTCATTATTGCTGCGATTGCCATATTCCTAGTGGGAATGGGAGTGCTTGGCAAAGATATTACAGTGCAGGCTGAAAATTCTATTGTTATAGCTACTGAGAATGTCGATTTGGTTGTGAAACCGGGAGAGAAGAATACTATAACAATACCAATAAAATCATTGAAGTCTTATTTAGCTGATGTATCGATAAGTTTAGAAACAGAGGACGATACACCATTTACTATATCAAGACCCCAGTTGTACTATTATGATAATGTGACTACGGGTATAACTGCAGACGCTACAACTGCTGTAAAATTTGATGTTATAGTTGATGATACTGCCAAAATTGGATATTATCCTATTACATTAAAGTTTACATATCAAGCTTATTCTTATTCTGCTGATAAAGAAGGTTTTACAACTATAACAACTCCTCTAAATATTAATTTAAGAATAACAGAGGAGAAGTCTCCTGCACAACTAACCATCAGTAAGGTGTCCAGCAAGGATGCGGACTTGGGAAATGATACAGAGCTATCATTTTATATTAAAAATGAAGGTGAAATTAAGGCTCATAATATATACATAAAGTTAAATTATGGTGAGAATGGCATTGTTAATAGATATACAGCTGAGAAGATTAAGATTGGAGATTTGATGCCCAATCAAGAGTATGCGGTGACACTGCCCATAAGGATTTTACCAACAGCCAATACTGGAGTAGTAACTATTCCAGTGGATTTTACTTATAAGACAGCAGCGGGAACGGAACTAACTGACACCTACAATATTTCAATAGAGGTAGCTGAGGGTGATATTGCACCTAAACTGGATATTGACAGTGTTACTTATAATGGCGAGTTGTGGCCTGGCGATGATTTTATCTTGATTGCAACTATTCGTAATTATGGTGGTTCTATGGCAAATGACGTTGCAGTCTCAGTAGATCCATCTAGTATTGGAGCAGATAAATTTATTAAAAATTATTTTACCGATGTAATAGAAGTAAGGAATATACGAAAAGATGACAGTGTAGATGTTAAGATACCTCTAATAGTATCCAAGGATATCACAGGAGGAATAAATGAATTAAAGCTCAATATTAGTTATACCAATGAACTGGGAATGACCTTAACAAGCAGTAAAACAATATATTTGGAGATATTAACTCAGCCAAATATTATTATTGATGCTGTAACCCAAAAGCCAGCTAAACCTATGGCAGGAGAGAGTCTAGAGGTCTCCTTCGATATGGAAAATAAAAGTCAGTATGATATAAAAGATGTAAAAATCTATTTAAATAATCTTTCAGATACTACTTTTATTCCAAGAAACCCCAAGCCATATATATATTTAGAGGAGCTTAAGGGTGGTACCAAGGAAAGAATAACCATACCTCTTATGGTATCAGATCAAATAAACGAAGGTTTAAACCATTTGGAGATAAGATATACCTATGAAGGAAAACCTGAAGGTGAGGCTATTAAAATACCTATACTTGATGTTCAGAATGAAGCGGAGAATTCCAGTAGTATGCCTAAGCTAATTGTTAGCCAATACTCTACTGATGTTGAACAGATTAAGGCAGGATCTACTTTCAATTTTACCTTTGACTTACATAATACTCACTCTTCAGCAGTGGCAAAGAATATTACTGTAACCATTACGCAGAATGAGAATGTATTTGCTCCCACTCAAGGAGGTAATAGTTTCTTTATAAATAAAATTACTCCGGGTCAATCTGTTCAAAATACAATAGAGCTTAAGGTCAAGGCAGATGCATCCACAGGAACCTATCCAATTGATATTAAGATAAATTATGAGTTTGATGGTGCTGCAACCAATCCTGAGACAGGAGAGATTGGAGTAACAAAGACAGAAAAACTTAATCTACAAGTGGTGGAGAATTACCGACCTGTAGTAGATTATGTAAGTGTATATTCCTGGGATGGGGATCTACAAGTAAATAATCCTGCTACTCTAAGTTTTGAATTTTATAATATGGGTAAATCCACATTAAACAATGTGGTTGCTACAGTCAGTGGTGATTTTGTAAAAGCCGATGGCAGCATGTTCCTTGTTGGTAATGTAACGGCTGGTTCATCTTCTTATGAAGAGTTTGAAGTTATACCTTTGGTAGAAGGTATAGCTAAAGGTGTGTTAACTATTACATTTGAAGATAGTAACGGAGATGAGCTCTCCATAACTGAGGAGTTTGAACAATTTGTGATGGGTGAACTTAAATGGGAAGATGATTTTGATATTGATTATGATGATGTTTTTGCACCACAAGTACCAGAGCCTAAAAAACCCATCTTACCAGTATGGCTATTTGCTAGTATTGAAGTAGTATTCTTTTTAATAGCTTGTGTTATTACTAGAAAAGTTATTATTAGCATATATAAAGTC
Source organism: Clostridiales bacterium (assembly GCA_012519565.1). Taxonomy (GTDB): domain Bacteria; phylum Bacillota; class Clostridia; order Lachnospirales; family Lachnospiraceae; genus Mobilitalea. The sequence continues at coordinate 18,399 of JAAYPX010000007.1, read as the reverse complement.
AAACTTCGCAAAAAGGAAGAGGAACAATTTTAAATATAATAGGGGTTAAGGCCTGAAGAATGGAGGAGCTAAATATATGGATATAGATATTGTTGAAGAGGGCTATGTTGACTTTGAAGAAGGAATGATGGTAGACCCTACTATGGGCATGGGGATAGAAGAAGTTAAAGATCCGCTTTTATCTTCCTGGGTGTTTATTATAGTGATTTCTGTTGCGGTACTGGTAGCAAGTGTAGGTTTAGGTACATTATTGGCAAGGCGAAAAATTAAAAAAGGAATTGACCTATATGAGGATTAGTGATTTGGTTATAATGGGTTTAAAGAATCTATCCAGGAGGAAGGCAAGAACACTGCTTACTGTATTGGGAGTAGTAATTGGAACCCTATCTATTATTATCATGATATCAATAGGTATTGGAATGGGCAGTAATTATCAGTCTCAGATTATGCAATGGGGAAGCTTAACAACTATTAATGTGAATGCTGACCAATATGAATTTGATGATGATGGTAGTTATATTGGAAGCAGGAAACAAGAACTTAATGATGAGGTTGTTGCCAAAATCAAGACAATAGACCATGTTAGGGCTGTGTCTCCAGTTATAAGAAAGAGTGCAAACCTTTACTCTGGTAAATATCAAGGTTGGGCATATATAACTGCTATGGATAGCTCTACCTTTAAGGATTTTGACTTTCCAGCCCTACAGTTTGGGGAATATCCTACAGAGGAAGATAAATCTGTAATTGTCTTTGGTTCTAATGCCCCTGAATTTTATGATCCTAAATCAAGGTTCTGGCAAGAAATTGAACTGGATTTACAAAAAGAAAAAATTGTATTAAGGTTCTCTGAATATCCTGTAGCTCAGCAGAGGGAATTTTCTTTACCGATAAAGAATATAGCTAAGATGGAAGAAACCAACAGTGATTACAATTGGAACACATATATGGATTTGGAGTATTTTAAAAGCATCTATATGAAATACTGTAATACATTGTCATTGCAAGATCGTAAGAAGGCTTTAAAATCCCTTAGTCAATACCAAAGTATCATGGTTAACGTGGATAATGTAAAGCATGTTGAAGAGGTTCAGAGTGCTATAGAGGAGCTGGGCTTTAAATCCTATAGTTTGGTTAGTGACTTAGCCCCTTTAACCGAGGCATCTGATACCTTGCAAATGGTGCTTGGAGCATTAGGTGCAGTGGCAATGATAGTATCTGCAATAAGTATTGCCAATACCATGGTTATGTCAATTTACGAAAGAACCAGAGAGATTGGTATCATGAAAGTATTGGGCTGTGTAATTAAGGATATAAGAAAGTTATTCCTATTTGAAGCTGGAATGATTGGGCTAATTGGAGGAATAATTGGCATTGGCCTGGGGTATGTGGCCTCAATACTTGTCAATAAGTTTGGTGAACCGATTTTTAAAGCCCTTATGTCAGGTAATTATATGTATAACATGGAAAATACAGCATTTTCTATAATACCAATCTGGTTACCTTTTATTGCACTAATTATTGCTATCATGATCGGTTTAATATCTGGATATTTTCCAGCTAGACGGGCGACCAAGATAAGTGCCATAGAGGCTATGAGGACTGATGGTTAATTTCGCAATATATCCAATTTAAGAATTAATAAAAGTTATATAAAGCTTAAGGGGTTGTTGAAAAGAGGTGATAGCTTTTCAGCAACCTTTTTATAGTTTATTGTTTTAAAATAAAAACTCTAATTTGATTTTTATACGGGTTATGATATAATGTTCAGGATAAGTAGATTAGTGTCTTGGAGGTGTGAGAATGGTTTGTAATACTTGTGGGCGTAGTACTATGAATGTTGATGCTAATTTCTGTGAATACTGTGGAAGTTCTTTTAAAGAACAACCATTTCAATATAATGAAAATAAAACCCATGGGAATGAGACCTTATTAAAGGAAGCAAGGGAAGAGCCTATACCTTTTTTACATTGGTTGGGTACTTATGGTTTGTTTTTTATACCAATAGTTGGATGGATTATTGGTTTGGTAATGCTATTTGTATGGGCCTTTCAAAAGGAAGGATCTATAAGTCGGAAAAATTGGGCTAGGGCAACTTTAATTTTTCTACTGGCTTATTTCATTCTAGCAATATACTTATTAAGTGATATGCTGGGTGATTTTATGAGCGATCCAATGTTTAGACAAATTCTTGAGGGAAACTATATTTAATAATTAATATAAAACCGAGTAAACTAAAATATTATAATCGATAGTGAGGGATTTATATGGCTACAATCAGAACCAGATTTGCTCCCAGTCCTACAGGGAGAATGCATGTTGGAAATTTAAGAACTGCCTTATATGCGTATTTGATAGCAAAGCATGAAAATGGATCATTTGTTTTAAGAATAGAGGATACAGATAAGGAACGATATGTTGAAGGCGCAGTAGATATTATATACCGTACCCTACAAGGAACAGGACTTATTCATGACGAAGGACCTGATAAGGATGGCGGTTATGGCCCTTATGTCCAAAGCGAGAGATTTGCCAAAGGGATATATTTAGAATATGCTAAACAATTGGTAGAAAAGGGTGCTGCTTATTATTGTTTTTGCTCTAAGGAAAGATTAGGGACTTTAAAAAGTACAATTGGTAGCGAAGATGGAGATGAAGATAATGAAGTTAAGGAAATCACTAAGTATGACAAGCATTGCCTTCATTTATCTAAAGAAGAGATAGAGGAGAAGTTAGCTAATAAGGTTCCCTTTGTTATTCGCCAAAATATTCCCGTCCAGGGAACTACTACCTTTAAGGATGTTATCTTTGGTGAGATAAGTGTTAAGAACGAAGAATTAGATGATATGATTTTGATTAAATCAGATGGTTATCCAACCTACAATTTTGCCAATGTGGTAGATGACCACTTGATGAAAATAACCCATGTGGTTAGGGGGAATGAATATCTATCCTCAACACCAAAGTATACAAGACTGTACCAAGATTTTGGTTGGGAGGAGCCAGTATATATTCACTGTCCTTTAATAACCAATGAAGAACATAAGAAGCTAAGTAAAAGAAGTGGACACTCTTCTTATGAAGATCTGTTAGAGCAGGGCTTTGTATCTGAGGCCATTGTTAATTTCGTTGCATTACTGGGGTGGAGTCCTCAAAGTAATAAGGAGATTATGAGCCTTGAAGAATTAATAGAGGAATTTGATTATAATAATATTAATAAAGCACCAGCAGTCTTTGATATGGTAAAGTTACGCTGGATGAACGGTGAATATATTAAAAACATGGAGTTTGATAAATATTATAGTCTGGCCCTGCCATATATAAAAGAAGTTATTAAGAAGGATTTGGATCTAAGAAAAATAGCAACTTTAGTTAAAACCAGAATAGAGACATTTTGTGATATTAAAGATATGATTGATTTCTTTGAGGAACTGCCAGATTATGATATAGCTATCTATACCCATAAGAAGATGAAAACTACGGCTGAAAGTTCCTTAGGGGTTTTACAGGAACTATTGCCTCGTTTTGAAGCCTTGGACGACTATTCTGAGGATAATATTGAGAATGTCATAATGACTTATATTAAGGAGAAAGAGATTAAGAATGGTCAAGGTTTATGGCCAATTAGAACAGCTGTATCGGGAAAACAATCGACCCCTGGGGGTGCCTATGAGATAATGAGCATCATAGGTAAGGAAGAAAGCTTAAGTAGAATTAAAAAAGCTATAGAAAAATTGAGTTAATAAGTAGTAAATGTAATGTACAAAAAAGCCCTTCACAACTCTTGCGAAGGGCTTTATAAAATATATTTATAAAATGTGTATTAGAGTTATTAGGTGCAGGGAAAGAGGTAAGATATGGAGATGAATTGGGCGCAGAAGCAAGCAGTGCAGCATAAAGATGGGCCGATGTTAGTTCTAGCAGGGCCAGGCTCAGGGAAAACCTTTGTAATAACAGAGCGAACTAGGTATCTGATAGAAGAATATAAGATACCTGAGAAGCATATTCTTGTAATTACATTTACCAAAGCTGCTGCCAATGAGATGAAGGATAGATTCCTTAAAAGGATGAAGGTTAACTATACTGCAGTAAGTTATGGAACATTCCATGCTATATTTTTTACTATATTAAAATATGCTTATCACCTTAATGCCTCCAATATTGTAAGGGAGGAGGTTAGGAATCAATTTTTAAGAGAAACAATACAAAGATTGGACCTGGAATATGAGGATGAGAAGGAATTTATATCAGACATAGCATCTGAGATAAGCTTGGTAAAGGGGGAGCAGATTGACCTGGCAAATTATTATTCTTCCCATTGTGCCAGTGATGTTTTTAAAAAAATATATCAAGAATATGATAAGAAACTCCGTAGGGCCAATCTAATAGACTTTGATGATATGCTGGTTTTATGTTATCAACTCCTATCCGAGAGAAAAGATATCTTGGCCCTTTGGCAGAATAAATTTCAATACATATTGATTGATGAGTTTCAGGATATCAACAGAATTCAATATGAAATAGTTAAAATGTTGGCAGCGCCCCATAATAATCTCTTTATCGTAGGAGACGATGATCAATCCATCTACCGTTTTCGCGGTGCAAAACCAGAGATTATGCTAAAATTCCCCAAGGATTATCCAGATGGCAAGAGAATTTTATTGGATAAAAATTATCGTTCCCAAGCCAATATAGTGGCAGCATCATCCAAGTTAATTAAGAATAATGAACAGAGATATGATAAGGCTGTTAATGCAGTTCGTGCCAGTGGAAGTAGTATTGTTATAAAAAATTTTGAAACTTTAACCCAGGAAAATAAAACATTGGCAGAGGAGATAATAAAGCTAAACAAAAAAGGTATTGCTTTAAACAATATGGCAATTCTTATTAGGACTAATATGGGGTCTGAGGCCCTACTTCATAAATTAATGGAATATAATATACCCTTTCGAATGAAGGACAACCTACCAAATATCTTTGACCATTGGATTGCCAGGGATATTATATCCTATATTAAGATAGCCATGGGTAACTGGGATCGCAGATTATTTCTGCAAATAATTAATAAGCCAAAGCGATATGTAAGCCGTGAATGCTTTGATAGGCCAGAGGTAAATCTAGATGATATCAAGGAATACTATGAGGATAAGAATTGGATGCTGGAAAGGCTAGATCAGCTGGAATATGATTTGGCTATGCTATGCCGTATGAAACCCTATGCAGCTGTGAATTATATTAGGAGGGGAATAGGGTACGAGGAATATTTACAGGAATATGCTCAGCTTAGAAAAATCAAGTATGAGGAACTGTTAGATGTATTAGACGAATTACAGGAAAATGCTAAAAACTTTGAAAGCTTTGGTGAGTGGCTTCAATATATGAAAGACTATAAAGAAGAATTGTTGAGGCAATTTGAAGAAAACCGAAACAAAAACGTGGACAGCGTCACAATTGCCACCATGCATAGTTCCAAGGGATTAGAATTTGATGTGGTCTTTATAGTGGATGCTAACGAAGGTATTACCCCTCATAAAAAGGCTATACTGGATGCGGATATTGAAGAAGAACGGCGTCTCTTCTATGTGGCTATGACTAGGGCCAAGGATCATCTATATATTTATAGTAGCAAGGAGCGTTATAATAAAACCATGGAAGCTTCTAGATTTATAGCTGAGATACAATAAATAAAGAACCATAGGCATTAATGAGTTAATATCATAGTGCTTATGGTTCTTTATTTTGATTTACTGCAGGTATATTGGACAAATAGTCTTTATATTATGGGACTATTATTCTTCATCTTCATCGTCGAAATCATCAAAGATATCGAAGTCATCGTCATCAAACATTTCATCGAATTCATGTGCATCAAGGATCTCTTCGAAAGCATCAGCAACAGCTTCAAATTCGTCATCATCTTCAATGTTAAGTAGTTGAGGCTCTCCGTTCTCTTCTTCGATGTAACGATACAAGAACACATTACCTTCTTCTTCGTCTTCTGAATCTTCAGGAACAAGGGCGATATAATCCTTGCCCTCTACTGTAAATATCTCTAATACAGCGCAATTTATCTCTTTGCCATCATCTAATGATAAAGTAATAGAATCATATTCAAATTCATGGCTATGATTGTGTCCGCAGCCGCAACTGCCATTGTGATTGTGATCGCTCATAATACTACCTCGCTTTTTTATTTTAGCTCCAAAATATATGGAGAAATATATATTTAGAATGTATCAGATTTAGAAAAAAAATGCAACCTAAATATAAAAATTTTTATTAAAATTATATTGACTTTATAATAAAAAAGCATAAAATTAAATTGTGGAAGCACAGATGATTATATGTGCAGAAATTGTTTAGAGAGGGGTTCATTTTGGTGGCTACAGCCAATGCTAATGAAAGAATGATTAGAGAAAATAGTGTAGAGCAAAAAAGTAAAAAGGACTATAATCAAATCAAGTCCAAAAAAAATGTAGGAAAAAGCTCTTATAAAAACACGTATGTACTGAAAGATGAAGAGGAGGATAATGTTACTTTTGGGCAGAAGAATGGTGAAGGAAGAAAACGATCCAATGGTAAGGACTTGAATGAACAGTCGGACAAATTAGAGACGCTAAAGCGTTTAGAACGGGAGAAAAAGGCCTTACAGAGGAAACTTCGAGAGGATGATTTTGAAAGACCAAGACGCGCCCAAACAAAGACAAAGAGGGTGAACAATAAAAATTATTGGACTGTTAACTATTTAAATGGTTTAGATGATGATTATGATGAATATTATGATAGGTAATATATAAAGGTAATATGTAAGCTAGAAATGCATAGAACTTTTGTTCATAATCTGATATATTATTACTATATACAAGCATCCTTAAAAGAAAGACTTAAGGATGCTTTTTATATATAGTAATTTAGGAGGTACAGGGGTTGACTAATAATTATCAGATTAAAATATCGGTACGTAACCTTGTTGAGTTTATCCTTAGGTCAGGGGATATTGACAATAGAAGAGTTAGGTATGAAGTAGATGCCATGCATGAAGGAAGCAGGATACATCGGAAAATCCAGAAAAGCATGGGTGTCAATTATACAGCAGAAGTACCTTTAAGTATTACTATGCCAGTTACCAGGGATGGTATTACTATAGATTTAACTGTGGAAGGTAGAGCTGATGGTATTATAATTAATGAGGAAGTTCAGAATAATATTTTTGCCTTATTAGAAGATGATGCATCGATTGTGCCTCCTCCATCTATTACCATTGATGAAATCAAAGGTATGTATATGGACCTATCCCATTTAAAAGCTCCTATAGATGTTCACAAAGCCCAGGTAATGTGTTATGCCTATATATACGCTAAACAACATGACCATAAAAGTATAGGTATAAGACTAACCTATTGTAATCTTAAGACTGAAAACCTGCGCTATTTTGAAGAGGTATTATCCTATGATGATTTAGAAGAATGGTTTAATAATCTAATCTATGAATATAGTAAATGGGCTGTATGGCAGATTAACTGGACCAAGAAAAGGAATCAGTCCATTAAAGGGTTGGAATTCCCCTTTTCTTATCGAGAGGGTCAAAAAAAGCTGGTTACTGATGTTTATAAGACAATTCTCAGGAATAGAAAGCTTTTTATACAAGCACCAACTGGTGTAGGTAAAACCATATCCACAGTCTTTCCTTCTGTTAAAGCCATGGGAGAGGATCTGGTTAGTAAGATATTTTATCTAACGGCAAAAACCATAACCAGAACAGTGGCAGAGGATACCTTTCGTATGCTTGGTGAAAAAGGACTAAATATGAAGGTTGTAACATTAACCGCCAAGGAAAAAATATGTATTCTAGATAAGCCTGACTGTAATCCTGTGGCTTGTGAGAGGGCAAAGGGTTACTATAATAGAGTTAATGATGCAGTCTATGACCTTTTATTAAATAAAAATGATATATCTAGGGATCTTATCAATGAATACGCTAAAAAGTATGGGGTATGCCCTTTTGAAATGTGTTTAGATGTAGCTTTATGGGCCGATGCAATTATATGTGACTATAATTATGTATTTGATCCCAATGTATACCTAAGAAGATTTTTCGCCAGTGAGAAAAAGAATGATTATGTATTTTTAATTGACGAGGCCCATAATATGGTAGATAGGGCCAGGGAGATGTACAGTGCAACACTGGTAAAAGAAGATTTCTTAGTTGTAAAAAACATTGTTAAAAATATTAGTGGTGAATTGGCCAAACATTTAAATAATTGTAATAGCGATCTTCTAAAATTAAAGAGAGAGTGTGATGAATTCGAGATAGTGGAGAATATCTCTGATTTTGCCTATCATTTACTGGGTTTGATGTCGGAATTTGAAGTATTTCTGCAGGACCATGTAGTTTCTGAGGGAAATGAAGAGCTTATGAAACTTTTTTTAGATGTCAGACACTTTCTTAATATATTTGAAATATTGGATGATAATTACACCATCTATACAGATTATGATAATGATAATAATTTTAGGATTAAACTGCAATGTATGGATCCCTCTAAGAATATGCAGAACTGTCTAGAGAGGGGCAGAAGTTCAATTCTATTTTCTGCAACCTTTTTACCTATAAAGTATTATAAGGAACAATTGGGAGGAAGTGAAGAAGATTATGCTGTCTATGCCCCTTCAACATTTTTACTGGATAACCGTTTAATAATGATTGGCACTGATGTAAGTACCAAGTATACAAGAAGATCGGAGAAGGAATATAGAAAGATATTAGATTATATTATTGATTTTACTAAGGCCAAAATTGGAAATTACATGGTGTTCTTCCCCTCTTATAGTATGATGGAGGAGATAGTCCTGCTGGCTGATAACCAGCTGGAGGGCTTAGTTGTGCAAAGTAGCAGGATGACAGAAGAAGAAAAAGAAGAGTTTTTAAATCAATTCGTAGAAGCTCCAGACAAAAGCAGAATCGGATTCTGTGTAATGGGAGGCATCTTCAGCGAGGGAATTGATCTTAGAAATGATAGGTTGATTGGAGCAGTAATTGTAGGGACTGGTCTTCCTATGGTATGCAATGAAAGAGAACTCTTTAGGGCTTATTATGACGAGAGAAATAAGATGGGTTTTGAATATTCATATCTGTATCAAGGTATGAATAAGGTTTTGCAATCAGCAGGGAGGGTAATCCGTACCAAGGAAGATAGAGGGGCAATCTTGCTATTGGATGAAAGATTTTGTTTTAAACAGTATCAAAACTTATTTCCTAGGGAATGGTTTCCCAATATTTATGTTAACCAAACATCTATGTATCCTGTCTTGGAAGAATTCTGGAGCAATAAAGGGGAGTAAAATATGTTAAAAATGTAGGGGCCGATTATAATTACTATATCTATGCCTAGTAGCAAGGAAATCTTGTCCAGAAAACAAGCGGAATACATAGTTTTTTAACTGGAATAAGAAGCCCCCAAGAATACAGCCAATAAGTCCATAGATAATATCATCAATATCAGAATATGAGCTAGCATAAAAATACTGGATAGTTTCAATGATTACAGGGATGAGTAAGTACAATAAAAATCTTATGAGTTTAGATTTTTTCCTAGTAACTAGTGCGATATAAAAACCAAAAGGAGCAAAAATTGCTATTCTGCTAAATAGGTAAATTAAGATATCGGATAATGGTAATTGGTGATAGATGTATAATTCAATTTGGGCAGAAAGTATATTAAAAGGTATTATATTTCCATGGTTAAATGTAAATGGTAATGGATAGAACCTTTGAACTGCCTCAGGATAAATAAAACCATATATAAAGATACCTATGTAAAAGATTATTAAAACTATGCTATGATTTCTATAGAAGGAGTAATAGCCTCCAATTCTTCCACCAGTATCAAGCATGTTGCGGATGAAACAGTGAAGGCTAGGAATAAACCAGTTGATAAAGACAATTGCAAATAGAAGACCGGAATAAGGAAAAATAGACTGGTCCTTACTGTAGAAAGTCATTAAGGTTATAATCAAGCTAACAAATAATGTAAGTAATGAATAAATAAAACCAGTTTCATAGGTTAAGGACTTGTTTAGTAAAATATGGGTGCTAAATATGGAAACTATAGTTGATATCCCAATAATCACATAGGGGGAAGCAATAAAATAATAAGTTATAAATTGTGCTAATATAGTTACCATACTTAACACTACTATTAACAATGAAATATTAGTATAAGAGCGTCTAGGCATAATACAACCAACTTTCTATGTTATCATTCGAATTTGATGGGGGACATTGCTTAACTTAATATGTGAACAGATAGCAGGTACTTCTCCATCTGTGTGAGTAGCCATGTCTTTAGTTGCTTTAATCTCTGCGCTGGAGCATATAAAGGTTTCCACTCCTTTTACATGAATGTGTTTACCGAATATAATAGTAGGCAAAAAAGCTAAAATCTTCAGCCGACTTAATCCATGGACAATAACTACATTTAATTTGCCGTCGGAGGGATTGGCAGAAGGAGCCATGGGTAGACCGCCTCCCTCATATTTATGTATCATTCCAGATAGCAAAAGAACTTTCTTATAAAAATATCTTTGCTCTCCGTCAATAATCACTTCAGCATCCATAAAATCTATTCCCAGAGCTTGTTTGATGGCGATAAGGAAATATACCAATTTGCCAGTTCCGATTCGATTTAATTGCTTCTTAAGAGTAGACTTTTGTACCTCATAACAGACATTGGCATCATATCCTATACCACTGGAGCAGGCGAATTTTCTAGGAGCCATATTATTGTTCATATATTCCATCATACCATGATCTAGATACTGAAATTTCCTTGGTTTAAGGATGTTTTCTAAAGCTTCAACGGGATCTTTGGGTATTTTTAAACTTCTAGCCAGATCATTACTGGATCCAGAGGGAATATAGCCCAATATAATCTCATTATAGTTATGTAATCCGTTTATTACTTCATTGACTGTACCGTCACCGCCGACAATTACTATTTTTTTAGTTCCATAATTACTTTTACATATTTTCTCCGCTATATTAGTAGCGTGGCCGCTATGTTTAGTAAAATATGCTCTGTAATTAATATTTCTATTATCTAATTCCCTTTTTATTATCCACCAGTATTTTATTCCCTTACCTGAACTGGCTTTTGCATTAATTATAAAATGATACACCAAACATTCTCCCTTGTTATTAAAACTATAAGTTGTAATTAAATATTACATTATTCAGATTTTAATGTCAATCATTAGCTTGGATAAAACCTTTATATCTTAAAATCACATATAAGAATACATTTTAGGACTTTCTTTGTAAAGGAACAGGCACTGATTTAGTCTTGATTCATAATATATATAGAACAATAAAGCACAGGGGTTGCTATAAGTATAGGAAAGGAGATCATTTATGGATAGACGGATGTATCGTGGTAATATGGCCAACTATGGTCGTGGCCGTAACGTTCCTCCATATAAGCAAAAAAATGTTAGCTGCGATAATGATTATGATTTGGGACGATCATGTGGAAGAGATAATTATGATGACAGAGATTGCGGAAAAAAAGATTTCGATAGGTTCCCATTAGGAATGTGCTATGTGCCTTGGCAAAAATTTGAGAACCTGTATGAAAACGAGTTCGTGGCCTTGGCTAATGGTACTTTATTTAAGGATTTAAATTTAGAATTTCTAGGAAGGAGCTGTAGGTAGTATGGATGATAAAAATAAAGACAAATTATTTGCATGTATTACGGCTACCAGTTTTGTACTGGATGACCTAAGACTATTCCTTGATACACATCCCACTGACCAGGCAGCTTTAGAGTATTGGAAGAGGATGGATAGGATTAGAAATGAAGCGGTTGAAGAGTATACAAAGTGCTATGGGCCGATGAATAGTTATATGGTAGATTCGGAAAATAAATGGGAATGGGTTAGAGATCCATGGCCATGGGAAGGTAGGTGCTAGTGTATGTGGAGTTATGAAAGAAGATTACAACACCCTGTAAATATCACACAATGTAACCCTAAATTGGCGCAGGTAATAATAAGTCAGTTTGGCGGGCCCGACGGCGAACTTGCAGCTTCTATGCGATATATTTCACAGATGTATTCAATGAGTACTACTAATCGTAAGGTGGCTGGACTTTTACTAGATATTGGAACAGAAGAACTGGGGCACATGGAAATGATTGGTGCTATCGTTCATCAATTAACTAGGGACCTATCCCCTCAACAAATTGTTGAAAGTGGATTTGACAAATACTATGTTGACCATACATTAGGTCTATATCATGTGGCTGCTTCTGGAACTCCATTTACTGCATCATATTACCAGAGTAAAGGTGATCCTATTACAGATCTTATTGAAGATATGGCAGCAGAACAGAAAGCAAGAACCACCTATGATAATATTCTTAGGTTGGTTCATGATCAAGAAGTTTGCGATCCTATTAGATTCCTAAGGGAAAGGGAAATTGTACATTTCCAAAGATTTGGTGAAGCATTAAGAATGATACAGGATGAACTGGATTCTAAGAATTTCTATGCCTTTAATCCATCCTTTGATAAAGCGCCATGTAAATAAGAGGTTATTTGGTTGTCGCAGTCAATTCCGCGACAACCATTTTATAAAGAATTTTATTTTATGGTTGACAATTGATAGACCTTGTATTATTATTTAGTAAATTAACAAGTTAATATGCTAAACCGTTGAGAAAGAGGAGTAAGCTTAATAATAACATTTCAGAGAGTCGCTGGTAGGTGGGAAGCGATATGATTATAAGCTGAATGGGCTTTTGAGGGCAACCCGAAGTAATAGTAGGCGTTGACGGAATCCATAACCGTTATATATATATGGCATATATGTTAGTATATGAAAGAGTGGTCTAAGTCAGATAAATTGGCTTAGTCAAATTGAGTGGTACCGCGGATTATTATTCGTCTCAAGTATAATGTTACTTGAGACTTTTTTATTACCTTTTATTGTATATAAATTAGCTTCTACACTAGGATAGGACCCAAGAATAAAAATAGGATATATAAAAATCATATAAATATAAAGATAAAATATAAAGATAAAATATAAAAATAAAACATATAAAAGGGAGGATTATTCTATGAAGAAATTTTTACTGGTAATTGGAATTTTAACTTTAACCTTAAGTACTTTAACAGGTTGTCAAAAGTCAAAAGAAGGAACGGTGACTATAGGTATCGGACAGTTTGCAGAACATGGTTCTCTGGATAATTGTAGGGAAGGCTTCATAGCAGGTCTTGCAGAGGAATGTTTTGTAGAGGGAGAAAATCTATCAATTGACTTTCATAATGCCCAAGCCGATACTGATTTGGCCAATCAGATTATTACTAACTTTGTAGCTAAGAAAGTAGATATGATTGCTACAATTGCCACACCTATAACTCAAAGTGCATATGGAGCAACCCGAGATATAGATTTACCAGTGGTTTATACAGCGATTACAGATCCTGTTTTGGCTCAATTAGCTAATGAAGATGGTACACCTACAGGCAATATTACTGGAACCAGTGATAAACTTCCTATTGAAGAACAGCTGATGATGATTCGTCAGATATTGCCAGAGGCTAAGAAAATAGGTATTCTATATAGTACCAGTGAAGTTAATTCCGTATCGGCTATTGAAGTATATAAGGAATTAGGGCCAAAATATGGCTTTGAGATAATAGAAAGTGGTGTAACTGTTCAGGCGGACATACCTTTAGCTACGGATAATATCCTGGGAAAGGTGGATGTTATTTCCAACCTAACAGATAATACAGTAGTTAGCGCATTACCAATAATATTAGAGAAGGCATTTAGCAAGAATATACCGGTGTTTGGTAGCGAAGTGGAACAAGTAAAGATAGGTTGTCTGGCTGCTATGGGACTTGATTATTATGAACTGGGAATACAGACAGGGAAGATGGCAGCTAAGATTTTAAAAGGTGAGGCAAAGGCCAGTGAAATGAAGTTTGAAGTTATTGAAGCTGCATCTTTTTATGGTAATACTGCTGTTGCAGAGAAACTGGGTATTGAGTTACCTGAGGATCTAGTTGCCAATGCGGTTGAGATGTTTGATGAGATTTCTGACTAGTGTTTTATGCTATGATATAATTCAAGGGGCTGATATATTATATCTGCCAAAGTAAAGTATAGGTTTAATACCTGGGAGGGATAAGAAAAGTATGTTGGTTAATCTTTGGGATACATTAGAAACGATTTTAGTTGGTACTTTAGAGGAAGGGTTTGCATATGCAATTATGGCATTGGGAATTTATATTACTTATAGGATATTAGATTTTCCCGATTTGTCTGTAGATGGGACCTTTCCCCTGGGAGGGGCTGTTACGGCCATATTAATAGTGTCAGGAGTCAATCCTGTGGCAACCCTTTTCATATCCTTCTTAGTTGGTGCTTTAGCAGGTATGATAACTGGTCTTATTCATGTTAAATTAAAAGTAAGGGATTTGTTTGCTGGAATAATCATGATGACAGCATTATATTCTATTAATTTAAGAATTGCTGGACGAGCTAATTTACCGTTTTTCATGCAGGATACTATTTTTAGAAATGATATAATAAAAAAGTTGTTCCCACCAATTTTGCAGGATTATCAAATAGCTATAATATCATTAGTTATTGTTATTATAATGAAGCTTCTTCTTGATTTTTATCTAAATACAAAATCAGGCTATCTCCTTAGAGCAGCAGGGGACAATGATACATTAGTTACATCTTTGGCTAAAGATAAAGGCGTGGTAAAAATTATTGGTCTTTCCATTGCGAATGCCTTTGTAGCATTATCAGGTAGTGTGTATGCTCAAAAGGTTGGTTATTTTGAGATTTCATCAGGAACGGGAACCATTACTATTGGTTTAGCCAGTGTAATAATTGGTATAAATCTTTTCAAAAGAAACACCTGGCTGAAAACAACTACAGCTGTTATTATAGGAGCGGTTTTATATAAATTATGTGTTGCCATAGCAATTTTCATAGGATTAAATCCTTCGGATCTTAAGTTGATAATGGCATCGTTGTTCTTGTTTATTCTGGTTATCAGCAAGGATAGGAAAAGGAAGGTGAAGTCTAATGCTTAGGATGGAAAGTATCAATAAATATTATAATCCAGGAACGGTTAATGAGATGTGCCTGTTTAATAATTTTAATTTTATTATTAAAGATAGAGAGTTTGTTTCAGTAGTTGGTAGCAATGGTTCTGGTAAAACCTCAATGTTAAATCTTATATGCGGAAGTATTCCTCTAGATCGAGGTCGAATTCTTATGAATGATGAGGATATTACCCATAGGCAGGAGTATAAGCGGCTTAAAAAGATAGGCCGAGTATATCAAAATCCTGCTATGGGAACTTGCCCTAATATGACGATACTGGAAAATATGTCATTAGCCGACAACAAGGGTAAATCTTTTAATCTTCTAAGGGGGACCAATAAAAATCGGATTGATTATTATAGGGATTGTCTTCGGGCTTTGAACCTAGGATTGGAAGATAAGTTGGATGTTATGGTTGGATCTTTATCCGGGGGACAAAGACAGGCCATGGCCCTAGTTATGGCAACCATGACACCTATAGAGTTTTTGATTTTAGATGAACATACGGCGGCATTGGATCCTAAAACTGCAGATTTAATAATGGAGCTAACAGATAAGATTGTAACAGAGAAGAAGCTGACAACAATTATGGTAACCCATAATCTTCGATATGCGGTGGAGTACGGCAACAGGCTGATAATGATGCACCAAGGAGAGATAGTTATCGATTGTGATTCAGAGAAAAAGAAGTATTTGAGTATAGATGATATACTGGAAAAGTTTAATGAAATAAGCATAGAATGTGGAAATTGATGCACGATATAGTGACAATATTATCTTTTAGTCAAAAATTGGTTGACACTTTTTATTTCAGCATATAGAATCCATAAGTATAATACCGATATAAAGGAGAAATTAAGATGAATAATTTATTAGTAGCACAATCTGGTGGTCCAACGGCTGCCATTAATGCAACCTTGGCCGGAGTGTTACAAGGAATTCAAGTCACTAACCAAATTGATAAGGTTTATGGAGCGAAACATGGTATCAACGGTGTCATATCTGATGAATTAATCGATTTAAGTAAAGTTGCTAAGAATCTAGACGCATTAGAGTTATTAAAAAACACACCTGCATCAGCCCTAGGAAGCTGTAGGCATAAATTATCTAATTGGAAAGACGATGATAGTGAATATAAGAAAATATATGAGATATTTACCAAATATCATATTAAATACTTTATTTATATCGGCGGAAACGACTCTATGGACACCGTTTATAAATTAAATGAGTACTTTAAATTTAATAATTATGATATAAGGGTTGTAGGAGCCCCTAAGACTATCGATAATGATTTAAATTTAACTGATCATTGTCCTGGATTTGGCTCAGCTGCAAAATATATTGCAACTACAATAGCTGAAATAAAAAAAGATATAGATGTATATGATCTTCCTGCTGTTACTATAGTAGAAATTATGGGAAGGAATGCCGGCTGGTTAACTGCCGCTTCTGCACTGTCTAGATTAAATGGAGCAGAAGGACCGGATTTAATATATCTTTGTGAAAAAGAATTTAGTAATGAAAGATTTATAGCTGATGTAAAAGAAGTTATGAAAAAGAAGAAGAATGTTCTGGTTACATTAAGTGAAGGGATTAAATACAGTGATGGTAGTTATGTCTCTGATCAAAACTCCAGTGGAGAGGTAGATAGCTTTGGTCATAAATATATAGCTGGAGCTGGTAAAGTTTTAGAGTATCTTGTACGGAAAGAAATCGGATGTAAGGTCCGTTCAGTAGAATTTAATATCATGCAAAGGGCAGCATCCCATGTGGCTAGTCTGACTGATATTAAGGAATCCTGCATGCTTGGAGAAAAGGCCTTAAGATGTGCTTTAGATGGTGAAAGTGGTATGATGGCTGCGATTCAAAGGGTTAGTAATAATCCTTATTCTGTAGAATATATATCTGTTCCGGTGGAGCAAGTTGCCAATCATGAGAAGAAGGTTCCTATTGAATGGATTTCTCCATCAGGCAATGATGTAACAGAAGAGCTAATTACCTATATGAAGCCTTTAATACAGGGAGAATTACAACATAGATATGAGAATGGAATTCCAAAACATATATCGCTGTTCTAGAATAAGATTGTTCTAGAATAAGATAAAGAGGCCCTTGCAAAATATAAAAGAGTATATCTGTATACTCAGATTAATTTTGCAAGGGCCTTCTTATATAAACTTACCAAAAAAGTTGGTCGCCTATTTTTACGGCATTGGGCTTATCGCCGTATCCTTTTTTTACTGCAGATTTATATGAATTAAAGTATAGTCTTGCTTTTATGTTATTAGCACCCTCTAGGGCTGCTTTTGCTGCTTTTATTGATAGTTTCTGAGATGTGGAATTATAATTGTCATATTTGGCCAATTGTTTTTCTAAGGAACCACTGGTTGCCACGGCAAACTGACCCGCTTGGTAGATAACTTCCTTTATGCTATTGGGATATTTTTTTGATTTTACCCTGTTTAATACAACATTGGCTACAGCTAATTTACCTTCATAACTTTGGTTACCAGCCTCAGCATGGACAAGGCAAGCCAATAATTTTAGTTCTTCCTGGGTATATTTAACTTCGTCTCCATATTTTATGGAAGTTTCCTTTTTTCTTTTTTTTTCTTCCTCTAAGCGTTGTAGTTCAGCTTCCTCTTCCTTAGATATGGCCTGGGGAAAATCGATTATTAAATCAACATATTCTCTACTTACATAACCAATTACATTATCATCTTCTATATTTATCTTTACCCAGTCCTCTAATAATTCCACTACAGGATAGGTTTCATCTAGATAAATCACAGTCCTTCTCTTTGATTCAGTATCTGGCTCTTCTCTAACATTTAAACCATTGCATTTGACTTGAATATACTGGGAACCGTACTTTTTAATTAATTCATCATCAGTCAATCCGGTTTTAATATAGTCAGAGCTAACATAACCTTTGACGCTGCCTGATTCAATATAGTACCAATCCCCTTCGGTATTTATAATCCTTGCAACAGAATCCCGGTATAGTTTGCCTAGTACATTACTCTCAGTAGTTGCCTTTTCCCGGATGTTTAAATAGGAATTGGCTATGGATATTCCGATGTTAGAGTATTTGGATTTCTCTTCCTCCAAATCATTAGTAGCTGATGAAAGCCTCTCTTGGATAAGATGGTCATTATCATTTTCGATAGCATTATCCTCGATATTATCAATATCCTCGGCATTATCAATATCCTCGGCATTATCAATATCCTCGGCATTATCAATATCCTTGACCTCATCAATATCCTTG
>JAAYPX010000069.1 GCA_012519565.1 Clostridiales bacterium | reverse complement strand
GATTTCTATGACAACTATCCTAGAAATGTTAAGGTTTTTGCTGGAGAATATGCAGCCCATGTGCATCCTGGTATGAATCGTCCAGATTCAAACAACCTGGTATCAGGTCTTTCCGAAGCAGCCTTCTTAACCGGTGTGGAGAGAAATGCAGACGTAGTTATACTAGCTTCCTATGCTCCCTTACTGGCAAGGGTAGGTTATGCTCAATGGTCACCTAACCTAATTTGGTTTGATGATAACATTTGCTATGGTACACCTAGCTATTACGTACAGAAGATGTATGCTTGTAATATGGGTAACTATACTTTAATTAACAACTTAGGCGAAGCTAATTCTGGCTTATACCAAACAGTTTCCTTTGATGAAGAAGCTTCAGAAATTATAATCAAGGTAGTAAACTCACTGGATAAGGCCCAAGTACTAAAATTAGATCTTGATAAGGAATGGCAAGTTTCAAAAGAAGCAAGTATATCTGTATTAACCAGTGAAAATGAGGAAGATTATAATAGTGTGGAAGAACCAACAAAAGTAGTACCTGTAGATAAAAAGGTTAACTTGGATAATATGAAATTAGAATTACCAGCTATTTCTTTCTCAGTAATTAGGATACCTGTACAGCTGTAATCATAAGGAGTAATAATAATGAAGGAATTATCTAAGGAAGAGGAACTATATGAGTTCGGGAAAGCATTGTCTTCCCCCATTCGGATTGGTATCATCAAGCTTTTAATCCAGCAGGATGGGCAAAATTTCAACGAATTGGCCAAACAATTATCCATTACCGGTAGCGCCATTACTACCCATATTAATCTTCTTGAAAAAGTAGGTATAGTAGAGGTTGAAACTGCTGCTGGAATAAGAGGAACTCAGAAAAAATGCTATATTAAGGAGCATCGTTTTCTCTTAGATTTCCAAAAAGAACATACTAATCAAAATACAATTGTGTTGGAGATACCTGTGGGAAGTTACTGTGATTACAAGACCAAAGCTACCTGTGGCCTAGCTACCACTGAAAAGGTTATAGGTGCTTTTGATAATCCCCGTTACTTTGATGACCCAGAACGGATCTATGCAGGAATTGTATGGATAACCGAAGGATATCTGGAATATAGGTTACCTAATTATATAGAGGAAGATCAGATAGTTGAGGAGCTACAGATAACCCAAGAAATATCTTCCGAAGCTCCAGGTTTTAGCGAGAACTGGCCCAGTGAAATCCATTTTTCAATCAATGGTATTCATCTGGGAACTTGGACTAGTCCTGGGGACTTCGGTCTCCATACTGGCCTCTACTCTCCAGATTGGTGGGTGTACGGTAAGAATCAATATGGCATGCTTAAAGCTTTGGTAATAAATCAGCATGGTAGTTATATCGATGGCCAACCAATTAGTCCAGTAACCATTGATGATCTTAATTTAACCAGTGGCTCTGAAATCCGCTATCGAATTAGTGCTCCGGATAAAGGCCCAGAGCGGGGAGGTCTAACTATATACGGTAAAGGTTTTGGAAACTATAACCAGTCAATCCTGGTTCAGATAAAAGTAAATAATTAAAATATTTAATAATAAGGCCAGTAAGTAATTAGAATTAATAATAGATTACTTTACTGGCTTTTGCTATACACCGTTTTATTTGGCACTTACAGTTAGAGCATTATTTAAGGGCTCTATGTCAATAGTGAACTGCACCCCAAATGTTAGACAAACCTACACCTTCCTTAGTGCTCCGGATGGAGACTAGGTTTTGTCAACGCGGTAAAAATAGAAAATTAGAAAATTTTAAATTTAAATAAATAATATGTTTCATATTTATTGACATCATTCCAATATATAGTATAATCTTTTTATAACTTTCAACGCTTTACCGCATCAAAGTCAGGTAGTTTTGGAAGTAATAAAATACAAAGCGAGGGACAAAAATGGAACACAAAAACTATAACCCATACGTATCTGCTCAAACGCAGTTTGATCATGTAGCTGATCAGATAGGTTTGGATCAGGCAACCCGTGAACTACTTCGCCAGCCAAGCCGTGAATATCATTTTACTATACCAGTAAGAATGGATGATGGTAGCACAAAAGTATTCAATGGCTATAGAATTCAACATAATGATGCCAGAGGGCCTGCCAAGGGAGGAATTCGTTTTCATCCTCAAGAAACCGTTGATACAGTTCGCGCCCTATCCATGTGGATGACATGGAAGTGTGCAGTGGTCGACATTCCTCTAGGAGGAGGTAAAGGCGGAATAATTTGCGACCCTCGTACAATGTCTAAGGGTGAGCAAGAAAGATTATGCCGTGGATATGTAAGACAATTAAGCAAGGTACTAGGACCTGTAAATGACGTACCTGCTCCTGATGTTATGTCCAACGGTCAACATATGCTTTGGATGCTAGATGAATACGAGGCTATCAGCGGTGGCCATTATCCAGGTACCATAACCGGTAAGCCAGTTGGTATGGGAGGCTCCCTAGGTCGTACTGAAGCTACTGGATATGGTGTAATCTACACTTTACATGAAGCACTGAAAGCTTTAAATATCGATATTGCATCTACTACTGCCAGCTTACAGGGCTTTGGTAATGTAGCTGAATATGCTGCTAGGCTTTATACACAGCTAGGAGGTAAGATTATAGCTATCTCATGCTGGGATAATCAAGATAAGAAGGCTTACACATATCGTAAACTAGATGGTTTAGATATCGAGAAAATGGTAGAATTTAAAGATGCTTTCGGAACTATAGATAAGCAAAAGGCCATTGATTATGGTTGCGAGTTATTAGATGGAAATGAGTGGATTGCACAGGATGTAGATATTCTACTACCTTGTGCCTTAGAAAACCAAATCACTCCTGAAACCATTAAAAATATAAGTGATAAGGTAAAGGTAATCTGTGAAGGTGCTAATGGTCCTACTACTCCAGATTGTGACCCTATAATCAAAGAGAAAAATATTTATCTTGTACCTGATTTCCTATGTAATGCTGGAGGTGTTACCTGCAGTTACTTCGAACAGGTTCAGTGTAACATGAATTACTTCTGGCCAAAAGAAGAAGTATTAGATAAATTACAGCAGAAAATGACTACAGCTTTCAGGGCTGTTCATAATCTTGCACAGGAAAAAGGTCTATATATGAGAGATGCTGCTTATGTTATTGCTATAAATCGTGTGGCAGAAGCAGTAAAACTTCGCGGCTGGGTAAGCTAAGATAAAGATTTTATGTAAATAAGTATAACAAAGGGGTGTCGCATAATTAGTTAGGTTACTAATAATGCGACACCCCTTTAGCTTAAAAATAAAGTTTTAAATGTTCTATTCATTTGATAGATAATATCCCTTCCTTCATTAATAGTCTCGGTAGGGGCACAGATAACCCTATTGTTTTTAACGTCAATAAATAAAAATTTAAAAACCAAAAATAGTATTTTGATATATTTGATTATTTTATTACCGTGATTAATAGAACCCATGTAATTAATAAGAATCTCCATTATATTAATTTCATTTAACTTATATAATATTTTATACATATTATAGCATTATTTTCTTGTTTATTCTTTAATCTAATCTTAAAATTTTCTTGTATTAGTTTTTACTATAATAAATGTTTGGGTATGAGAATATTTGATTTGGAGCCACCTTAATGTACTGCCCTATTCGACTTAAAGTTTAGACCATGTAGATAAATTTTAAATTACGAAAAAGTGAGAGGCTTTTTTGCCATGTTAAAATAGAAATATAGATGTAAACATTAAAAAGATTTAAACATAGCAAGGAACGGGATCTATTAGTATCCCGCTCCTTCTGTTGACATAGAACCATTAACATAGAGTTTTTTATGTTATAACATTATTAGCTTTACTTATTAAATTAGAATACCTTATTATATAACATCTATTACATATAAACTTCATATAAGCTTATTTGATACAGAGGAGATTATCTACTTACTGAAAAGAAGGTTCTCATTAATTTGTTTAAACTCTCTTGATCTTTGGTTCCCATGGTTTCTACAGCAGAGTGCATTGCTAGGATGGCAACACCCATATCTACGGTTCTAGTAGGTAATTGGGTTGAGATTACAGGTCCCATGGTGCTTCCTGCAGTGGCATCTGATCTGTTGGTGTATTTTTGATAAGGAATATTATTCTCTTCGCATAATTGCTGAATCATACCCACTGCTCCTGTATCAAAGGCATATCTTTGCAGGGTATCTATCTTAAATACTACCCCTTTATTTAATTCTGCTATATTGGTAGGGTCAAATTTTCCTGTATAATTGGGATGATAAGCTTGAGCCACATCCATGGATAGAATAATGCTTCTATGGAATACATCATACATTTCAATTCTACTTCTACCCAGGGCATCAAATAGCTTCTCCATTAGCATTAGGGTTGATAAGGAAGCACTACCCTGTTTGGTACGATTACCAATTTCCTCATTATCAAAAAGGGCAATC
>JAAYPX010000068.1 GCA_012519565.1 Clostridiales bacterium | reverse complement strand
TTAATTCAATATGCTCTAAAGTTAAATTAAATATTTGATTTCGATTTTGTACTATATATTTAATAAAATTCATTATTACATAACCTCCTCAGGTTCCAAGTATTGCTGACTTAAGGTAGTTACTAAACTACTTTTTGTTATCAAGCCGAGCAATCTTTTTTCATCATCAAGTACTGGTATGCTGGATGCATGGTTATCATTAACCACCTTTAATATATCAATTATGGAATCTTCCGGTTTCACGCAGCATACATCCGTATCCATAACTTCTTCAACTGGTTTATTGCTATCCTTTTCAGTCTGTATCTGTTTAGCTTTTACGATTCCCAATAATATACGGGATTTGCCTTCTGTAACCATTAAGCTATCAACCTTTGTTGAACGCATCTTTTCCATGCATCTGAATAATGTCATGTTTTTATTACAGGTAACAGGTGAATCTATCATAATATCCTCTGCTTTAATATACTCTGGTGATGTCCATATGCGGTTTTTTCCCACAAACCGAGATACAAATTCGTTACTGGGGCTCTTTAAGATGTTCTCTGGCGTATCATATTGAAGAATTTCACCATCCTTCATAATGCATACAAGATCTGCAATCTTAATAGCTTCATCCATGTCATGGGTAACAAATACAATTGTTTTTTTATACTTTTCTTGTAAATCCATTAACTCTTCCTGTAGGCTGATTCTGGTTATAGGATCTAAGGCAGAGAAGGGCTCATCCATAAGTATGATTTCTGGATCAACGGCAAAGGCTCTTGCCACACCTATCCTCTGCTGCTGGCCTCCACTGAGTTCTGAAGGATAACGATTTAGAAATTCGTAATCTAAACCTATCATATCCATCATTTCCAGAGTTCTTTCCTCAATCTTCTTAGGATCTCTTTTCTCTATCTTCGAAATAATTTCAATATTTTCTTTGACCGTCATATGAGGGAAAAGCCCTGTTTGTTGTATAACATAACCCATATTTCTACGGAGCTTTATTACATCCTTAGATGCCACATCCTCCCCATCAATATATATTTTTCCTGAACTTGGCTTAACTAATCTATTAATCATTTTTAATGTTGTTGTCTTTCCACAACCACTTTCACCAATAAATGCGACCAACTTGCCTCTTTCTATTTCAAAAGTAATATTTTTTAAGACAACTTTATCTTTATATCTTTTTGATATATTTTCAAATTTAATCATTTCAATTCCTCCTGTTGTTTGTTTTACCTTCCTTTTAATGTAAAGCCTAAAAGCAACAACTTGTATTCTAACTTAAAGTTGTTACTTTGTCAAATATTATTTTTTAACTGTTTGGGAATTGCACAATGTGAATAGAGTTCACATGCCTAGAGGATTTATTTAATGTATAGGATATTCGAAGGAATTTCTATACATTAAATAAGCGTCTTGTAATATTAAACGGGACTATACTCTCTATTGAGATAGCCCCGCTTTATATTACAAGACGCCCTTTTTTTATTTTAATTACTGCTTAATTCAGGATATAGAAAATGGGAGACTCTATCATAGCTTTTTTCATCTCCAATAAAATAAAGTTTGTCTCCTAACATAATTTCTGCATATGGTCCAGGAGAAAGAAGTATGTCATCTTTGCGCCGTATGGCAATAATTGTTGCTGTTGTATTATGCCAGAAATTCAACTCAGAAATAGTCTTGTTTAGATAAGGCATATCTTCCTTTATCTCTATTTCAAATGGCAAAAATGGATTAATTGATCTAAACCTATCAGTTTTATCAATTAATTTATCTATAGCTTCATTCATAAATTTCATTTCTTTTTCTTGTCTTGCTACACTTTGTAGTATTTCTTCTTTCAAATTATTTATAGTCTGAACATCTTCATATTGACGTATAAAATTTAATGCCTTTTCAAAGGAGATTATCCTAACACCACTACCTTTAATTGTCTCTACTATATTTAAATCCGTTAGAATACTAATTGCTCTTCTTGCTGTCTCTGAAGATACCCCATACTGGCTGGCTAATGATGATCTAGCATATATTCTATCCCCTATCTGATAATGTCCCTTTACAATCTTTGAGGCAATGTCAGCTGCTATTCGTTGATATTTCGGACTTGTAATCCTAGTTTTTTTCTCCACTAGTAATCCTCCTAATCTAATGGTTGGTAAATGACTCTATTAAAAATTATTTCCTATCCTATATTATATATATAAGATTGGCTTTAGTCTAGCTAACAAGCTTTTAACCCTTTAAGGCTTTTAAGTATTATGAATAAAAATTATGAATTTGCACATAAATACTTTAAACTTGCCAATTCTTAGTATACAATAAGAAAGATAGATTAAACAGAAAGGCTAGGTGCATATTATGTTATTTGGAGCCCTGGAAGCAGGCGGTACCAAGATGGTGTTGGCAATAGGTAATGAACACGGAGAGATTATAGAGCAAAAATCCATTCCTACCACAACTCCAGCCGAGACCATTCCTATAATTGTTGATTATTTTAAAGCAAAAGGGATAGAAGCCTTAGGAGTAGGTTCCTTTGGTCCTGTTGACCTAGATAGAAATTCAAGAACATATGGTTATATTACATCAACACCTAAATTATCATGGATTGATTATGATATTGTTGGAAATTTAAAAAAAGAACTAAATATACCAGTTGGTTTTGATACAGATGTCAATGCCTCAGCCCTCGGTGAGGCTACATGGGGCAGTACCAAAGATGTACCTTCCAGTGTATACATAACAGTTGGAACAGGAGTTGGTGTAGGTGTCTACCAAAACAGCTCTACCTTACATGGAATGCTACACCCTGAAGCAGGGCATATACTTGTAGCCAAACATCCAGATGATAACTTTGAAGGTGTCTGTCCATACCATCCCAATTGCTTGGAAAGTTTGGCCTCAGGCCCAGCTATTGAAAAGCGCTGGGGTAAAAAAGCTATTGAACTAAGTAACAGGGATGAAGTTTGGGAATTGGAAGCTTACTATCTTGCCCAAGGTATAGTTAATTTTATATTAACTCTATCCCCCCATCGTATAGTCCTTGGGGGCGGCGTTATGCATCAGGCACAGCTTTTTCCTTTGATTAGAAATCAGGTAAGTCAATTACTTAACGGCTATATCCAAACACAGCAGATTAAGGATATAGACAATTACATAGTACCCGCTGCATTGGCAGGAGACCAAGGTGTCATGGGATGCATCCAGTTGGCTAAATTAGAGTGGGGCAAGTAGGAAAAAAGACAGGCTTAAATCAGTGCCAATTGGCATTGAAAACCAAGCCTGTCTTTTTTTAATCTATTCCTATCTACCCCTTCATATTAGGTACAAGCTCTGATGTTAACTCATCTTAGTAGAACACTACTATTTAATAATTGTTTTTCCACCCATATATGGTTGCAGTGCCTTGGGAATATTAACACTTCCATCTTCATTTAAATTGTTTTCCAAGAAGGCAATAAGCATACGAGGTGGAGCTACCACTGTATTATTAAGTGTGTGGGCAAAGTATTTACCACCTTCCCCAACCACTCGTATCTTCAGACGGCGGGCCTGAGCATCACCTAAATTGGAACAGCTACCTACTTCAAAATACTTCTTCTGTCTTGGAGACCATGCTTCCACGTCAACTGATTTTACTTTAAGGTCTGCTAGATCACCAGAGCAGCATTCCAAGGTTCTAACTGGAATATCCAAGGTACGGAATAAATCCACTGTATTCTGCCATAATTTATTAAACCACATCCCGCTATCCTCTGGCTTACAAACAACAATCATCTCTTGCTTCTCAAACTGATGTATTCTATATACTCCTCTTTCTTCGATACCATGAGCACCCTTTTCCTTACGGAAGCATGGAGAATAACTGGTCAAAGTCTGTGGTAATTCATCTTCTGATATTATTGTATCAATAAATTTACCAATCATGGAGTGTTCACTGGTTCCAATAAGATAAAGGTCTTCCCCTTCTATTTTATACATCATGGATTCCATTTCAGCAAAACTCATAACGCCAGTTACAACTTCACTACGAATCATAAATGGCGGAATACAATAGGTGAAACCCCGATCTATCATAAAATCTCTTGCATAGGTAATTATAGCAGAATGCAATCTGGCAATATCCCCCATCAAGTAGTAGAAACCATTACCAGCGACCTTTCTTGCACTATCCAAATCTATACCATTAAGTCTCTCCATGATATCTACATGGTAGGGAATCTCAAAATCAGGCACAACTGGTTCTCCGTAGCGCTCTACTTCAACATTCTCACTATCATCCTTACCAAGTGGCACACTAGGATCAATTATATTAGGAATAGTCATCATAATATTAAGTATCTTATCAGAAAGCTCACTTTCTTTTGCTTCTAGCTGAGCCAGATGATCAGAAAATGATGTCACTTGTTTTTTAAGTTCCTCTGCTTCTTCTTTCTTACCTTGGGCCATCAAACCACCGATTTGCTTAGATATTCTGTTACGCTCAGATCTTAGATTATCAGCCTCCTGTTTTGTAGCTCTACTTTCTTGGTCCAAGGCTATAACCTCATCAACCAGATGAAGCTTATTATCTTGAAATTTGTTCCTTATATTTTGCTTAACAAGCTCTGGATTTTCTCTCACAAATTTAATATCTAACATGTAATAATCCTCCTTATATTTTATTTATAATATAAAATAATATAAAAAAATTCCTAACGCCCCATAATAAAATTATGGGACGAAAGGAATCCGCGTTGCCACCCAAATTGCCGGAACTGTTATGAACCGACCACTTAACCGTAGTATAAAGGCTACGACCCTTATGACTCATCGCCATCAGCTCGAAAGTGGAAAGATTTAACCTTTCACCGGTTCACACCAACCACCGGCTCTCTGAAGAAATTTATAAATCGTAGCTTTGTCATCGCTGTTTTTTCAATATGAATTTCTTGTTATCATATTTGATATAGTATTTATATAGTATAGATGTCATTTACTTTATACTAATTGACTTAAACTAAATTATATATCAATTTTTCATTAATTACAAGGTATACTGTGTGAAATTTGAGATTTTCCTCTTTATATACCTTGTATTTTTTCCCTAAGGACCATAGGTAGGATACCACCATGGCGATAATAATCCACATCAACTACAGAATCAAAGCGAACTATTGCTTTAAACTTCTTTTTATCACCATTCCTTGATACAGCCACAACATCAATGATATCCCTAGGCTTTACAGTATCGTCAATATTAACTTCATATGTTTCATCACCGGCCAAACCTAAAGTTTCAGCTGTATCTCCTTCAATAAACTGTAAGGGAAGAATACCCATCATAACTAGATTGGAACGATGAATTCTCTCAAAACTTTCAGCAATTACCACCTTAACTCCTAGGAGATTAGGCCCTTTAGCCGCCCAGTCCCTGGAGGATCCCATTCCATAATCCTTACCTGCTAGTATAACTAGACCAATATTTTGCTTTTTATATCTCATGGCAGCATCATAGATAGGCATTACCTCTTCTGTTGGCCAATAACAGGTATAACCGCCCTCCGTTCCTGGCAGCAGATGGTTACGTATACGGATATTTGCAAAAGTTCCCCTCATCATCACCTCATGATTCCCCCGTCTGGATCCATAGGTGTTAAAATCTTTGGGACTGATGCCATGTTCCATTAAATACTTGCCTGCAGGTGTATTTCTTCCAATTGCCCCTGCTGGTGATATGTGATCAGTTGTTACAGTATCGCCGAACTTAGCCAAAACCCTTAAGTTAGATAAACTTTTTATATTCTCTGGCTCATGGGATAACTCAGTAAAGTATGGCGGATTTTGAATGTAAGTTGATTCTTCTGAAAAATGATAAAGCTTGCTTTCATTTACATTTATGGAGTTCCAAAGATCATTGCTATTATAAACCTCTTGATATACCTTACGGAATAATTGTGGGTTCAAAGTTTGTGCTAATACTTCCTTTAATTCTTCCGAGCTTGGCCAGATATCCTTCAGAAATACATCTTTTTCTTCTGTATCTTTTCCTATTGGTTCTTTAGTTAAATCAATATTAACTGTTCCAGCTAAAGCATATGCTACAACCAAAGGAGGAGCTGCCAAATAATTTGCTTTTACCAAGGAATGTATCCTACCTTCAAAATTACGATTCCCAGATAACACAGAAGTTACCAATAAGCCTTCATCTTCTATGGCCGATGCAACCTCAGGTAGAAGGGATCCAGAATTACCAATACAGGTAGTACAACCATAACCTACTGTATTGAAACCTAATTGGTCTAGATAACTTTGAAGTCCTGCTGCCTCCAAATAATCTGTGGTAGCCCTTGATCCTGGAGCTAAAGAGGTCTTAACATAAGGGGGAACTTTAAGCCCCCTCTCCACAGCCTTTTTAGCTAGAAGGCCTGCTCCTAGCATAACAGAAGGATTAGATGTATTAGTACAGGAAGTGATAGCTGCTATAACTACTGCTCCTGTTTTGATAGTACTTCTTCTTCCATCCTTAAATACTATCTCCTTCTCCTTCTGTAACTCAGCTTCAGATAAACCATGGCCATGATTTCCTTGAGGAAGGGACACTGATTTTACAAAGGCATCCTTCATATCATTTAGGGGGATTAAATCCTGTGGACGCTTAGGTCCTGATAAACTAGGGATAACAGAACTAAGATCCAATTGGATTACCTCTGAATATTTGGGTTCTTTCGCAGAATTATCATAAAGCATATGGTTCTTCTTCAAATAGGTACGGACAAAATCCACCTGCTCCTTAGACCGTCCAGTAAGAAGTAAATAATCCAATGTTTCCTCATCAACGGGGAAAAATCCACAGGTAGCCCCATATTCTGGTGCCATATTGGCAATAGTAGCCCGTTCAGCCAAACTTAAACTGGCCACACCGCTACCAAAGTACTCTACGAACTTTCCAACAACCCCCCGCTGTCTAAGCAGCTGTGTTATTGTCAGTGCTAAATCCGTAGCTGTGGATCCCGCTGGCAGTTCCCCTGTCAATTGTACTCCAATCACTTCTGGCAATGGAAAATACGATGGTTGGCCTAGCATGCCAGCTTCTGCTTCTATACCTCCAACACCCCAGCCCAGAACGCCTAACCCATTAATCATTGTAGTATGGGAATCAGTTCCTACTAAAGTATCTGGGTATGCAATATAACTGTCTCCATCCTTCTTTTTAATCACTACTGAAGCTAAATATTCCAAATTAATTTGATGCACAATACCCATATCTGGTGGTATAACACTAAAATTATCAAAGGCCCCCTTTGCCCAATTTAGAAATTCATATCTTTCTTTATTACGCTTAAATTCCAATTGCATATTTTCATCTAAGGCTGCGGAAGTTCCATAGTAATCCACTTGCACGGAATGGTCGATAACAAGATCAACGGAAACCTCAGGATTAATAAGATCAGATACTCCCTTATCTTTTAAAGTATCCACCAAAGCTTGTCGCATGGAAGCTAAATCAACTACCGCTGGAACTCCAGTAAAATCCTGTAGTAAGACTCTAGCTGGTTTAAAAGGTACCTCTCCTTCACCATTATTACCCTTGGTCCAGTTGGCCAAGTTAATGATATGTTCCTCTGTAATTGCCCTACCATCCCATTGACGTAGAACAGATTCCAATAAAACTCTAATGGTAAATGGTAAACTCTTTATATCGTACCCTTCTTTATCCAAACTTAATATATCATAATATAGATAAGTCTCTCCATTAAAATCGAACTGCTTCCTAGCTGTATTGTGGTAACCTTTATCACTGCTTTGTATCAATTCAATCACCTCTCATTTCCTTGCATATACCGATAACTAACATTATCAATACTAACCGCCCACTTATAACTGAATATATGGCTTAATATAGATATATCATCAGCGGCGAATATTAATTACCTACTGATGATATATATTTCCCTGTTATCGACCTATTATGCCATGAATTAAATAAGCTGTCAAATAATAATCCCCTTATAATAATTCCTTAGGACCATCACCTATCTCAACTACATAAAAGTCAGCTTTATAACCAATACCTTCTTCATAGTCCCTACCAACATTTTCAATAAACGAATCTATATAATCATTCTTAACGATGTTTACAGTACAACCGCCAAAACCAGCCCCGGTCATCCTTGCACCTATAACACCTTCTTGCTTCCATGCACTTTCAGCTAAAGTATCTAATTCAATTCCAGTAACTTCATAATCATCCCGTAAAGATACATGGGAATCATTCATCAATTTACCAAATTCATCTATTTTCTGAGCCTTTAATGCTTCAACAGCCTGAACAGTTCTCTGGTTTTCATAGACTGCATGTCTAGCCCTTTTCACTAGTGTTTCATCATTAATAGCATCCTTATATTGCTCAAACTGCTCTATGGTAAGATCACCTAGGGTCTTTATATCTGCCACTTTCTGTAGTCTAGCAAGGGCCTGCTCACATTGGCTCCTTCTCTCATTATATTTAGAATCCCCCAGACCTCTTTTCTTATTACTACTAATTATAACTAACTTAGCATCACCTAATTCAATTGGTGCATACTCATATTTTAGATTACTGGTATCTAAAAAGATAGCATGATCCTTCTTGCCCATGGCTATTGCAAACTGATCCATAATGCCACAGTTAACGCCATTAAAATTATTCTCAGAATACTGGCATAGCAATGCAATCTTAGTTAAATCTATAGATAAACCAAACAGATCCTTAAGAATATATCCTGTCAATACCTCTATATTGGCTGAAGAAGATAAACCAGAACCATTGGGAATATTCCCAAAATAAACTATATCCATTCCCTTATCTACTTGGTATGAATGTTTCTCAAAGGTCCAAAGTACTCCCTTGGGATAATTAGCCCAATCATCTTTTTTATCAAAGACAAGATTGTCCAAAGAGGTTTCTATTAATCCTAAATTCTTAAAATTCATTGAATAAAAGCATAGCTTTCTATCATTACGCTTACGTACAGCTGCGTAGGTTCCGATAGTTAGAGCACATGGAAAAACATGACCCCCATTATAATCAGTGTGCTCGCCAATTAAGTTAACCCGTCCTGGCGCAAAGTATACTTTTACTCCTTCGGTATCACCAAACACCTCATTAAAATAACTTAACATTGTATCTCTCATCAAATACCCCATCCTTTTACATCATAATATTATTGAAGGTTGATATTTCTTCCATGAAATATTGTACCATGTATCCCAAAAAATAAAAAGGATATAATTCCAATGTTCTCGAAATATATTCCATGAACTGATAATAAAGTATCGAATCCCCTATAGTTCATGGTCTACAGTTTACTGTAAAAGAAATAGGAGAAGGCAGTATTTAAGCAGTTATACTATGGCTCTGATTGAAAGAGATGGTAGCCAGTATAAACCACATTTTCAGTATAATGATTGGGAGAATACTCTGCCACCAAAGTTTGGTGATAAGGGTGTTGTTGTATTTAACGTTACTGAGTTCAGTGATACCTATTTACTTGAGATAAAAAATAATGATAGCAATGATGTTGCCTATCTACTTGCAACATAAGCATATAAATAATCATATAGAATAAGGAAAGGTAAATATAAAACGGGTATACAGATAAAAGCCTCTCACACCGCTATAAGCACATCTTCTAACGGTGGATTAGAACTTAGCTGTATACCCTTATTATTTTTACAAACACTATCCACACAAATAATTTTTCATATTTTTTAATGCTGCTTTTTCCAAACGACTAACTTGTGCCTGGGATATATTAATCTCTTTTGCCACTTCCATCTGTGTCTTTCCTTCAAAGAATCGAAGCTTTATAATATTATGTTCCCTAGGTGGTAATTTCTCCATAGCCTCCTTTAAGGATATCTCTTCTATCCAATTTTCTTCCCTATTTTTCTTATCACTGACCTGATCCATAATATATAGGGCATCTCCTCCCTCTACATAAACTGGATCATAAAGGGATACTGGACTTTGTATAGCGTCTAAGGCATATACTATATCTTCCTTGCTTATTCCTATTTCTTCTGCAATTTCACTGATTGTAGGTTCCTTTTCATTTCGTTTTACCAATGCTTCCTTGGCATAGATTGCTTTATAGGCAGTATCTCTTAAAGATCTGCTAACACGAATAGCATTATTATCCCTTAGATATCTACGGATTTCACCAATAATCATTGGTACTGCATAGGTTGAGAACTTTACATTCTGAGTTATATCAAAATTATCAATGGCTTTCATTAAGCCAATACAGCCAATTTGAAAAAGATCATCTACATTTTCATTACTATTGGAAAATCTCTGAATAATACTGAGAACCAATCTTAAGTTCCCCTTAATGTAGATTTCCCGCGCTTCCTTATCCCCCTGCAATATTCTTTGAAACAATTCATCCTTTTCATTGTTTTTTAACAATGGCAACTTCGATGTATTAACGCCACAAATCTCAACTTTATAAAGAGCCATATCGAAACCTCCGAATCATATCCTTTACATAAATTAATGATTCACTATTTGGCTCCTCTTTATACGATATTTACACTAAGAATTATTTACCAGCACTTTTCCTATTCAAAACGAACCATTTCTTTTTTTAATCTTTTAATTATTTTTTTCTCAAGTCTTGATATGTAAGATTGAGATATTCCCAATAAATCAGCCACTTCCTTTTGTGTTCTTTCGTTGCCATCCTCAGAATTTAGACCGAATCTAAGGTCAACTATAATTCGTTCTCTGTCTGATAATTTAGTTAAAGCTTTTCTAAGCAGTTTACGGTCAACCTCTTCTTCGATATTGCGATATATGACATCTTCATCAGTTCCTAATATATCCGAAAGTAGTAATTCATTACCATCCCAATCAACATTTAGTGGCTCATCTATGGACACTTCAAGCTTTGTTTTATTATTCCTTCTCAGATACATTAATATTTCGTTTTCAATACATCTGGATGCATATGTAGCCAATTTTATATTTTTATTTGGATTAAAGGTATTTATCGCTTTTATTAAACCTATGGTACCTATAGATATTAAATCTTCCACCCCTACACCGGTATTATCGAATTTTTTTGCGATATATACGACAAGACGCAAATTATGTTCCACAAGAATTGATTTCATCTCTGAATCCTTTTCTGTACCTAACTGACTTATCACTTCTGCCTCTCGGACGGAATCAAGTGGTGCAGGTAATACTTCAGCTCCACCGATATAATGTATTTCACCTCTCTGGCCGAATACTATAGTTTTTATATTCGGTATTAGTCGAAATTGAAATTTATTTTGTATTGATAATTTTAAAAGCATAGATTAACCTCCTATTATGTTTACATCTTTACAAAAGTTCCTTATGCAGAATCACATGATAGTCATCCTTAGTGGATAATTTATCGTCAAAAATCGCTGCAATTATATTTTCACTTGTTATTAGGTCATCTCCCCTATAAATCACAATTCTATCAAGGCGAACTCCAGGCAATAACCCCTTTTTACCTATGGATTGATATGGAATTAATCTTAAACGGACTGCGCTTTCAGAAACCAGATCCCACTGGCCAGTAATGGATTTATCTCCATTAAGACCTTCCTTTGCCCATTCCAGTTCCTTTATTAAATCATTGGATAGCAATTGCTTTATCAGAGAAAATTCCACTATTATTACCGGCTTATTAAGAAGAGGGTCATATAGGCAATTACCAGTGTCTAACATTCCATTGGCCTGAACCTTCTTGTCACCTAATATTAAATCTATTTTATAGATATCTGGATTTCTTTTGTAATAGCCACGGATTAACCATATAATAACCAGGATTACTGGAATTATTAGTAGGATTATGATAGCCATATATTTCCATGAAATATCACTAACCTTAATACCATTATTTATCCTATATAGATGTAATCGTAAATTGGTATTATGATAAATGGAACTTATTAAACCACCAACAAAATATGTAATAATATATAGTATTACCACTTGGATAATGAGTTCTCTAATTTTCATCCTTCCAAATGCGATTTCTATCATTAAAATAGAAGATACTATATAAATTAGCATAAACCGGATAACCATATTTATGCCTGGAAAAATAGTAACTATGGTAGCCATTAGTCCCCCAATAGCTGCTGCACATAACATTCTTCCAATTTTGCTTTTCTTCCGATTTATTATCTGTAACAAATATAGAAGAATTAAATCAAATAAGAAATTTATGATAAATATAATATCCGGATAAATTTCATAATACAAAATTCACCTCCAAACAGCTTATATACATATTGAATAGTACGATATATCTTATACAAAAAGATTATACCTTGTAACCTATCCAAAATATGTCATTTCATAGTTCTTTATTCAAAGTTTTTGTTTACTTTATACTACACAGATTGGCATAAATATATTAATATATACAAAAAAGGTGCTGTCGCAATATAGATAGGAAGATATAAATATAAGCAACACACTCTGTGTATTGCTTATACTCTATGCTCTTTCAACTATATCGCGACAGCACCTTATATTATATAAAATTTTATGTATTCTTACTTATTATGGCGATTCTTCTGTAGGAATTCTGGAATTTTTATTCCATTAGCGTCCACATTGCTACTACCTAGGGATGGGGCTTTTGCAGGCTGACCTATAGGACGTCTAGTGGGATCAGTTTGAAACATAGACTGGCTGGGACGTGTTGGAGTTGGTTGACCATAATTACTACTAGGCGAATAACTTCTATTTGCATTAAAATCTATACCAAAGGATGGTTTGTTAGGTGCAGGTGTATTACGCCTTAAGAAATCCGGTGTTTGAACTCCGTCTTTACCATCATGTTGTAGCCCTGTTGCAATAACAGTAATCATTGCAGTATCAGGAGTATCTTCACTATATACCGCACCAAAGATAATTGTAGCACTCTCTCCTGCCAATTCTTGTACCAAAGTAGCCGCCTCATTGGCTTCTATCAAGCTAATATCACCAGATATATTAATAATTACATGGGATGCTCCTTGGATTGTGGTTTCTAGCAATGGACTAGTAATGGCTTGTTTAACAGCTTCTACACATTTATCATCACCAGTAGCTTGTCCTATTCCTATATGGGCTATTCCCTTATCTTTCATTACTGTCTGAACGTCTGCAAAATCCAAGTTAATTAATCCAGGTACATTTATTAAGTCAGTGATACCCTGAACACCTTGTTGTAACACCTCATCTGCTTTTCTAAGGGCATCAGGCATTGATGTTCTACGATCAACAATCTCCAATAATTTATCATTGGGAATAACAATTAACGTATCTACATGTTCCTTAAGCCTTTCAATTCCATTAAGGGCGTTGGTCATTCTTGCCTTTGCTTCAAATCTAAAAGGTTTTGTAACGATACCTACTGTCAAAATCCCCATTTCCTTAGCGATCTGAGCTATAACAGGAGCTGCTCCAGTTCCAGTTCCTCCACCCATTCCACAGGTGACAAAAACCATATCTGCTCCTTGGATTATATCAGAAAGTTGTTCCCTGCTCTCTTCGGCGGCTTTCTGCCCAATGTCAGGTTGCGCTCCAGCACCAAGACCTTTGGTAAGCTTCTCCCCTATTTGAACACATAGTGGAGCTTTACAATTCTTTAGGTGCTGCTTGTCCGTATTAACACAAACAAATTCAACACCTTGTATATTTTCCTCTATCATTCTATTAACGGCATTGTTACCTGCTCCTCCTACTCCAATAACTAGTATCTTGGCAGTTGCATCCGCCTCATTTGTTCTTATCTCAAGCAAGGTCAATTCCTCCTTTATGGTATTCATTCTATAATTCATTATATTATAATTTGGATAATAACAAAATTCTTTTTCCTATGTATTAAGTACTATCTATTAAAAACGCTACCTTATCTTATGTTGAAAATGACGAAACCACATTATAATGGGATTAGATCATTTTTGAATACAATTTATGGTGTTTCAATCCTACTATATATGATATCTTTTAATTCTCAAATAATCAAGCATAATTTAAAAAATCATGCAATAATTTGTTAACAATTTGTTTAATTTATTGATTTATTGGGTTTTGCTATAATTGTTTTTGTATCCCTGGTAAATTCTCTCATGTCAATAGTTAAGCTCATATCCTTAGTTTCCTGTAGTATTCCCTTAAGTTCAGACAAAGCTTCATCATAAGTACTTTTCTTACCAAGCAGAACCTTGATGTCGCCACATATAAATGTAATCTCATTATAACTATTAAAATTAATAGTATCGACATCAAGTTCATACTTTTCTATCAGCCTAGTTAAATCTAAAATTACATCGAATAAATCTTCCTTCTGCACTTCCAGTTTTTCATTTAAAATAATTCTATTAAAGGTTAAACCTGTAATCTGTGGAATATCCTGCAGTTTTGTTGATGCACTTTCCACCACTATTCCATCTTTATCAAAATACAAATACTCTCCTAGAAATTTAACACATCCAGTTATTTTCTTTTCGTAAACATAGATTTTGATTGAATTAGGATCAATTATCTCGAAATCTATTTTCTCGATAAAGGGAATGTTAATTTCTTTAAAATATTGGTATTTTAGATATAGGAGCAAGGTGTTGTAATCTAGTCTAGATGTTAATAACTCATCTTCAATCTGTTTTTGACTAAAACGAATTGCACCAACCACTGTGATATTCTTTAACTGTAATGCATTGGCAAAAAGCATTATCGGTATTCCTATTAATAATAAGAAACCAATAAACTTGCGACATAATCTCCTAAGTACATTATTCGATTTTCTCTGCCTTTTTCTTGTCATGGTTTTTTACTCCTATGAAGCGATCTCAATTCTATATCGGATGTTCGCCCCCAGCTCAGAAAGATCCCTACAGATATCCTCATAACCCCTATCTATGTTGGTGGTATCTTGTATAATGGTTTTTCCTTCTGCGGCTAAGCCTGCTATTACAAGAGCCGCTCCTCCCCTTAAATCATGGGATTTAACAGTGGCACCAGTTAGTTTATCTACTCCGGTAACAATTGCTTTATTCTGACGGGTATCAAGCTCTATATTGGCCCCCATCTTCCTAAGTTCATAAACATTCTGAAATCTTGATTCAAAGATTTCCTCTAAGATTGTACTTTGGCCCTCAGCTAGACATAAAACACTTAGCATCTGTGATTGCATATCGGTGGGAAATCCCGGATATGGCTGTGTACTTAAGCCTACAATCGGCTGTAATCTACCTTGATTGCTAATCCTTACATTATCTTCTGTGATGGCTATATTACAGCCAATTCGTTTTAATTGGCGTATTACGGAATCTAGATGTCTTACGGGAGTAGCCCTTAGAACCACATCTCCATAGCTGGCAGCTACAGCTGTCATATATGTTCCTGCTACAATTCGATCCGAAGATAAAGTAAATTCCACATCATGTAATGACTGTACCCCCTCTACTTTAATGAAAGATGTTCCTCTTCCATATATTTTTGCACCAGCTTTAATTAGATAGTTACATAATTCTGTAACTTCTGGCTCTCTTGCAGCATTGAAGATTCTAGTTACACCACTACCTAATACAGCAGCCAGTATTATATTTTGGGTAGCACCAACACTGGGAAATTCTAAAAAGATATCATTACCAATTATTTGATTAGTCCTGCAATAAATAATATGGTTATCACTACCGGTAAAAGTCTCCTCTACATTCATTTTTCGAAATGCATTTAAATGATAGTCAATTGGTCTTTTACCTATGGAGCAACCACCAGGATAAGCAATAGTGGCTTCATGACACCTTCCCAATAATGAGCCTAGAAAGAGGATGGAACTGCGCATTTTTCTTACAGATTCTTCAGAAACTATAGGATCCAGAAGTGTGGTTGAATCCACATATAAGGTATCCCCTTCCCAAGAGGTTTCGCATCCTAGTTCTTCAAGAATCTTTATCATATGTAGTACATCTAAGATTTTTGGACAATTCTTTAGTACAGATATTCCTTTATTCAAAATTGTTGCTGCAATTATAGGTAATGCAGCATTCTTTGAACCTTGTATTTTAACTTCTCCCTTTAACCGCATACCGCCGATTACTTCAATACTCGACATAGCACACCTCAGACAAAATCGGAAATATACTATACTATATGAACTCCTATTTGTCCCCGTGAATTTGTATTTATTACTTATAATGTTATATTCAGCCCATATTCTACTCATTGAACAATTGTCCGAACAAGCGATCTCACTTATTTGGAATGGGCTGTATTAAACATTATATATCCCCTTTTATCTGGTTGGATATACTAAGTACAATCCCCATTTCAAACAAGAGTACCATAATAGCACTTCCTCCATAACTGATAAATGGCAGTGGTATACCGGTTGAAGGAATCGTGTTAGTAACAACTGCTATATTTATTAATACCTGTACTGCTATATGGGCCAATACCCCAGTCGCTATTAAACCGCCATATAAATCCGGCGCATTGATAGCAATGATAAAAATACGCCATATTAATAAGATAAATAAAAGTATTAAGGCAATGGCTCCAAATAAACCCAATTCCTCGCATACTACTGAGAAAATCATGTCGTTATGGGATTCTGGTATAAATCCCAGTTTTTGAATACTTTCTCCTAAGCCTTTGCCAAATACACCACCTCTTGCGATTGCATAAAGCCCTTGGAGAATTTGGTAACCCTTGTCATGGGTTTCGACATTGCGCCATACCTCTAGACGCTCCATTCGATATGGAAATAAAATAATAAACACTGCACCAATTGTTAGCAACAATATACCAGAGAATATAAAGTAAGCTTTCTTTTTACTAGCAACAAAACATATTGCTACCATTATTACACCTACTACCAAGGCAGTAGAGAAGTTTTCTATAACAATTAGAGCAAGAAGGGGCATGATAAAGACCACAACCCGTATAAAACCAGCAAACTTATCTAATCTTCTGGGTGCTAGATTTACTATATATGATGTAAACAGTATAACTGCTACCTTCGTGAGTTCGGAGGGTTGAAAGCTAAAAAATCCTAGATCAATCCATCTTTTTGCACCATTGATAACATCACCAAATATTAAAACATAGATCTGTAATCCAATACAAATAAAATAAAGTATAGTAACTGGTCTTAGCCTTATAATAGGAAGCTTTCGTATGTATATCCGATAATCCATCTTAGAGACGAACAGCATAATTAAAATACCTGCTCCTCCCAGTAATGCTTGACGTTCTAAGTAATAACTGGCATTACCAAGCATTCTCTGTGCATTATAGGAACTGGTACTATATATCATGACTAATCCAAAACATACCAGAAATAGTATGAGAAATAATAAACTATAGTCATAATAGCTATGCATTTTCCTATTTTTAGTTTCACCTGCTGTTCTAGCCATATATCAACACTCCTGATTCATAGAAACAATTCCTACAGTGACTTAATAGATATCATTTCCCTAACATATTCTTTAAACAATCTTCCCCGTTCTTCATAACTTTCAAACATATCAAAACTAGCGCAGGCCGGTGATAGCAATACGGCATCCCCTGCTTCTGCCTTTAAGGCACTAACTCTCACCGCTTCCTTTAGGCTATCCACCATAATTATATTGGTAAATCCATGGCGCTTTGCTGTTTGAGCAATCTTCTCCCTGGTATCTCCTAACAATATTAAGCATTTAATTTTATTCTGAAAGGATTCAATCCATTCATCAAACTCTATTTGCTTATCATATCCTCCACCTATCAATATGGTCGGTGACTTCATCGCTTCTACAGCTTTAATTGAAGCATCGGGATTTGTCCCCTTAGAATCATTGTAATAGGTTACCCCATTGATGGTTTCAACATATTCTATACGATGCTCCACCGCCCTAAACTCTTTAACTGCTTTACTGATACAGTCCAAGGGAACCCCCATGGCAATGGCAATACCTACGGCAGCCATTACATTTTCATAATTATGTTTGCCAAGGATCCGCAGTTCATTAATATTACAGATTTCATAAGTCTCTCCTTGGCTTGAATATATAATATCCTCACCATCCAGATATATTCCATCTCTTAATGCAGTGGAAATGCTAAAGAACATTACTTTTGTACTTAAGTCCTTAGCCACATCCTGGAGTATCTTATCATCATAATTTAGGATGCAAAGCTCATCCTGAGTCTGTTTCTTAGTTATATTCAGTTTCGCCTGAATATAGTTCTCCATGGTATGATGTCTATTTAAGTGATCCTGTGTGATATTTAATATAACACTGATGTCTGGTTTGAAATCTACAATGGATTCC
Source organism: Clostridiales bacterium (assembly GCA_012519565.1). Lineage (GTDB taxonomy): Bacteria > Bacillota > Clostridia > Lachnospirales > Lachnospiraceae > Mobilitalea. Next base: position 15,664 of record JAAYPX010000068.1, on the reverse strand, counting down.
AATTGAAAACTACTAAGTTCTGCAACAATGACTGAATTTTCAGTAGTCTCTAAGGCATAGTCCGTATAAGGATTGCCTATATTCCCGACTACGAATACTTCAGCAAAGTGTGCCTTCATAATATCACCTACTAAGGAAGTGGTGGTAGTCTTACCATTGGTACCTGTTATACCTATAATTTTCCCCTGGGAAAAATGATAAGCTAATTCCACTTCTCCCCAAACAGGTATCTTTCTTGCTATGATTTTTTTGACTTCAATAATATCTGTAGGTATTCCAGGGCTTAAAACTAATAAATCAATTGTATCAATCAGTTTATCTGGCAGTTCACCTATAAGCAATTCAAACTTCTGATCTATAGCTATCTTCTCTTTTATACTATCTATAGTAACTTTTGAATTAGAATCATATAAGACCACTTTAGAGCCCTGTTTTTGAAGAAGTCTTGTAGCAGATATACCGCTCTTACCAGCTCCAAACACCAATACTTCTCTATCTTTCAGAAGCATATATTTTCCTCACTTCCATTAGTTAATACCCATCAAGGCAATCAAACATAGAATAGCTGTAACAACTGAAAAGACTGCTACAATCCTAGTTTCTGACCAGCCCATTAGTTCAAAATGATGATGAATGGGCGCCATTTTAAATAATCTCTTTCCTCCAGTTAATTTAAAATAGGCAACCTGGAGTATTACAGATATTACTTCGGCCAGATAAATAAAGGCCACCATAGGAATAAACAAAGGCATCTGCAACATATATGCTGAAGCTGCTACAAAGCCACCTAAAGCTAAGGAACCCGTATCTCCCATAAACACCTTAGCAGGATAAACATTGTATAGAAGGAAGGCTAAAAGACTTCCCGCCACTGCTCCTGTAATCGGGGATATACTACTGTTAATCCCTATGGCTACCACTGTAAAAAATGTTGCAATTAATACAGTCACGCTGGATTCCAGTCCATCTAAACCATCAGTAAAATTGGATCCGTTAACAGTTCCTAGCATAACCAAGAAAAGCATAGGAAGGAATAAATAAGATATATCCAGATATTTACCACCGGAAAAGGGAATTAACATGGTTGTAGCTACATCTGTGAAATTAATCAGATAATAGCCAAAAATAGCTGTAACCAATATTTGACCCAAAAGCTTCTGCCATGCTCTAAGTCCCAGAGAACGCTTCATTACCACTTTTATGTAATCATCCATAAATCCAATGATACCAAAACCTACAGTGGCAAAGAGAACTGCTATCATATCTGTATTGTCCTTAATATAAAATAATGAGGTAATAACAATACTGAGTACAATAACGATGCCTCCCATTGTAGGTGTACCAGTTTTCTTTAAATGGCTCTGTGGCCCTTCCTCTCTTACATACTGTCCAAATTTTAATTTCTTTAAAAACGGTATTAATAATGGACAAAGTATCACGCAAACAACAAATGATATAATGCAAGGCAATATTACTGTTAATTCAGAATTTTCCATGTTGACTCCTATCCGCCCCTGCACGGGCATATTCTTATGTGTAATTATAATATTTATTATTAACTTAGCTATTATACTTTATAACCTTATAAATAACAATATTAATTAAAGTATAAAACAATGTCACTATTTATATTTACTGTTTCTCCTGGTAGTGGGAACTGCTCTGTTACATGCTCTCCTTCTCCCAATTCATATAATTCATCAAAGTCATATGCCTTAAGCAACTCTTTTGCTTCTTTCTTAGTCATGCCAATAAAATTAGGCACCTGGAATGACCCTACCTTATATTCCTTCAGTTCATCCTCACTATATTTTTCTTCTACACCTAGATAGGGTAGTATATTGCTAAATAACTCTGATATCACCGGAGCTGCCACTGTTCCACCATAATAGATACCCACTGGCTCATCAATCAAAACCAAGGCTATTACTTGTGGATCGTATGCTGGTGCAAATCCAATAAATGAGGAAATGTACTTATTGGCACTGCGGGGCAGCTTCTCGGAAGTGGCAGTTTTTCCTCCCACATGAAAACCTGGTATATAAGCCCTCTTGCCTGTACCATCAGATACAACCGCCTCCAGAAGCTCCTTCATAACTTCTGAGGTTTCCTTGGATACCACAGCTTGGGTTGTTTCATACTTTAGTGTCTTAACAATTCTACCATCTGGGGCTTTTATTTCAACACCTAAATGGGGTGTAACCAGATTCCCTCCATTAATTATAGCACTGGTTGCAGCCAGAAGTTGCAGTGGTGTGATCTGAAATGATTGACCAAAAGACATTGTAGCTAATTCCACTGCCTTAATATTATCCATCTTGTGCATAATAGAGTTGGCCTCCCCAGGAAGGTCAATTCCGGTTTTGCTAAATAGCCCTAGTTTCTTATAATATTCATAAGTCTTCTCTACACCTAATCTAGCCCCTAATTCCATAAAGACAGGATTACATGAGTTCTTTATGCCATCGATGAAGGATTGACTGCCATGGCCTCCTGCTTTGTGACATCGTATTATACGATCTTCTACCCTTTTATATCCTGGGCAGAAGAAACTATCAGTCAATTTAACAAGTCCCTCTTCCAAAGCAGCAGTTGCTGTTACAATCTTAAATGTAGAACCGGGCTCGTAGGTATCACTGATGTTGGCATTTCTCCACATTTGATTTAGCAATTCTGTCTGCTGATCTTGGCTAAGGGTAACCCCTTCATATTCTTTTGCTATTTCATCTATTAATGTATAAGGATCATTTAAGTTAAACTCTGGTACATTAACCATGGCATATATTTCGCCATTTTGAGGATTCATGACAATTAGTTTAACATTATTAGCTTCTTTTGCTTCCATTACCTTTAATGCAGCTTGTTCTGCATATTTTTGTATATTAACATCTAAGCTTAAATATAAGTCATTGCCTGGTTGAGGTTCTATCCGATCTTCAGCAGCATTAGGTATTTCCACACCATAAGCTGTAGTCAAGGTCAAGATTGTTCCATCAATCCCCTTAAGATAATTGTCATATTTGACTTCAAGGCCAATAATACCTTGATTGTCACTACCGGTAAAACCGATTACCTTACTGGCTAAACTGTCATAGGGATAATATCGCTTATAATCCTCATCCACCATTACCCCATCTAGATCATATTCGCGGATTCTATCGGCAATAGTTTTATCTACATTGGACCTGATACGCTCTATGGATGAAACTTTTTCAACCCTCTTTCTAATAGTTTCCTCACCGATACCCAATTCCTTAGACAAAACCTCAATAACTCTCTCAGGATCTTTAATCTGACTATGGATTACTGATATGGTACATACTGGCTTATTTGTTGCTATTTCAATACCATTTCTGTCATAGATACTGCCTCGTTCTGCTTTTATAGCCCGTTCTCTTTCATGAAGGGCCGTAGCTTTGGCTGAATATTCTTCTGATTTTAATATCATCAAATATCCTAATCTAACAATTAAACCTAAGGCAGCTAGCATAATAATTAAAACAATTATTAATACATTTCTTCTATTATAGGTTCTGTTTCTGGTCATAATATCATAGCCTTGTTTATCTTATCGTTTTATTTTATTACAAACAATCACAGTTTATAACCATTTTACAGATTTATGATGGCCAGTATACCATTCTTTCTTATTCAGTTTCAGCCTGATCTTCCTCCTCATCTTCATCAGCCTGGACTTCCCCATCTTCAGTTTCAGTCTGAACCTCATCTTCATCATCAAGGACGTTAAAATCTAATTCATCTATCGAATCCTGATTTTCATAATCCTCTAATCCTGGTAGCAGATAATCTATCGGTCCCTCAGGATAGATACCTAAGGCAGGTAAAATCTCTTTTAACACCTTACTGGCAAATTTGGTAGCTATAGAACTGTCATCTTGCCTTACAACATTTTCAGCTTCATCAATGACCACCAAGAATACAACTTCCGGGTTAATCGCTGGTACTGAACCTATAAATGATACTATATATTTTTTCTCAGACCTAGGAATCTTTTGGGCTGTTCCAGTTTTACCACCGATTGCATAACCTTCAACCTGTGCCCATTTTGCGGTACCCGCTTCAACTGTCTGATAAAGATATTCTTGAATTAATTTTGATGTTTGTTCAGATATAGTTTGTCTAATCAGTGTTTTATCTATGGTCTTAACAGTCGCTCCCTTATCATTAATAATCTGCTTTACTACATGGGGTTTATATAGATAGCCACCATTTACTGCAGAGGAATAGGCTGATGCCAATTGAAGCATGGAAACCGTGAAACTTTGTCCAAAACTGCTGGTAGCCAGCTCTGTTTTATTAAGATTATTCAATGATATTAAGATACCTGTGGTTTCCCCTGGAAGATCGATGCCGGTTTTTTCACCAAAGCCAAAGCTTGTCTGATATTTATAGAATATATCTCTTCCTTGCAACTCAGCAATATGCATTAAAGCATCATTACAGGATCTCATCAGTGATTGAGCCAAGGTTAATTCACCATGACCAACTCTATTACTACACCTTATCTTATGGCCACCTATATGTTCCCCTCCATCACAGATAAATGTAGAAGAATCTGATATCAAAGCTTCCTCAAGGCCAGCCGCTATCGTAAAGGGTTTAAAGGTTGAACCCGGTTCATAACTTTCGCTAATTATATCATTTTTCCAAAGCCTATATAAAGCTTCCAGCTTCTCCTCTTCTGTCATCCTATCAATTTCATCCTGGCTATATAAGACTGTAAGATCTCTGGGATTGTTAAGATCATATTCTTGATTGGATGCCATGGCTATGATTTCCCCATTATTGGGATTCATAACAATAACACCGATATTTTTACTACCGATTTCTTCATTAAATTCTTTAATATGCTTTTGCACTATTCTCTGTATATTAGCATCAATGGTACTAATAATGGAGTTGCCATGTTCCGGTTGCTTGACTATTCTGTCAATATTTAATGTAGAATCATAGTATCCATATTCTCTTCCATTGGTACCATTAAGTTCTTCATTATAGTACTCCTCTATCCCCCAGTATCCAGTATTATCTGCTGAGGTAAAACCAATAATATCACTGGCTAAAGTTTCATAGGGATAGTATCTGACATATTCACCTTCAAACCAGACTCCCTGTATATTTTTATCATCTTTCATATGTAATTTAAAATCATTTACTACATCATAGGTTAAATTCTTTTGCATTATCACATATTGGCTATTGGGCCTATTCTGTAGTATGGAGTCTATAGTGTCTTTTTCTATGTTGAATTTCTCCATCAAAGCCTTCACTGTCGGCTCATAGTAATCGTCATCTGAAAGGATACGTTTTGGATCAAGAATTAGTTTATATTGCAATTCACTTCTAGCTAAAATTGCTCCATTGCGGTCCAATATTTCTCCTCTTCGATAAGGTATGATAGCACTCACATAGGATTGGCGGGATAGTACCTGCTTAGCATACCGTTCGCCATCGGTCTGGGTTATATATATTAACCTACCTATTAGTCCCATTAGACATAGAGTTATAACACAAAATACAAGCAATAGTCTTGCTTGCATTCGTGTATTAAACTTCCGTATAGTTTTTTTGTTAGATTTTTCCATCCGTGACCACAACTTTCTATATACTATGTATACTATACTTTCTACACTTAATGTCTGTATTTTATACGCTGTATATTATAACCTCTTTATCTACAAACTCATTATAAGAGCTTTTATAACCTGTTTTCTATATTCATTTATTATATTATTGTTATTAACCTGATGTAATGTGTAAGTAATCTCTATAAATTTCAATAGCTGAAAAACTAATAATTGTGACTTTATTTAAGATGATTACTTAGGGATATCTGCATATTGCCTTACAAAATCCTCTAGACTTCTTTGATATGTGATAACTTGATTATTATTAGGATAAACCATACCCAGCTCTCCTACTGCTATCTCATATACATACTCTAGGTCATATGCTTGATTAATATGATTATAAGCTGCTTCATTTTCATTGATCATATTAGTTAATTGTTGCTCCATAGCCCGTATCTCTTTATCCATTTGATTGGCCTGGGATCTAAGATTTAAGTATTCCACGCATACAAATAGAGTTGCTGCAATTGCTGCAACCAGTACTAAAAGTGATGCAAAATCCATTCCAGATATTGCTCTAGGCTGTCTTTGCTCCCGCTTTCTAGGTGCAGGGACCTGATGCTCTTCCTCTCTTCTGACAGGATATGCATTTAACTTACGAACGGTATTACCGTCAATATAGCTTGTCCCATAATTATTCATTTGATATCTTCTTCTTTTAGCTTCCATGGCAAAGCCCCTCTCCTTAAGACATTATTCCCTTTAAACTTGTCCTTTAGTACTCTACATGCATATAACTATCAGTTACTTTTCTCGAATACCCTAAGTTTTGCACTCTTAGCTCTTTTGTTATTTGCCAATTCTTCATCGGATGGAAGTATAGGCTTTCTAGTTATATTTTTGCCAAGTGATTTTTTACCACATACACATACCGGAAAATCTGGTGGGCATGTACAAGGATTTTCGATAGTTCTAAAAAACGATTTAACTATCCTATCCTCTAGGGAATGAAATGTGATAATACACAATCTCCCACCAGGGGCTAGTAAGTCCACCATATCCTCTAATGTATTCTTTAAGACTTCAAGTTCTCTGTTAAGTTCTATTCGAATTGCCTGAAAAGTCCTTTTGGCTGGATGTCCTGTGCTCACACGGAATTTCATAGGTATAGCTGCTTTAATAATTTCAGTCAATTCAGCTGTAGTTTCAATAGGCTTTATCTTACGATTCTGTACTATATGTTTTGCAATATTTTTTGCAAATTTATCTTCTCCATAGTCTCTTATGACTCTGTATAATTCCATCTCACTATATTGATTGATGATATCTTTTGCAGTTTTCTCCTGCCTTAAATCCATCCTCATATCTAAGGGAGCATCTTCCCTATAAGAAAATCCCCTTTCTGGAGTATCTAATTGATAGGAGGAGACACCAAGATCCAGCAGAATTCCATCGACTTGGGTAACATTAAGCTCCTTTAGTACATTCTTCATATCTTTATAGTTACTTCTGACAATTGTCACCTTATCCTGAAATTCTTTTAAACGGTTGCCGGCGGCAGTAATAGCAGCTTCATCCTGATCAATTCCGATCAATCTGCCCTTTATAAGTTTGGATGCGATATAGTAAGAATGACCTCCACCACCTAAGGTGCCGTCTACATAGATGCCGTCCCCTTTAATATCCAGGTTTTCTATAGTTTCATCTAATAATACTGATTTATGTTCAAATACCATATTTTCTCCTTTAAAAGCTTATACCGTATTCTGACATATGTTCTGCAATCTGATCTACATCATCATAGTCATTGTTTTCATCCCAACGCTGCTTGCTCCAAATTTCAATCTTATTTAGAACTCCAACAAATACGATATCCTTCTCCAGTGCTGCCGCTGTTCTTAACTTTGCAGGTATTAATATTCTTCCCTGTTTATCAATTTCACATGCAGCCGCACCTGCCATAAAATAACGTTGTAATTTCCTAGCTTCCTTAGTACCTGGAAGAGTTTTGAGTTTTTCTATAAATACTTGCCATTCATCATTAGGGTATGCAAAAAGACAACCGTCTAAACCTAAGGTCAGAACAAATTGTTCGCCCAGGTCTTGCCTAAATTTTGCCGGTATGATTATTCTTCCTTTTGCATCGATCGTATGATCGAATTCACCCATAAACATTGGCAACGCACCTTCTTTAGACTTTGCAAATTATGATGCGAGTCCCACTTTTAGTGAAAATCTCACCACTTCCCACCACTTCGCTCCACTTATGTCTATATTTTATTATATGTTTGGGATTTTATCAAGTATGAAAAGGAAAAAATAAAGCACAGAATTCCCCATAAAACAAGGAAATCTGTGCTTTCGTTTTATATTACCACAACATATTGTGTTAAATATTAAATTTAATCAAAATGTGACAATATGTAGGTTTTGTAATATTATAGCAATTAAGTCCCGCTTTATATCTTAGCCTTTGATATATAATTCCCACCTATGATTTTCGTTTTTTCCAGACTAATAAAATGAGGCAAACTATAACAATAATTGCAGATAATAATTGAGATACTGCTATGGGAGTATTCCATAGGAAAAGCTGATCAGTCCTTAATCCCTCTATCCACACCCGTCCCAAGGCATATCCCATCAGATATAATAGGACTATCTCTCCATCAAATCTCTTTCGTTTTGTATAGACTATTAGGATTAATAATAATATTAAATTCCATACAGATTCATATAAAAATGTAGGATGGACTTGGATATATTCAACCCCATCAACTAGTACTGTATTCTCCCTTATCTCCAAAATACGGGCTAAGGCGTCAGGTTTACCCTCATATTTATTTTGCAGATTCACTATGGTATTTCTAAAGTCATAGGCTACATCCCTAATGTCCAGTTGCATGGCAAATAATCCGTTGGTATACTTCCCAAAAGCTTCACGGTTAAAGAAATTTCCCCATCTACCTATAATCTGTCCCGTTAGCAAACCTATACTAGCGGTATCAGCAAGAAGCCAAAAGGAATATTTCTTTACTTTAGCATATATCACTGCCGATAATACCCCGCCTATAATACCACCGTAGATAGCTAAGCCTCCACTTCTGGTATTAAATATCTGTATGGGGTCATTAATAAACTCATCCAAAGCAAATACAACATAATAAAGTCTGGCTCCAATCACTGAAACAATAATTGCTACCAAGGCAAAGTCAAGATATATCTCTGGATCCTGGCTGGTTCTTTTAGCCATCCATTGAGCAATAAGCCATCCACACAACATTCCCAGCCCTATAATCATTCCATAGAAAGCTATCCAAAATCCAAATACATCTATTCCAGATGGTACATTCTTGAGTTCTATGCCTAAATTTGGAAATCTTATATTGGTACTCAACAACATCTGCAAAACAGTTCACCTCTTTCAAATCTGTATGTATATATCTTCATATTGATTTTACAAGAAATATACATACTATATTTATGAGAAACTATATAATACCTTTTATTATACATTAAAACGGAAGAGAATTACATCGCCATCTTGGACCACATAATCCTTACCCTCGGAGCGAACCAATCCCTTCTCCTTGGCTCCGTTATAACTACCGCATTCAACTATATTATCATAACTTACTACCTCTGCTCGAATAAAACCTCTCTCAAAATCGCTGTGAATCTTACCGGCTGCTTGAGGAGCCTTAGTTCCAATCTTAATAGTCCATGCCCTAGTTTCCTTAGGACCTGCAGTTAGATAACTGATTAAGCCAAGTAGACGATAGCTGGCACGAATAAGTTTCTCCAGTCCAGATTCTTTTAAGCCCAGTTCCTCCAGGAACATTTTTCTCTCATCATCATCCAATTCGGCTATCTCTTGCTCAATCTGGGCACATATAACAAATACTTCAGAACCTTCTTCATTAGCTATGGAACGCACTTTTTGAACCAGATCATTGTTTTCTCCATCATCAGCCAAATCCTCTTCACTAACATTGGCAGCATAAATTACAGGTTTTCCTGTTAGGAGATTGTAATCCTTAATAAGTTCTAACTCATCCTCATCGGCTTGGAAGGTTTTTGCCATCTTACCATCTTCTAACCATTTTTTTAATCTTTCCAGTAATTCCAATTCTTTAGCAAGTGCTTTATCGTTCTTAGCCCCTCTGGAGGTACGGGCAATTCTTCTCTCTAAGATCTCAATATCTGAGAATATCAATTCCAGATTAATTGTCTCTATATCTCTAGCTGGATCAACAGAACCTTCAACATGGATTACATTGCTATCTTCAAAACATCTAACCACGTGAACAATTGCATCCACCTCTCTTATATTGGATAAAAACTGATTCCCCAGTCCCTCACCCTTAGAAGCACCTTTTACCAATCCTGCAATATCTACAAATTCAATCACCGCTGGCAAGATTTTTTCTGAACCATATATATTACTTAATATCTGCAATCTTTCATCTGGTACTGGAACAATACCTATATTGGGATCTATGGTACAAAAGGGATAATTGGCTGATTCAGCTCCTGCTTTAGTAAGGGAATTAAAAAGTGTACTTTTTCCTACATTGGGTAAACCTACGATTCCTAGTTTCATCTCTAGTCTTCCTTCCTTATCTCAATCAATTAGTTTAAGTATTAATTTTTAGCTTATTTTTTGCAAATACATATACTTGTTAGCTTTGTTATTTTAACATTGTATTTTATATTTGATTTTTTATTATTTAGAATGTTTTTTACTTAGTATACTATTATAATAAGTATTTTTCTTACTAATCCTTTGCTTCTATTACAATTAATATTCCATTTTTAAATTCCACTATACCTTCATCCTCTATTAAAACATTGCTAATCCCAAGACTTGTTCCTGTCTTCATAGTAATGTTATAAAGCGGATATTTAAAACCCTTTAAGGTTAAACCATCAACCATATCAGTAAAAGGTATTAATGAAATATAAACACCATGTTGCTCTGCCTTCTTAATAGTAAAGCTCTTATTACGCAAATAAATTCTATTATTCAAATCAATAATATTTATATCGATTCCCTGCTCCATAGCTTGCTTTAACAAATGGATGTTGGCCAAGGTGTGATCTAACCTAGTACCAATTCCACCTATAATATCAATTCTTTTAGCACCTATGGAAATAGCTAAATCTATGGCTAGTTCTGTATCTGTTTTGTCTTTCTCAGTGGGATAGGTTAAAATAGGTGTAATCCCTTCATATTTAGCTAGGGTAGATTTCATGACAGAATCAAAATCTCCCACAATAAAATCAAGTGGAAGATTCATACGATCTGCAACTATTAATCCACGATCTGCAACTATTATCTTAGTATATTGCTCTTTTGATACGCAATCTTGTAGAAGGGCCTCTTCTATATGCCCACCAGTAATAATAAGAACCTTATTTTTTCTACTTACATCTTCTGCCATAGTTACATCCTCTAATTAGTAATCCTTAAATATATTGTTGAATTCTTCTATATTATTTTTTATATTACCATTAAAAACAGAAGTTCCTGCCACAATCACATTAGCTCCTGCCTCAATAACCTCTCTGACATTGGCAGTTGAGATACCTCCATCTACCTGAATGTCAATGGAAATTCCCAATCTTTCAACCATTTGCTTCAGTTCTTGGATTTTTCTTATAGAAAAAGGAATAAAAGATTGACCACCAAATCCTGGATTTACAGTCATTATAAGAACCATGTCCAGCTGTTCAATAATATACTCCAGAACCCTAACTGGGGTGGAGGGATTAAGTGCCACACCAGCTTTCAATCCCATTTCCTTAATCCGGGTGATAGTTCTATGCAAATGCTTATTAGCTTCATAATGAACCGTAATCATATCTGCACCGGCATCTTTAAAATCCTGCAAAAACCTATCAGGTTCTTCAACCATAAGATGTACATCGAAGAATAAATTTGTATTCTTTCTGATTGACTTTATTACAGGCATTCCATAACTGATACTTGGTACAAAATTCCCATCCATAACATCAATATGAAGATAGGTAGCGCCAGCCTCTTCTACCTCTTTTATTTGTTTTCCTAATATATTAAAATCAGCCGATAATATCGACGGAGATAATTTTAACACTATAACACCATGCCCTTTCTTAACTAGTACCTTTTTTGACTTTTCAATTCCTCATATAACTCCACATAGGTGTTATATCTCAGTCGCCCTATTTTATTGTCCTTTACAGCTTCCTTGACGGCACATGCTGGTTCATTTAAATGGGTACAACCTATAAAGCGACATTCATTATCATATTCATGAAATTCTATAAAATAATCTTTTAGCTCATCCTTATCTATCTCATTAATATAAAGGGAACTAAAACCAGGCGTGTCCATAATATAGGTATCTTTCTCCACGAATATTAATTCAGAATGCCTGGTAGTGTGTTTACCCCTTTTTATCTTTTCACTGACTTGCCCAGTCTCCATCTTGGCCTCTGGCTGAATTATATTGATAATAGAGGATTTGCCTACCCCTGAGGGTCCTGCCAGTACAGTGGTTTTTCCTCTTAATAGTTCTTGTATTTCTCCTATTCCGTTCTTTAGAACCGTACTGGTGCAAATCACCTTATAACCGCTTTGCCTATACATTTCTGCCATTTTTGACATTTCATCATCAGATACAATATCAGACTTGTTAAAACATATAATCGTTGGAACCTTCTGCTTCTGCATCATAACAAGAAAGCGATCCAATAAATTCAGGTTTGGAGCAGGCTCTGCAGCCGCAAATATGATCATAGCTTGATCTATATTTGAAACCGCAGGCCTAATTAACTCATTATTTCTAGGTAGGATTTCAGTAATTATTCCTTGTCCCTGAGGTTGCCCCTCAACTTCGATCTCTACATTATCTCCAACTAGAGGCTTAATTTTATGGTTTCTAAAAATCCCCTTAGCCTTACATTCATAAATCCTGTTATCCTGAGTATGGACGTAATAAAAACCAGCTATTCCTTTAATTATTTTACCTCTCAAACTAAAACCATGCCCTTTCCAAAGAGTGCATTATTCTTCTAAAGCTACAAATTTTGCTATCCAAGTCTTTGGCCTATCTGATCCTTCCATTACAAAGGGTACTCCATCCACATACATAGTTACAATACCATCTGCTTGGCTCTCACCCTCTATACCAGTAACACTAAAAGGATATTCATCTTCTATGGTGAGATATTCCTCAAATATTGTAACCATCCAGCCATTTTGCTCCATCTCCAAGATTACTTCCCCTTCACTAAAATCCAAATGTTCAAAGGGATTGATATCAATGGTCACCTGACCTATATAAATATTATTAGTTTCACCAGAAGATGATGGTATATCATCAACAGGAGCCACATCATCTGGTCCAAGGCTAACTATCACATTTACCTTAGTACCCGCTTCAACCTTTTGCCCTGATGAGTAACTTTGATAAGTAATTTGGTCTTTTACATAGTTATTTGACGGAGCATATTCAACTTCCCCTAACTCTAGTCCACGATTTTCCAAAAGACCTTTGGCGGTATGAATACTTATTCCAATAAGATTGGGAACTTCCACTTGCTCTATCTTAGGTCCATTACTGATAACTATTTTTACAGTATCTCCTTTAACCACCATAGACAGGGGAGCAGGATCTGTACTAATAACACGGCCCTCTTCTACAGTATCGTTATATTCATAATCATGGATTAACTTTAACCCAAGGTCGGTACCTAATTTAGTATCTGCCTGAAGTTGAGTATAGTTAACAACACTTGGCAGTTCAAATGGTTCTGAACCAGCACTGATGGTTAGAGTCACTTTCGTATCCTCATCTATTACTGTATTAGCTGGTGGATACTGTTTTGAAACCAATCCTTTTTCATATTCATCTGAATATTCTTCCGTAATATGGATATTAGGGTTTGGAGTCTTTTCATGAAGCTTAGCCTTAGCATCTTCCTCCTTATAACCTAATAAATTTGGTACTGCATAGGTAGGAACAGTCGTAATAGTAGGAGCTTCAGTAACAGATATAGTAGGTATAGGAGTTACATCATCTTCTTTAATTGGCGGTCTATCACCATTGGATGGTATTAGGAAGCGAACTACTAAAAATATAATTATAGCTGCTAAAATAATGACTGTTATTATACTTCCTATAAGAAATACCTTCTCTACCTTTGAATCCACATCATCCAAATCATCATCTTCATCATCATCAACTATTACTCGACCTGTTGGACTCTTTAAGGAGCCAATAGTCTCATCATTTAAGTATGTCCCATTCTTAATTTTATCTAAATCATCAGATATGTTGATTGTTGGCGAATCGTTAGCAACATATGCAGGAATCTCAACAAAATCCCCATCAGGATTTGTTAATGATTTTTTAAGATCAAAAATCAACTCCGATGCGGAATGGTATCTTCTTTCAGGTCTTTTCTGCATACATTTCTGAACGATTTTATCTATACTTATAGGAATTGAAGGATCAAATTCTCTAAGGGGAGTTGCTTCTCCCTGTATATGAAGAAGTGCAACAGATACATTATTATCGCCAGCAAAGGGCACCTTCCCTGATAACATTTCATAGAGGGTAACACCTAAAGAATATATATCACTTTTTTCATCACTATAACCACCCCTGGCTTGTTCTGGTGATAGATAGTGAACTGAACCCATGGCATTGGAAGTTATGGTGTTAGAATTGGTAGCCTTGGCTATTCCAAAATCCGTTACTTTAACCTTTCCTTCCTTAGATATAATTATGTTTTGCGGTTTAATATCCCTATGGATTATATTATTGTCATGGGCAGCCTCCAGCCCTTGGGCTATTTGAATAGCTATTCCAACTGCTTCCTTAATCTCCAGCTTACCCTTTCTTTCAATGAATCTTTTAAGGGTAATTCCTTCTACTAATTCCATTACAATATAATGTAATCCATCATCATCACTGACATCATATACATTTACTATATTGGGATGAGATAATCCAGCTGCGGATTGGGCTTCTCCTCTGAATTTTTTCACAAAGTTTTTATCGTTAGCATATTCCGGCTTTAAAATTTTAATTGCCACATTTCTATTTAACCTTTGGTCCTTGGCTTTATAAACATCTGCCATGCCGCCGGAACCAACCTTATCAACGATCTCATATCGATCGCTGATAACCATACCAGGATTTAACATGATTACTCACCTCATTCTCAAACTTTAATTAATACAACGGATATGTTATCTTTACCACCGTTTTGGTTTGCATTATAAACCAATGAAGCAGCAGCCGCCTCAATATCTTCAGAATTACTTCTGACAATATCGGCAATTTTCTCGTCCTCTAACATATTGGTCAGACCGTCCGAGCACATAAGTACAATATCTCCATCATTTATATCCACTTCAAAATAATCTGCTTCTACCTTATCATGGGCACCTAAAGCTCTTGTAATAATATTTTTATTAGGATGTATCCTAGCCTCATCCCTATTGATTTCACCTGTTCTTATCATGGCTTCCACTAGGCTATGATCCTCTGTAATTTGTTTAATTTCATCATTAATAATATAAAGTCTGCTATCACCAATATTAGCAACATACATAACTTTATCTACTATGGTAGCAACAACAAAGGTTGTTCCCATCCCCTCAAATTCTTTTTTTTCTTGTGCCATATTTCTTAATAAATCATTGGTCTCTTTTAAAGCTGTTTCAAACATGGCCACAGGCAATGTACTTTTACTTTCCTTTATATTTTGTGTGAAATACTCAACACAGAACCTTGAAGCATAATCACCTGCATTGTGTCCTCCCATACCATCAGCAACAATAAATAGATTTGGCAGATTCCCAATTGGTTTTACTTCACAGAAAACGTAATCCTGATTAACATTACGCCTCTGTCCTACATCTGTAATTGAAAATGCTTTCAAGCCTGCACCTCCCTTAATGCTCAACTCCTATACGCTAAATTATCTATATAGCTTTTTCTTAGTTGACCGCAGGCAGCATCAATATCTGCGCCCATTTCTCTTCTAATAGTAACATTTATTCTATATTTTTCAAGTAT
>JAAYPX010000067.1 GCA_012519565.1 Clostridiales bacterium | reverse complement strand
CTTTTGGAGCTTCTATGAACTCAATGGAACCAGTCTCCAAATTCATAATATTAATCTTTAAAGAGCGTCTCGGATCCTTATCATCTTGCCATGCAATACTATTATGTTCCATTAATATTATAATATTTTCTGGATTAATATCAATGGCTAATTCTTTCAGTTCCCTTGTAATTATATTGTATGCATAAATATTATTATAAATATGGAAGTAAAATACATCTAAGGTGCTAATATAAGCAAATTCACCTATGTTTTCCTTAAGCATCTGATAAGGCTCCTCTATAGGGATATATGCCCTTTCTTCAATCCTATTATCCAGAAGTATATACTGATATAGTATAAGGGCTACCTTACCTTCATACTGGCCTCTATTCATATATCCATATACTATAAAATCTACATTTCCCTCCGCATCAATGTCTAAGATACGGATAGCATGCTGATCATAGGTATCTCTAATATAGTCGGAAGCCTGCTGGCGAAAGGTAAAGATGCAAGTCATTTTATTTTCTACTAAATCATATAACCATAATTCATTATTTCTTACAAAAACTATTTTATTACCATTGGCACTGTGTATAAAGGGTATATAATTATCAGATAAAATCCCAACTCTAAGGCGGTTATCCTCAAAAATAATATTATTATCATTAATATACTCATCCATATATCGTTGGTAATCCAATAGATATATCCTATCTGGCGAATAACGAATTCTAAAACATTCCCTGACCTTAAATTGATTAGTAAAGCCAGTAATCTTAGATTCTATCATGTATTCTAGTTCAATTAAGGCTGTCTCGGAATATATCTCTATAATATTAGGAATTACATCGGTTATGACAATTGGCTTCATATTACCCCAACTGACTAAATCAAGGCTGGAATTTATATTAACATAGCCTAAGGTGGTGTTCTCCACACTAGATTTCGTTTCTAGGTAGCTTTGAATATTCTTAGCTGTTTCCTTGTCTAAAATAGCATTATGAAAATCCATAACAAAATCCAGTTTTTCTTCTAGATATGCATTATCCAGTAACTTAACCCTCTGATAGTAATATATCTTCTTACTTTGGCTTGATATTATAGTTATCTTAATCGCATATTCTTTCTCCTCTTCTAAATCTGCCCCTATCTTTATCTTAGCTCTTTTAATATTACCATCTTCCTCAAAGACGCTAATTGAAGATTCCTCAATTAATTTATTACCTACAAATTCTCTTAGCTCATAATTCATCTTCTTAATGTCGTATTCCTTTTGATCTATCTCCACCTCAAAGGTTTTATCTTGGTCTACGGGAATAACTGTATCCCTTACTTTATTAGCATTTAAATTACTACTATATCCATGGAGAAGATTTATCCTCTGGTCCCCCCTCTTAATAATAACAAGAGGCAAGGTTGTATCAGCCATAACAGTTGTATTATTTATATCAAAAACTACTTCCTTAATATCACGACTAAAATATCCTAGGGATGCAATAAAAACACATACTAATATAAAAATTCTATAAATATACTTTAACACAGCGTACCCTTCCTTAATTAAGATATATTTTTCCTATTATCTAATTCTATCATCTTTAAGAACTGTTTCAAGAGCTAAATCTTCATTTTACTATATAATAACATATGTTTACAATCTTGGATTTCACATTCACCCTATATATGCATATATTAATTATAAAAAGTTTAGGAGACCCTATATGTCAAAGTCACATAAATCTGAGAAAAACTCCATCTCAAAATCCACCAAAGCTAATTCAGCCAACAACATAATCAACATAAGAGATAGCTCAAGAAACATGTATAAGGTACCTAATTATAAATCTGCTTCAATCTCGGATCAACCTGAAGCAAATAGAACTCTACCTAATTCAAGAACTCCAATGACGTCACCTGGAACAAACCGTATGCCGAGTACTCCTGGTACAATGCCTATGCCATCCACTCCTAGCAGAACTACTTCACTGGGCACCACTCCTGGTACAAGGCCTGGAACTCCTGCTCCCGGTACCTCGCCTATGCCATCCACTCCTGGCAGAACCACACCCCCTGGTGCCAATATTGGAACTCCTCCCAATAATGGGGCTCCCCGTTTTCCTACACAACCAAGAAGAATAATGCCTGGGGCCTCACCCCGCAATATACAACTACCCAGCACTAATACGCCCCCTAACCATATGAACTTTAATATGCCTAATAACTCAATCACTATGCCTTATATAAATTATGGCACAACACCAAATAATTTCATGCAGATGTCAAATAATAACCAAGCCAATTGTCCATGTATGCCTAATCCTATGCTCATGTCTCACCCTAGTAATTCATATCTGGGCATTCCGATTTTACCCCTATATGGATATGATAATAGCACTGAGCTAGATCAGGATGTGAATTATATTAAACAACTGTATCCAACTACTGTCAGATCTATTCAAAAAGAAGTAGAGGATGAGTGCGATAAACTGGAGTATGATGGCAGTTTCATTTATGACGAATACCCTGACAAAGCATCTATTGATAGAGTTATAGATAGGATTTATGAAAGAATCAGAGATGTAGAGGATGAACCTGTTGAAGCAAGTCATATTAATCATCGCTCAAGAGGTAGAAGAAATAATGTACGGGATATTATCTCGCTCATTCTACTAAATGAACTACTAAATCGAAGAAGGCATTATCGCAGTAGAAGACGTTGGTTCTAATTACAAAAAACAGGTTACTATACTTTGTATGGAAGTAATCATTCCATATCATATATAGTAACCTCTTATTCTTTACTCACCTTCCAATATTCATAATAATAGTATCTATTTACCAACTTCCATTTAATATGGGGGTTGCTAGGTAAACTGTCGTCTTATCAGATATTTCATTATAGGTTATAGCAACTTGAATATTTACCTTCTGGCCTGCTGACACTACATATTCGCCTAGTAGTCCTGTATATCCATATACAGTAAATATATCTCCCTCATCATACTCCTGGGCTATTTCCCCTTGTAATTCATTAACAAGTAGATGGGCTATCTCTTGTTTACGTTCCATGGACAGCTTCCCTTTATAATACCCTGCATACTCCATGGTGGTTTGAATAGAATCTATATCAAATTGCCCCAAACTGTTCTCAATTATCTTTTTATATTTATCTATACTGTTAATACTCTTCAATATGCTAATTCTAATTAGAATATAGTGTTTTATTTTAACAGCATCCTCTTCTTTGTCCTCCACACTAATTACTTTTATTTCACTGGTAGCATTTTTAGCCTTCTTGAAAAACGAGTATTCAATACGATTATCTTCTCTCCAAACATCAATTTCGCTATCGATGATAAGACCTATATCATCTGATATTTGCTGAATAATGTTTTTCTTATCTTCTTCACTTAAGAAAACATTACCAAATTCACCTATAAATTCTATGGTACTTTTCATATCTTCAGTTTTTGTCTTTACAAAAGCTTCCGTAATCTTGATACTATTGGTAAATAACTTAATGACACCTATCTGGGTTATTACAGCTAGCCAAAGAACAGCTACAATATACAATATAACTTTCATCTGTTTCTTTGAAAATATCTGTTTAATTCTATCTATAATATAGTTAAAAACAATGTTCTTCTCCATTTTAACACCTCCATTTTGAGGACAATTTACCTATCATTTATTAGTTTGTCCAGAAAATAAAGGTTTATTCTTAGAATATATTTAATGGTCATTATAGTATTCATCCATTATCATAACATTATTTCACAAATAATTATAGGATATATAATGGGTATAATATACTTTAATCTGTAATATAATTTGCTTATTTTTACGGCTATATAATTTATTTAATTGTCTTTAATTATTTGAAGTGGAGGTGTCATGTATTTTGTAAAATGTTTTCTTTACTAATCTAGCTAACTCAACATAACATTCCTCATACTCTACTAAAGTACCACCATAAGGATCAACCACATCACCCATCTCACCTACAAATTCCTTTATTGTATAAACCTCTTTTGTATTGGGGAATAACTCCTGTATCCTCTTTTTATGGCTTTCAGTCATTGTCAAAATCAATGAATTTTCTTGAATATCGGATTTTCTTAATCCCTTTGATACATGATTAACTGGTTTTAAACCATGCTTGGTTAGCACTGTTTCCGCTTTGGGATTAATCGGTTCACTAAATAGTACAACTAAACCTCTGGATATTACTTTAATATCACTTTCTGTTTCATAATTTTTATACATAGCTTCAGCCATAGGACTTCTGCAAGTATTACCTGTACATACAAAAATTATACTATCATATTTATTCATGGTATTCCTCCTAAAGAAAACCGGATTATTTTGATACATTAACAATATGATATCCTGCTGCCTTTATCAATCGATTCATAATGGCATGGCCCAAAGCATTATTCTCAAAGCTTTCCGTAAATATATACTCTGTTTTTAATTCATCAAACTGCCTTAAGATATTATACAGCCCAGCAGCAATGGACGCTTCATCATTTCTAGATCCAACTGTCATTACGTCCCCGTATTGGTAGTACTGCTTAGTTTCCTCAGTAGCAATTATACCTACTCTGCTGCCACCTGCTATTTTAGCTTTGGCTTCTTCATTGATAGTCTTAATAACATCATCGAGCTTACCCTCGTAAATTGTAAGGCTTCCTTCCGGTGCATAATGTCTGTACTTCATTCCAGGCGCTTTAGGAACAATATTATTACTAGGATTTCGACTTAGTATAGCTGGATCACAAGCTATAGGTCCAATAGTGTTCTCCAACATTGTTTTTGTAATACAGCCAGGTCTTAATAACATTGGCTCCTCCATAGTCAAATCTAGTATAGTAGATTCTAATCCTAGGGTAGCATTACCACCATCAATTATCATATCTATTTTACCATTTAAATCTGTAATCACATGCTCGGCCTTTGTGGGACTTGGTTTTCCAGATAGATTAGCACTGGGAGCAGCTATATATATACCAGATTGCTCAATTAAATCTCTGGCAATTTTATTAGCTGGTAGTCTAATAGCTACAGTATCCAATCCCCCTGTGGTACTATAGGGTACTGAACTATCTTTAAATAATATAAGTGTCAAAGGTCCAGGCCAAAATACTTCTGCCAGCTTATATGCCCGGTCAGGAATATTCTTAGCAAGCTTCTCAATATCTTTTGCATTGGATATATGGACAATAAGCGGATTATCTGAAGGTCTTCCCTTGGCAGCATAGATTTTTTTAGAGACTTCAGCATCCAAAGCATTACCACCTAGACCATAGACAGTTTCAGTAGGAAAGGCCACCAGTCCACCTGCCCTTAATATTTGGGCAGCCTCTTCCAATTCTTCTATATCATATTCTTCCTTATCCAGTTTTTGTATTTTGGTTATCATTTTTCTTTATGCTCCTTATGGCATCTTGGCCACGAAAATTATTGATGCTAATACGAACTTATATTATAACACTTTTTATAACTATTCTCAATACCGCTGAAATCCACTGCATCTTAAGCATGGATGAACTACAGCTCTGTGTTAATGTATTCCATTATACCCAAGTGTATTCCCCATGCTAACTTATTCTGATATTCATCATCTATTAATAGGGCAGCCTCATTATAATTAGACATATATCCACATTCAACTATTACCAAAGGTGTTTTAGTATATTTTAGCATATAATATGATTCATTGGATTTTGCAACTCTATGATTATCATCATTAATGGTTTGCTTTAATTTATCCATTATGATTTCAGCCAGTTTCTTTCCTTCTTCAGACTGCTTATGGTAAAATGTTTGAGCCCCTTTTACATACTCTTCTTGAAAACTATTTTGATGTATGCTAATGGAAAAGTCAGCATTATTAGCATGTATTATTTCAATTCTCTTATTAAGGTCTGCCCTTTTTTTATTGGTATCCGACTCACTATAAAGTCCAACATCCTCTTCCCTGGTCATTATCACTGTTACATCATTGGCTTCTAATAAATCCCTTAATTTAAGAGCAATACTTAAATTAATGTCCTTTTCAAGAGAATTATTGACCCCTACTTTGCCAGGGTCTCTCCCCCCATGTCCTGGATCAATTACAATAACTACAGGATCCCTCTTATTATTATTTTCAGCAAGTTTGCTATTAGCAAAAGGATTTCTCACATTACGGTTCATTATGTTTTTTAATGCTTCAACGGACTTTTTTGAAGTTAATATACAGGCCATATATACCAGTATTAAAAATAGGATATTATAATATTTTTTCTTCATAAATATACTTCCATATTGTATTCTTTATATCTTATGAAGTATCACTTTATCCTATTCGAATAAATCACTTTAGATATCTAGTAATAACATTCCATACTTCCTGTTTTTCAAGTCCTAATTTCCATGCAGCAATACCAGCAGTATCTGCTTCATAGATTATTTTCATCTTCTCCTCAATAGATTTGGGATCTTCTAACCACATCTTATAAGTCAGATCATCTTTTTCAAATTCACCATAGTAACTACCAATAGTTTCATTCCACTCCAGTTCTACCCCATTGTCTTTAAATATATTACTTGCTGGCGTCATTGCATAAGCTTCTGATGAAACATCTCCGTCTTTTGATTCTTTCCACAACCTTGAATAAAAAGGTATGGCAATTATAGTTTTTTCATTGGGCACTATTGCTATTGTATTATCTATGGCATCCTTTACAAAACCAAGGGATGCTACTGGCCCTGCTACATCAGATCCTGCATAATGTTCATCATATGCCATAATTATCAGATAATCAATTATCTTGCCTTGTTCCTCTAAGTCATAATGTCTGTTATAAGGTGCTGGTACATAGTTGTCCACCGACAAAACTATTCCATTATTCCTACATTTCACAGATAACTCCCTTAGAAATTGGATATAATGCTTTCCTGCATCAGATGAAATATTTTCAAAGTCAATATTAATACCATTAATCTTATAATCTATAGCTGCCTGTACCAATTTATTGGCAAGGTTTTCCCTGTAGCTTGTATGGGACAATAAATCAAACATTTTCACATCTGAATTAAAATCATCAACCAAAGCCCATACTTCTACCCCCAATTCCTTTGCCTTGTTTACATACTCATGGCTAGCCAGGGATGAGATATCTCCTGTAACATCCGTAATACTAAACCAAGTGGGACTAACTACATTAACACCTTTGGTTTCCTTTAATAATTCTTCCAATGCTCCAGCTGCCTTGTTATTAAATACCTGATGGAATACCATGTTAATTGTATAAGGCCTTGTCTGAGTAGTATATACCGGCTCCACAAAATCACTTTCTATAGATTTATAAAATCCTTCTTTAACATGTTTCTCTTTTACATATCCAATAACGCCATCTTCAGTCATAACTTTTACAAAACCTTTTTTAGGCGCTTCATCCAAATCTGCATATATCAAGGAAGCACCCTGCTTAAGCTCCACTAAAATTGAGCTCTTTATATTAGGCTCAATTCTTATTTGAGTTTCTTTTTCCACTTCAGTATACAGGTATTCTCCCCATTTATAATTAATTACAACCCTATTAGGTTCCTCATAATATCGTACATCAATATCTGAATACTCCTCAATAAAGTCTAGAGCAACATATACATCGTTGGCAAAAACTTCAACTATAGAATATTCCTTATAGGCTTGGGTTTTTATCATACTCTTTGTAATAGAATATTGTTTACTGCCTGCTTCAGCCTGAATAATCTCATTGGGCGTTGTATATATTAAAATATTTTCATTTATATCCCAATAAAATCTGTGATTGAATTTCTGGACAACTGTCTCATAATCCATATACACCCTACCATTAATCACTAAAGCCTTCTCTTCATATACTCTATTATGTAGAATAATCAAAGCCTTATCATTCTCTATATCATAGTAATCCGTTAACAACATAACTTCATTGCTAGGAGTTAGCCTAGTTTTAATCATTACCCCCAATGAAATAACTATGACTAGAATTACAAATGTTATTCCAGTAATTGCAATTTTTGATTTTCTCTCCATGAACCGTCCTCCTATCTTATATGAACACATTATAGCATTAATCTAATTTATCGTCATTATTAATTTCGACTTTTTCATTGGTAAAATACTTAAATACAACTTGATAAAAAGCATAAAAAAAGGTATTTCAACAAATAGGCTAATTTACACGCCTTTTATTTGAAATACCTTCTAAATATCTTAAAATCATCCCTGATCTATCATTATCACAGACCTATACTCATACCCCATCTTGCATAAACAGGCAGCTACAATAATCTAACCAAGTAAAGAGGGACTTTTAAGCCTTAGTTACACCCGTTAGCATACATGAAGTATTTTCCCTATACCTTTTTCTTGTAAACTACTTACCGCTTATAATCAGCTCACATTCAACCCTAAACTCTACTTTCAATTCTAATATGGGGATTGTTGGAGTTGCAGACTCAACATTTTGGTTTATATTTAGTGATTTTGATTTCTAATATTTTATTATTATTGAAGCTGAAATTAATTGGATAAGATATTGCTTGTGATATGTTATACCCATCCTTTACACCCCTACCAAATCCCTGCTTTATCTTCATTCATGTTCTTGGGTTAAATAAAGAGCTGAATAACTTTAAACTTTCTCTTGAGAGCATTATTGGGTCCCTCTCTAAAGGTATCCCATAGATGTGTCTGTTTAGCTCCTTTCTTAATAAGGATATGGCTTTTTCCTCTCCGCCAGGTATTAGATAGAGCCATGTTTCATTACCGCGGATATGTTCCACAGATTTTATAAACTGTTTTAATTTATACAAATTCCATACCGCATGACTACCGACTATGATTTTAGTAGTGCATCTTAGAAATTCATCCCGATTATTGCTTAAATCCCAACCGAAATCCAGTATAAAGCGCTCATAATTATCATTTAGTAGTTCCACCAACAATTTCTTAGTAACCTTTTTATAGCAAGTGATGTATCCAAAGGAAAAACTATGATTATCCTCTGCAGACCACTGATAGGCTGTCTGTAAGATGTTTAAATCATCATGATTATTTACCTCCAGCAAGGCAGTCTTCTTACCTAACTCATCGCCCAGATAAAATGCCAGCATAAGACTGGTATAGGTAACCCCTACCCCTGAATGAGTTCCCACAATCCCAATAGTAATCCTAGACTTGTCCTTTTGTTTTACTTTGTTAAATAAAATAGGTTTCTTCTTCATCATGCATGCTATCCTTAATCTTATTTTTCCTATATTTAATTGAATTTTAGACACAACCGTGCTATTTCTTTAAATATCTCATAGTCATTAATATGTTTTATAAAAGGATTTGGATTATATGGTATTCGATAACAATTCAGCTGATCCATAGATTTAATGGCCGTCCTATATTGTTTACCATCCATAAAATTAAAAAGGTAAATAATTTCCTTATCTTCTGCAACCATCTCAATCATATGCTCCGAATGGGTAAGTTCCCAGTCTTTTGCCCCTAAAACTATTATTTTTATATCTGCTTCTAGGAATTCCTCTAGACAATCCATGGTCAAACAACCAAAATCCTGCACTCGAATATCATAATCACTGTCAACTCCTTTTATCAATTTCTGATTTGCTACCATTGGAATCCCATTAATTATATAGACACCTTCATTATCTGTTAACCCATCGTATCTGCATTTTATAGACCAGACACATTGGCTACTGTTCCTCTCTTCATAAAGACATTTATAATTTTGCCCTATGAAGTAAGTGGAGAGGCTAAAGGCTATATGGGTTACCCCAATTCTAGGCTGTGAGCCGGCTATTGCAATTTTTTTCTGCTGACCTGTTTTTCTATAGTCCCTTATCTTATTACGGCGCCATTTCATTCGGTAACTTCCACTGCGCTCTATAGCTTTTAGTTTTTCACTAAGTTGTAACACAGATTTATATCTTCCTACGGGATGATATTTGAGGCAACGATTTATAATATCTTTTAAACTATTAGAACATTTTCCTTGAAAATCTATATTAGTAAAACTACTTGAGCGGCTATTGAACTGAACTCCTGTTACCATATAGTACAATAACATACCTATACCGTAGATATCGCTTTGCTCCTTAACTTTGCCATGTTTATAAAGCTCTGGAGCTGCATAACCTCTTGTAGCAGAATAATACGTATTTTCCTCTATCTCATCCTGGTAAATGGCACTACCAAAATCAATTAATTTAATTGTATTATCTGTCACAAGGATATTTTCTGGTTTTAAATCAAGATATAGAAGTGGTCTTTCAATAGTATGTAGATAGTGAATTAAATCACAGATTTGAATAGCGAATTGAATTATGATATCTTCACGGATTCCTATGTTATTTTTTACATAATCTTTTAGAGTAATTCCTTCAAGATATTGTTCAATTATATAGGAACACTCTCTATCTTCTTCAATATCATAAACTATAGGAATACAGGAATGTTTCAGACTTTTTAATATCAGGGCTTCTTTTAAATGCTTATCGTATAGGGGATGATTTTTAGAAATGGATTTAATAACACGATATGATTTTAACTTTATATGCTCTGCGAGATAAACCTTGGCTGTGCCTCCTATGCCAAGTAATTTAACAATGCGGTACTTTCCAAACCAAATATTTTGCTCCATTCTCTCCTTTCCGGTCAGCTTATAGAACGCATTTATAACTTAGTGTATAATTATTATATCCATAATTTGTCAAGCGTGCAAGTGTTTTTGTCTAGGTAAATTAACGAATTTAAATCAAATTTGTTGTATAATATTATTGGGTCCTGTTATTCCTGCCTACCCAGATAGTCAACTTTCGTTAATATAAAATTTACAACTAAGTATATTGACTTTAATTGCTTTTTAAATTATACTTTCCTTACACCAATGGAAGGATTTTATAATGTTGCTTATAAACAGTTCCTTTTTATCTAGAAAGGGGTGTTCACTATGAAAATAGAAAAGATTAGTGACAATCAGATAAGATGTACCTTAAGTAAAAGTGATTTAATTGATCGGGAGTTAAGAATCAGTGAACTGGCTTATGGCACTGAAAAAGCTAAAGCTCTATTTCGTGATATGATTCAGCAGGCTTTCTATGAATTTGGTTTTGAAGTAGATGATATACCGTTAATGATTGAAGCTATTCCGGTTTCCGCTGATTGTCTTGTCTTAGTTATTACTAAGGTTGAAGATCCTGATGAATTAGATACTCGTTTTTCAAAGTTTTCGTCCTTTAATACCTCTGCCAGTCTAGATGATGATGACTTGGATGAGGAAATATATACAGATGAATTTATTAGTCCCTTTGATCAATTAGATAATATAGACGGTACAGAAGATAACTCCAAAGAACAGATTAACGCACAAGAATTATCCAATGATAAGGATTCAGAAAAACCTTTCGAGAAAGCATCTGCTAATTTAATCCGTGTCTATTCATTTAATTCTTTAGATGAAGTAATTAAATTAGCCCATGTATTACCTGGCTACTATTATGGCACAAACACATTGTATAAAAATCCTATAAATTCGACCTACTATTTGGTGCTAAGTAAATCGGATCACACATCTGAGGAGTTCAATAAGATTAATAATATTATTTTAGAATATGGAAAACCAGAGCGATTCACTTATATAAGCCAGGCCTTGTACGATGAGCATTATGAAATTATTGTCAAGGATCAGGCACTTCAAATCTTATCTGTTATGTAATAACTCACAAAAAAAGTTGCAACATAAGTTGCAACTTTTTTATATTACTCTTTAATATTACTCACCGATTTGCTCTCTTATTCTATCCATAAGATCATCTATATCTAGACCATGAACCATAGCAGCTTCCTCTAATGTTTCAGCTTGGGCAGAAGGACATCCAAGGCAATGCATACCTATATCTAATAAAACTGGAATAATATTCTGATCAGTGGCAATAGCTTGAGCAATTGTCATATCCTTAGTTATTGTAGCCATATCTATTCCTCCTTTAAATATTTCTATAGCAACAAATATAAATGAGAATTCATCTCAAAATAATGTATAGCTTAGCCCTAATTATATTCTATTGCATTATTAACGTCAAGTTATTAATATACTTGAGTTTCCGTACTTTTATCCACAATCCCTCTTTTTACAGGATTTGTTATAAACAACTTTTAG
>JAAYPX010000066.1 GCA_012519565.1 Clostridiales bacterium | reverse complement strand
TACCGTGAAAATGATCAGTGGGTTTTATCAACTTATTTAGCCTCCGTTCTTTTATTTGAGAGTTCTTTAATTTTAGTATGTCATATTATACCGCACATACTAGCTTTTTCTATGAAAGTACATTATAATTATTATAATTATATCCTATTTGAAATATAAATCAATGTCTATCAATGATCTCTAAAAAATAACTTGGGGTGATAATTTGAGGGAGAAGATTGAACGCTTTGCCAATGGTCTTATTGAGTATGAAGTTCCTTTATTAATCCTGTCAGAGAAAGAAATTAGCATCTCAGTAGAAGAAGGTAAGATATATGAGGGTAGCTTCACCATACACAACAGCATAGGCAGTCATATTAAAGGAGTATTGTACTCCTCTAGCAGCATGCTTACCTTAGATACAGATTCATTCTATAGTGATGAGCATAAGGTAAATTATAGATTTGATGCTACCTATGAAAAGGCAGGAGAAGTAATACAAGGGGAAATCAGTATTATCACTGATTGTGGTGAGAGAATACTACCATTTACAGTAACTGTAGTAATGCCTTATATAGAGACAGCGATAGGCAAGATAGGGGATTTATTTCAATTTACCAACTTGGCCAAGCAAAATTGGTCTGAAGCTAAGAGAGTATTTCGCTCAGAGGATTTTGAACGGATTTTTTTAAAGAAAGAAAAATATAAATTAATCTATCAGGGTTTGATTAAAAGTACATCTACCAGTCAGGCATTGGAAGAGTTTTTAATTGCTACCCATAAGAAAAGTAGAATAAGTTTAAGTGTGGATAGAAGGGAAATAGAGTATCAGGTAAATGATGAAACTTTCATGGATAAACTGATCTTATCTAAGAATAATTGGGGATATGCGCAGATTAAGGTTAGTACGGATGCAGACTTTATACAGCTGGATCAGAAATACCTATGGGCTGATAGTTTTATAGGGAGTACCCATCAGATATCCTTTGTAATTGATCCCAAAGGATTAAGAAGTGGTAATAATTATGGGAGAATCTATATACGGACTGTATACCAGACTATTATTGTTTCAGTATCCTGCTCTTATCAGGCCACAAGTCAAGTAAATGATCATAAGGAACATAAAGATAGAGATAAAGCTTGGCTTTATTATCAATTAACCAGGGATTATTTACATTTTAGATTAAATAAAATCAATTTAAGCCAGTATATTAATAAAACTAATTCTATTATAGGCAAGTTATCATCTTTGGGCGAGGAAGAACTAGTACTACTACTAAAGGCATTTATAGCTGTTCTTTCCGGGGATAATAATGCTAGTCTATTAATAGAGATGTTTAAAGATGAAGATATTCTAAAGTATAAGTCTTCAGTACTTTATTGTGCTTATCATTATCTAAGGGCTCTTATTTATAAAGATTTGGAGATAAATAATGAAGAAATAGTTGATAATAAGGGTGCCAAAGATACTACAGGAACAAGAGGCAAAGAAGATTATAATGTCAATGAAAAATCTATGGCAGAAAAATCCAGTGAAATTCTACATTATTATTATAATAAAGTATCTAGGGATTGGAGAATTCTATGGTTCATATTTTATACCGATAAGAGATATGAAAATGACCATCTTTTAAAATTAGCTAATATCAAAGAACAGTATAAACTGGGATGCCGCAGTCCGATACTGTATTATGAGGCTGCAAATATATATAATAAAGAACCGATTCTTCTTAAGGAACTATCTGATTTTGAGATACAGGTAATGCACTTTGCTATCCGAAATGGATATCTGAATAGGGAAACGGCTTCACAGTATACTTATCTAGCTTCGAAGAAGAAAAGATTTCATCAATTAATCCATAGAGATTTAACTGTACTCTATGAAGAAGATAAATCCAATGATGTATTATCTGCTATATGCAGTTTGTTGATTAAAGGGATAAAAAAATCTAGTCGTTATTTTATTTGGTTTCGCTTAGGGGTTGAAAAACAATTGCGAATCACAGAACTTTACGAATACTTTATGTATTCTATCAGTGACGATTATAATGAGCTTCTGCCCCAGCCAGTTCTATTATATTTTATCTATAACAGCAATCTAAATGATAGCAAAAGGGCATTTCTATATGCAAATATTATTAAAAACAAGGAAAAAATAGAAACCATCTACCGAAGTTATTATAAAAGGATAGAAGTCTTTGCCAAGAAACAATTAGAGGCCCGCCACCTTAGCAAAAACTTATCGATAATTTATGAGGAGATATTTGGTGGTAAAATTATAGAAAGTGATTTATTACCTCACCTTCATGATATATTGTATGACTACGAATTAGTATGTAAAAATCCTAATATTATTAGTGTGGTCATTGGCCATAAGGAGCTAAGGGATGAAGAAGCCTATTCCTTAGTTGATGGTAGAGCACGGGTAACCATCTATGAGGAGGACCCTCTCATATATTTAGTGGATGCAGACAATAAAAGATATTGTGTAACCGTGGATTACTCTTTGCATAAGTATCTGGCCTTATCCAAATTTGATGATATGCACAGAGGAGACATTAGTCACCCACTTCATCTGCTGTATCATTTTAGTAGATATAACACCTATGACATTATGGATGAGGGGAAAGCATATATCTGGGAGAGGATAATTAAATTACCAGGACTAAAGGATGAATATTATTATCTGGGGCTTGAGAAGTTGATTGAGTACTATAATGATATTGATGAAGTAGATCAAGTAGAATTCTATTTGATGCAAATCGACATACATAAAATAAGACCAAACAAACGAAAGAAGTTGATAAAATATTATATCCATAAAAGATTAAATGCTTCTGCCCTAGAGGGGTTAAATACCTATGGTTTTGAAGGTGTCGCAGCAAATCTATTGGTCAAGTTTTGTTCGGAAATTCTAGCTCAAATGGAGGAGTATATCAAAGATGAAAAACTTCTACAACTTTGCTATTATGTCTATTCCTTAGATAAATACAATGAAAATATCCTGCAATATCTAGTTAAATATTACTATGGTCCGACTTCGCAGATGTATGTACTATGGAAGAGAGCCATGGATTTTGAACTGGATACCCATGAGCTGGAGGAGCGATTGTTGGTCCAGATGCTATTTACTGAAAGTTATGTTAAGGATAGTTTCAAGGTGTTTATTAACTATTATAAAAATGTAACAAACCATACATTAGTTAGGGCTTTTTTATCCTATTATGGTTATAGGTATCTGGTTCATGATAGGGTGATTGATGATGAATTTTTCAATATAATGAAGCGGGAATTACTATATGAAGACAATGATATCTATTTATTAGCTTGGCTTAAATACCATTCAACTGGAGAAAACTATTCTGAAAATGATTTGAATTTTATTGATTATAACATTCATCAATTGGAGCGAAGGGGACTAATTCTACCTTTCTTATATAGTTATAGCAAAGTAGTTAAATTACCAAAACGCATGATGGACAAGTACTATATTGATTATAAGACCGATCCTAGAAAACAAGTATTTATCCACTATAGATTAATTACTAATGGAGTGGAAAGTGATTTTATAACAGAGAGGATGCCCAATGTATTTATGGGTATCCATGGGAAAGAGTTTGTCCTATTCCAGCACGAAGTCCTGCAATACTATATCACTGAAGAATATGAAGGGGAAGTTAATGTTACGGAAAGTTTTAATGTGGAGATCGATAAAGAAACCTTATCTGAAGATGAGACAAGATATAACCATATTAATCTGATGCTTATGAGTAAAGAGTTGAATGATAACGAAACTTTATTGGAGCTGATGGAACAGTACATTACCAACGAATATTTGATCTCAAATTGCTTTCGGCCTATTGAGTAAAAGGATTGTGAGGGGATATTAAATGGACAGCAAAAGAAAAGTGATAGTAGGATATGATTTGTCAGAAGATTTTACACAAATCAGTTGTTACAGCTATAAAAAATTAGAACCTGTATCTATTCCTGTAAGTGAGGATGAAGCTGTAACCTATATTCCCACAGTTCTATGTGTAAAAAATGATAATAGTATGTGGCTATATGGTGAAGAAGCAGTTAAATGTGCTGAAGCTGATGAAGGGGTTTTGGTTGATTCCCTTATATCAAAACTGAGAATAGATCAGGCGGTGAATATAAATAATATCATATTTTCGCCCACAGCACTTTTAGAAAAGTTCTTCCGAAAAACATTGATGTTAGTTAAGAATCATTTTCCTACGGAGCAGATTACTAAAATAGTAGTTACCATCAGTGAGATGGAACCTATGATTGTCAATGGTATCTATAAGGCCCTGGAGCAATTAGGTATTTATAAAGACCGAGCAACTGTTATAAGTCATGCCAGCGCCTATCTTTATTATGCTTTAAGTCAAAATAGAAGCTTATGGATGAATGATGTGGGATTATTTGACTTTAATAAGGATAGGTTTTGTTATTATCAGATTAGTATTAATCGCAGGGTAAGTCCTATGATTGCAGGATTAAAAAAGCTGGATTTTACTGATAGTCTTAATTATGATATATTAAAGGAAAAGGGCGCTAATGTGACCTATACCTTTGAAAATATCGCCAATATGGCCTTACACAAGCAGATTATATCAACCTTATATTTTACCGGTAGAGGTTTTGAGGATAGCTGGGCGGAAGAAACTATTAAGAAACTTTGTGTAGGAAGAAGAGGTTTTATCGGGCAAAACCTATACACAAAGGGAGCATGCTATGCAGCTAAGGAGTTGGCTGGAGATAGTAAGCTGGATGATTTTATTTTGTTAAACGATGATATGATAACATCCTCCCTGTCGATCCGTTGTTATGTAGATGCAGGAATAAGGGATGTTAAACTACTGGAAGCGGCTATTCCTTGGTATGAGGCGAAGAATACGGTTGAATTAATATTAGATGATGAAGAGGTTTTAGAGTTTGTATTGTATAATATTATGACAAGGGAAATTGTAAGGGAAAAGTTAATCCTAAATAATTTACCCAATCGTCCTAATAAGATGACCAGGTTACAACTTAATATATCCTGTACCAACAGGTCCACAGTGAATATAAGTATTAAGGATTTAGGTTTTGGCGACATATATCCTTCAACAGATAGGAACTGGGAGTTTCAATTAGATTTATTATAGGAAGGGGCTTATACATGGGGAAACTTATATTGTGCAGTGGCAATAGAACGGACAGGCCTTATGTAATTACTTCTACAGGAACCCGTATTTATTCAATCGAAGAATTATGTTATTATATTGGGGAGAATATCTACTTGCTTGATAAGGAGATGTTCTCAGATTCATTAATAGATTGGATTGATATGGAGTTAGGACTTGGGGATACAGCTGAAAAATTGAGGCGGGTATATAGAGGAAAGAGCGATTTAAAAACCATGGTTACTATTGTCTTGTGTAGTGCAGATTATTTTACTGAGAAAGAGATAAAGGATATCCTATATAATATAGATAAGATGGATATGATGAAGCCCATTAAAAGAAAGTGCTTAAAGGCTATGTATTTTCTTAAGAAAAATCAATATACTGAAGCTATGGCAGAGTATGAGAGAGTACTTAGTTCCAAAGATGCAGTAAGTATAACCCCCGAAGATTATGGTGATATTCTTCATAATATGGCTGTTGCCAGCGCTTTTACATCTGGATTAAAGGAAGCTATAGAATTGTTTAGGCAGTCTTATGAGCGTAACCAAAGGGAAGAAACCTTAAGACAATATTTATTAGCTATTCTAATATCGGGAAACATGGAGCTTTATGAAGAAAAGGTAAGGGAATACCAAGTAAATACTAACCTATATCAAGAGTTAATAGAACAGCTGGATAGACTTCGCATAGATGCTAATGATAGTGCTCAAATGAAAGTAATTCAGCAATTAAAACTATATAAGATGCAGGGCAGACAAACAGAATATATTCAGCAGTCAGAAGCATTGCTAAATAGATGGATATCCCAATATAGGAGAGGTATTAGACATGAATATTAAGAACTTGTTTTCCAGAAAGAGAAAACATCAAGATAAAAATGAGAGAGAAAAAAAGTCATCTTCTCGATCAGAACCATCCAAATTAGTACAGGGGAATTTTGAAATTCTATTGGAAAGTATAAGGCAGATTGAAGAGGCGAAGATAGAATATCAAGCCATTACTTCTTATCTGCAGGATATGCAAATTATTGATATGGTTCCCAAGGAACATAGGGAAGCTATGGAGGAAGCGGCTAGAAATATTGTTGCACTAACCCAGGAGAGAGATAGCTTTCATCAGCAAAATAAGAAAATTAATAATCAGCAGTATAGAGTGTTTGAAAGATATGAGATGAATATACCCAAGGATTTGCCAGAGATTAAAAGTAGTGAAGAATATAAAGTTCTAATCCAAAGGGATATAGATTATTTAGAGAAGGAGAAGCAAAACCTATTAAATGAAAAAAATGAAATAATAAGTAAGCAATCATTTCTTCGAGGGATTACTATTACAACAATTATAATTATATTGTCTTTATTTTCTCTCTTTGGTATCATAACTTATTCAATGGGGGCTAACCTAACATTACCATTTTTACTGACGGTATTAATGGGTATGGCTGTGGTAATTTATATATTTATGGAGTCTAGAAAAAATAAATATGATATTAAAATGATTGAGCTTAAATTAAACAGAATAATAATGCTTACTAATAAAGTTAAATTAAAATTAGTTAATAATCAAAACTATTTAGACTATACTTACAGTAAATATATGGTTAATACTTACCAAGAATTAAAGGATGCTTGGGATGAATATATTAAGTTAAAAGAGGAAGAAAAACGGTATCAAAAGAATACAGATCAGTTAGATTTTTACAATAGACAACTGATAAGGGAGTTAAAGAGATTCTTAGTGTCGGATTGTGAAGTGTGGTTATATCAGGCCAATGCCATTATAGATAGCCGAGAGATGGTGGAAGTAAGGCACCGATTAATTCTTAGAAGACAGAAGATTCGTGAACGGATAGAGATGAATGAAGAGCAAAAGAATACAGCAATCAGTGATATTATAAATTTCCAAAAGCAAAATCCTAGTTATAATGATATGATAAACAAGATGATTAGGCAGTATAATATGATAAATCTATTCAATTTGGCATAAAAATATAAAATATATAATATAAAGCCTTGACTTTCTTAAAAACCTTTCATATTATAAAATACAAAGCATATATTATATTTTAAATGTAGTGATGGAGAGGATTAGGTAAGAAAAGCTTATCAGAGAGGATCGCTCACCGGCTGAAAGGTGATCCAAAGTGTACTTATCGAAGGTAGCTCCTGAACAGTATTTCTGAAGCCAATATTTAATTACAGTGAGAGAAAGAGTATTAATATTGTGGTGTGTAGGAAATACCGGGAAGTCCCGTTATAGACAAATGAGATGCCTATGGTATTATTGTAGGCATGAAAAAAGGTGGTACCACGGTTCTTCGTCCTTTTGGCGAAGGGCCTTTTTTATTGTAAAATTAAGTAGATCAAGTTATAAAAAATAAATAAGAATTAGTTAGATGAAAACAGAAAGGAAGATAACCATGGATAAAGAGTTGGCAAAAACTTATAACCCCCAAGATATAGAAGATAGATTATATAAAAAATGGGAGGATAAAAAATATTTTAGTGCTAAAGTAGACAAAAGCAAGAAACCCTTTACAATCGTAATTCCCCCTCCCAACATTACAGGTCAATTACACATGGGGCATGCTCTTGATAATACCTTACAGGATATTTTAATACGTTTTAAAAGAATGCAGGGATATAATGCCCTATGGCAACCAGGTACTGACCATGCCAGTATAGCTACTGAGGTTAAGATTATTGAACAATTGAAAAAAGAAGGCATCGATAAGGATGATCTGGGAAGAGAAGGTTTCTTAGAGAGAGCATGGCAATGGAAAGAAGAGTATGGTGGTAGAATTATCTCCCAGCTAAAGAAATTAGGTTCATCCTGTGATTGGGACAGGGAACGTTTTACCATGGACGAAGGTTGCAACAAGGCTGTTACAGAAGTGTTCGTAAACCTTTATAATAAAGGTTATATTTATAAAGGTTCAAGAATTATCAATTGGTGCCCTGTATGTCATACCTCTATATCTGATGCAGAGGTGGAATACGAGGAGCAGGCAGGACATTTTTGGCATATTAAATATCCTATCGTTGGTGAAGAGGGATTTGTAGAGATAGCTACCACAAGGCCTGAAACTCTTCTTGGAGATACTGCTGTAGCAGTTAATCCTGAGGATGATAGATATAAACATATAATTGGTAAGCATGTCTTATTACCTATAGTAAATAGGGAGATTCCAGTTGTGGCAGATTCTTATGTAGATATGGAATTCGGTACTGGTGTTGTTAAGATTACTCCTGCCCATGATCCTAATGACTTTGAAGTAGGTAAAAGACACAATTTACCAGAAATAAATGTAATGAATGATGATGCTACCATTAATGAAAATGGTGGTAAGTATGCAGGGATGGATCGTTACACTGCCCGTAAGCTTCTTGTTAAGGAACTGGAGGAATTAGGCTTACTGGTTAAGATAGAATCCCATAATCATAACGTAGGTACCCACGACCGTTGTAATACTACCGTTGAGCCTATGATAAAACCTCAGTGGTTTGTTAAGATGGATGAATTAATCCAGCCAGCAATCGAAGCTGTTAAGTCAAAGGAAATACAGTTTATACCTGAACGATTTGATAAGATATACTTTAACTGGACAGATAATATTAGAGACTGGTGTATATCCAGACAGCTATGGTGGGGCCATAGGATACCAGCATATTACTGCCAAGATTGTGGAGAGGTTATGGTAGCTAAAGAGGCTCCTGCTACCTGTAGCAAATGTGGTAGTACTAAGTTAGTTCAAGATGAAGATACCTTAGATACATGGTTTAGTTCAGCCCTATGGCCATTTTCAACTTTAGGTTGGCCAGAGAAAACAGAAGATTTAGATTATTTCTATCCTACCGATGTACTGGTAACAGGCTATGATATTATATTCTTCTGGGTAATCCGTATGGTATTCTCAGGCTATGAGCATATGGGCAAGAAACCTTTTAGTAAGGTATTAATCCATGGACTGGTTAGGGATGCCCAGGGGCGTAAAATGAGTAAATCCCTGGGTAATGGTATAGATCCTCTTGAAATAATAGATCAATATGGAGCTGATGCCCTTAGATTCACCTTAGTAACTGGTAATGCTCCTGGAAATGATATGCGTTTCCATTGGGAAAGGGTAGAAGCTAGTAGAAACTTTGCCAATAAAGTATGGAATGCTTCCAGATTTATTATGATGAATTTGGAAAAGGCTAAGACAGAAGAAACAATCGATGAGAGCCTACTTACTATAGCAGACAAGTGGATACTATCTAAGGCCAATAAATTAGTTAAGGAAACCACTGAGAATATGGAGAGCTTTGAGCTGGGTATAGCAGTACAGAAAATCTATGATTTTATCTGGGAGGAATTCTGCGACTGGTATATTGAGATGGTGAAACCTAGACTATATAGTGATACTGATGAGACTAAGGTAGCTGCCTTATGGACCTTAGAAAAAGTTTTACTAATCTCTCTAAAATTACTACATCCTTATATGCCCTTCATTACTGAGGAGATCTTCTGTACCTTGCAGGAAATGTTAGGCAGGCAGGAGGCCGAGTCTATTATGATATCAGCTTGGCCTGAATATGAAGCTAAATATGAATACTCTAAGGAAGAAGAGGCAGTAGAGCTTATAAAAGCTGCTGTTAAGGGTATCAGAAATGTTCGTTCAGAGATGAATGTTCCACCTAGCAAAAAGGCTACTGTAATTGTGGTATCTGAAAGTGATAAAATAAGAGATATCTTTACTGAAAGTAAAGTTTTCTTTGCAACCTTAGGCCATTCTGACAATGTAATAATCCAAGAGAATAAAGCAGGAGTACCGGATAATGCAGTTTCTACTGTTGTGCCTGGGGTTACGGTATATATGCCTTTTGAAGACTTAGTAGATATTGAGAAAGAGATAGAAAGACTTAATAAAGAAAAAGAGAGGCTGGAAGGGGAACTAAAAAGAGTTAAGGGTATGCTAGCCAACGAAAACTTCGTAAAGAAGGCCCCAGAAAGTAAGATTGCTGAAGAGAAGGCAAAATTAGAGAAATATACAGATATGATGAATCAGGTATTGGAGAGATTAGCGCAATTTAGTAAGTAATGCATAGATAATTGCGATGATTATCTAAAAGAAAGGAAGGTATATACCATGATAAAAGAAGAATATATCAATTTTACAATTGGGAGACAGAAGCGGATAGCTTTAATTGCCCATGATAGTAAGAAGCAAGAATTAGTGGAATGGGTAGAAGAGAATAAGGACATACTTAAGAATCATTTCCTATGTGGTACTGGTACAACAGCAAGACTTATTTCTGATGAAACTGACCTGCCAGTAAAGGGATATAATAGTGGCCCTTTGGGCGGGGATCAGCAGATTGGTTCTAGAATTGTAGAAGGAAACATAGATTTTGTTGTATTCTTTATGGATCCTTTGGAAGCTCAACCCCATGATCCAGATGTTAAAGCATTACTTAGAATTGCAGCAGTATATGATATTCCAATGGCCAACAATCGAGCTACCGCTGATTTTTTGATTACATCAGATTATATGAATAAAGAATATGAGAGAAAGGTTATTAATTATAACCGAGTTATTAATAATAGGATACATGAATTTACTAAATAATATCAAGCAATCTTA
>JAAYPX010000006.1 GCA_012519565.1 Clostridiales bacterium | reverse complement strand
GGTTCAGCGGGGCTTATTAAAGTGCTTCTATTTCAAAAACTGCTCATATAAATCTTTCAAAAAGCAGCACACGGGCACTTTGGTTAAGCTTATTCATTTTCAAAGTGCAATCTACGGAAACTCAAGATAATCATTTGATATTATAAATAATTGAATATACCACTCTTCAGCCTCTTCAATATCGCTATCTCTATGTACGATTATAGATTCCTTGAATTCTGCCATATCTGAAGTTGTACCATACATATCTAACAATTCATAATACTCCTGGC
The DNA here is from genome assembly GCA_012519565.1 of Clostridiales bacterium. Classification (GTDB taxonomy): domain Bacteria; phylum Bacillota; class Clostridia; order Lachnospirales; family Lachnospiraceae; genus Mobilitalea. The sequence goes on along the minus strand of JAAYPX010000006.1, from coordinate 6,542 downwards.
AATCTCCAATCAATCCATTAGGCTGAATACAAAGATATCCACCAAGATCCTTCTCTGGGTGTCTGTTATCCCCATAGTGCCTATCCAATATGTTGATGGTTTCCTCAACTTCATTAATCACCTCTTCAGGTAACTGATTGACACCCATGAGGGGATTAACTTGTTTTAATATATCTACTTGACTACCATTCCATAGCTTAATCATTACAATTCATCCTTTCTCAAAATACGCTCAGCCAAGTTGCCAACATGCATTCCCTCGAAAGCCACAGAATCAGGTTTTTTCGGCTTTCTTCTTTCCACCATCACCTTTGGCCTCCCCCTCTGCCAGCAAGCCGTTTTTGAGTGGTTTCCGTGGCTTTTTTGGTTCCAACACAATGGGCTCAAGCTCAGATTTTGGCAAGCGATAGGGCTTCAGAACCCATTTTGCTAGACGCATGGACGCAAACAATGGATGCATGGGAGAACAATCATAAGTGTCATCATCATCACTAATTTCAACAAGAATACTTTCATAATTTATTAGTAGCTGATGTAAACGATATTTTGCATTCTCAACAATTTTATTACCTATAAAGCTATTACCATAGCCAACAAGTATATTGTCATATCCTCTGTTTAACACTTCTTCAATGTAAGTAAAGTTCGTATCTAAATCTTCCACCATTTTAGGGACTAATTTTGTCATGATATCAGGAAATAAATTCAGAATAGTAATTTTCTTAAATCCAAGCTCTTTACAACTTAATCTATTAACCAAATTATTAACGGTAGTATCTGTCTCTTGAATATTTTTTGAAGCCGCATTTAGCATAATAACTACTATTGACTTTCCATCCTTATTAGGTTTGAATTCCTTTGTTAATTCATATCTTTTTGTCTGATCCTCATTAAATACGGCTGTTGTCTCAAGTATTACTGTCTCTGTTATTGTATTATCCATAGATTAACTCCTTTCCACAGCTTAAAATCAGGGTAATTGCTAATTGCAATTACCCTAATCTAAATAGTTAAATATTTTCTAAAGCAACCAATATCACTACAGTTGCTACAGCAGAACCTAGAAACCATCCTACATACATGATTGTCACCTCCTCCTATATAGAAATTAAAATAGCTCTATACCATTTCTGATATAGAGCCATTAGTTGACTTTAGTTTTCATATGAAATTTTCTCCCATTTATAATAATCTTACATTTGTTTCAATGTGATTATCCGCAGTAAGAACTATTTCTTCTGCTAAATATAAATACTGTGCCAGCATCCTAGCCTCTTCTTCACCGTCTGCTTCTACTTCAGTTACGACTTTTAGTATCTCTTCTATTTCTACTTTATAGTTTATAGAATACTCCCTCTGGCAACACTAATTTTTATCCTCGGATATATTCTTTTCCTTTTACCACTTGGTTACTTCGTTTTGCAGAGGGCAAGAACTACAGCAATTAACATTTAGATTGCACAATGAGCATGATAATATGATGTGGCGACACATCGGACACACTTGCCGAACTAATTTTGCTCTCAGCCTAACTTCCGAATTACAATAAGGGCAAAGTTCATCGCAATAAAACCTCTTCTCTCTTAATGACCTTAGATGCATGATTCACCTTCCTACTATTAGTATTAACTAATACAAATATGTATCTTATATAATGCCTTGCTCTTTTAATGAGATATATCCAATGTCTGAAATAATTATATGATCTATAAGTTTAACGCCAAGTAGGTTACACGCCTCATTAAGTCTTTTAGTAGAATTTATATCTTGCTGACTTGCATTAATATCTCCTCCAGATGGATGGTTATGATAAACTATAACTCCTTGTGCTCCACAGAGTAATGCTGTCTTTAATATATCCCTAGATGATATAATAGCTGAATCTAGAGTACCAATACTAACAAGCTCTATCGCTATAGGCTCACACCTTGCTGTTACATAGACTGCATATACATACTCTTTATCATATTCTTCAAATAGCTTTTTTCCTAGCTCTGCAGCATAGGCAGGATTAGAGATAGTCCTTCTTTCATATAAGATTGATGTTTTTCGAACTATTCTTGTTTCTACAATTTGAATTCTTTTTCTAGGTAGTTCGGTCTCTATTGGAATCTTAATGTCAGTAAATTTCCTAAGTGACATATACTTTTCACTCTCATAACTATTCTCTTCCACTGTACCCTCCTGTTCATCTTATGTCTTTTACTTTATGAAATTCATCTGTTGATAAGTCATAATAGTATATTTCATTAGATAGAACCTCCTCTGGCGCAACTTGGCTACTATTAACATCAATCACCATATCTCGCAAGGCTCGGCTTGACATTCTATCTCTTGCTGGCAGAAGTATGACCTCATGAATTGAACTAGGCAAGATATATAAATCTGAGTTAAGTTTTGATGCTAGCTCCTGAAGAACATTAGGATAAAGAATTGCCCCTGCTCCATTTATTCCTTTAGTGTTACTAAGGACATACATTCTCTCATTCTCCCTTGATGACATGTCCATAATATAATCATTGAGAAATTCTTCAAAGTGCTCATCCTCTTCAATAGTTAATTCTTCTTTCTGATCTGATAATATATCACATATGCACTCATTCATATTCTTGATGATACTAGGGAATAACTTAGGTGTGTTTATGTTTGATAGCGCATCCAATTTCTCAGGGCTCATATTCCAAAGGCTTAATAATTCATTGGTAATCATAATAGATGAAACACCATCTACGTTGATATCAAGTACTATAAAATATACCTTAGCCATGTTCTCAATAATAATATGAGGAACCTCACTTAATCTTACTTTGTTCAAGGTACTATTAATCAATCTAAATACTATTTTAGATGACATAGTGCTTGGATCTGATATTTGCGAAACCACATCCTCACCAGATCGATTATTTAATGCGATACTGATAATCTCTTTAGCAATATCATTCATCTCTCTTCCCTTGATTAAACTATTATAATACAGCTCTAAATAAATACTAGGAGCCATACTTGATGAGCCAATGCTTATGATCAATGCTTCTCTTTTTTGGTTATTGTTCTTATGTACAGTTTTTAACTTTGCTTCATACCCTTCAGGAAGCATAGATTTAATAATAACAAGTAGCCTCTCTGAAAACTCTTTAAACTCCATAATATAATCCTCCTTTTTTGCATAAAAAGAGCCAATACCTATTGCTAAGTATTGGCTTTCTTATTAGTATACAATTTTATAATATATCTTTAATTTTGTAATAAATACAAAAAACAACAAATTTGTTGATCTGTGATTCTAAATTGTTGTTATTATAGTATATCTAGCTATTTTAGTATTCTGAGTTATGAGGTTCGTCTTATAAAATTATATGTTATATGACTTACTTAATTCTTTAGTATCTCTTACTCCATTTCATTTTCAGTATTGTTTATTTCATCTTCAAGCCCTATTTTCATACTTGCTTCTTTTTTACTTGGATCAAAGGGAATTTCCATTATCACAGGATTTTCGGATTTTACTGCTTTTCCAAATGCCAATACTTGCAATTTCTTAAGATTTTTTATAGATTCTATATGTTCATTACTATAAACATTTCCAAGAAACTCCAGGCTTGTTTTGTCTATTAGATTAAAGGTGAAAAAGGTATTACATTGAGATAAAACTGTTTTACTAACTAAAGCTGTTCGTTGAGAAATTAGCATCAATCCAACTCCATACTTTCTTCCTTGCAAAGCAATTTGAGATAATCTAGACAACACAGATTCAGTATCAACTTTATCATAAGTATACATGTTCTTTTCTGGTATGATAGTATGCGCTTCTTCAAGAACAATTTGTATTGTTTTTTTATTTCTATTATTTTTAGCCCAATTAAATACATTTGATAAATACATTTCAGTAATCCTTAACGTGGCTCTAGTGGTCGCAATTTCTGGTAACTCAATAATAGCTAAGTTTGTATCGGATAATATATAGTCATCTATCTGCTTTATAATATTAGGTTTGATTTTATCTAAGAAACTATTAAACTTCTTTTTCTCAGAAGGAGCACCATACGCACCTGTTTCTACATCATCAATTAGTTTTTCAAGCTCAATGCAATCTAAAGAATTTAATCCTAATATTGTAGGAGATACATCTTTTAATCTAGCCTTATAATCACCCGTAAAATCTACACAGATTACTTTCACATTTCTATAAGTATTATTTCTTATTATGTCAAATGCAAATTCTGTTTTCCCTGTTCCTGTTACTCCTAATATAGCACAATGATATGTGACCAAATCATTAAAGTCTGCATTAATTCTTATGTTTGTATTTGGAATAAATCCTATTTCATTATTACTGAGTTCTACATCTTCAGTATTTTCCCTTTTAATCAAAAAAACAGGCGTGTTCATGTCTGGAACCCATGAATATCTTCTGAAACCTTCTTCAAGGGTATACATACCCAATTGGTATGCTTTAATTATCGTTTTTCCTTTTGGATTGCTTTGAAATATCTCTTCAGTTGTATTTCCATCAATAATTTGGTAGTAGACTTTCTTATTATGTTGCTTAATTACTAGAATAAGGCCCTCTTCTAATTCAATGCTTGTAGAAACTTCTATTTTAACAATATTTATACAAGAATTTTCTATTATATAGCCTACATACTCTAAACCATCTGTTTCATTATTAAAAACTATCTCATTAATAGTTTTTTTATTATCTAATTGATATATTTCGCCAACACTAGTTTCTTTAATTAAGCTTTTTTCTATAGGTTCCTCAAACTCACAATAAATTCCTGTCCCTAGTATAGCATCACTTTGAACCTGTTTTGCAATTGGAATTATTCTTATCCATTTTCCATCAGCAAGTTTTGATATATAATTATTATTCATCCAGCTACATTCTTCTTTTAGCCCAATTCTTACAATATTGGGATTATCTATTCTAATTATTTTGCCAAGAGAAAGGTTACTATTTTTAGTATGACTATTTAAAAGATAAAACGCAACCTCTAATGGTTGAGATAAAACAACAAATACCCAAAAAGTATTAAGCCAAAGAATTGCATTATAATTAACCGTATTTGTATTATAATAAGCAATGCTACAAAATAGTAGAACTGGAAAGAACAGAACTTTTCCACTTCCTATGTATTGACATATCACATATGTTGTCCTATTGATTCTTGGATATACATCCTGTTTATTTAAATAAATATTTATAATTGAGGTTAGTAATGCCACTAATGATAGTATTAATCCAATATTTTTGATTATTATTGAATTATTGCTTACACCCTCTGTATCTAGTGTTACTAATAATAAAATTGTAGATATTGATGTTGCTAATGTATCTTGTGGTTTTACAAAATAAAAAACAGAAAGCAGTTCATATATAAAATATCCCACTATAGTTACAAGCCAAGCACTCTCATTACCCGCCTTAATATACCAAATACCTGTAACAGAGCCTAACACAACATAAGATGCTATAGAATAGATTATTGCTATAATAAAACGTATTTTTGTGTTTAGATTCATTTCATACCTCCTGACTAATCACATATGATCATCTTTATTTTTATATTATTAGAGGTATTATAACAATATTTTCTATTTTTGTACATCTTTTGCATCTTCTCTAAATCTAAATATATATGTTGTTTCTTATAATAAAATAGAAAGGATTGTTTTCACTCTTACAATCCTTTCTATTTTATCTCAATTATATACCATATTATATTTATTAAGTTTGTTATCTTCTTTAGCTGTTTTGCCTCTTAATCCATTCATCTACTGATATTATTTCTTCTGTTATATCAAGATTCATACGCTCCTTTGCGCTTAGAGGAATAATAACAACCTCTTCCTCTCCCCTATCATTATTGTACAAAAGTATTTTGTCTACTGGTACTTTTGCAGTAATAACCTTTGCTTCTTCTGGAACAAATCTAGCAGCAAACTTTTCAGCAATCCCTTTGTTTATAGTAAAGCTTATAGCTTTTGACAAATCAAGGCTTTGTCCAATATCTCTACCTCTAAAGGGATTTTTATAAATTCCTCGAAATACTGTAAGATTAAGATTTTTATCAATTTTTTCTCTAAACATATCTGTGAAATGTAGAATTCTTGCTTCTTTTTGATCCTTGGTCTCTGTTTTAAGAATCCTTTTAAGTGTGGTTACAAATGATTTGTCCACATTATAATTTATATATATTTGAAACAATAGTGGTTTCTGATATATAGTAGGTATCTTCCCCTCTTCTAAAAGCAATTTAAAAACTTCATACATTAGGTTCGAACTATGTCCATATCTCCAAGCTATATCCTCAAAGGCCATTTCCCAATTATCTAGAGATTGATTCTTTTCACACAAAGATCGCATATTCACTAAGTCTTTGGTTAGTATGTCCATTATTAGCCCTACCTTTTTATAATCAAGTTTCTATATAAGCTTTCATCATGCAATCTCTTCTGAATTCCGCTTAATCTCATCTATCTGATTCATTATCTTTCTAGCTGTTCCCATATCATCCTTAAATAAGGTCGTAATGCTTCCT
>JAAYPX010000005.1 GCA_012519565.1 Clostridiales bacterium | reverse complement strand
TTGATAGAATAATATTTACTCATGTTACATTACTCCTTTGTGTTTTTTATATTATTCTATCATTAAAAGTTATAAAGGCAACACATATTTATAAGTATTTATAAGATTTTAACAACTGTTATTTACCCTCCCTTCGCATTTTTTATAACTATTCTAACATACTATTAATTCCAAGTAAACCTTGCTTTTAATATGGTTTTACTATAAGTAAAGAGTTTCGCTTGCAAAATTATTTAGCTTGCGAAACTCTTTATAAGAGGAACTCTTTACCTTGCACATCAAGCTTTGGCGAATGGGATAGGCTGTTACAAAATCTATTAATTTATTCTGCCAGAATTTTTTCTATAGCTTCTAATTCATTATCAGTAAATGCTAAATTACCAATAATTTTTACATTATCGTCTATCTGTTCAACACGGCTGGCTCCTATTAATACAGTAGTAACGCGATCCTTTCTTAAAACCCATGATAGAGCCATCTGAGCCAGTGTTTGACCTCTTTCTTTGGCAATTTGATTTAACTTGTTTACCTTAGATAATACGTCTTCTGTTATGCTTGCCTCTTTTAAGAAGTGATTTCTCTTGGCCCTACTGTCCTCTGGTACTCCATGTAGATACCTATCTGTCAAAATGCCTTGAGCCAAGGGACTAAAACATATACAACCTGCGCCTATCTCTTCTAATGCGTCCAATAAACCTTCCTTCTCTACCCAGCGATCTAACATATTATATCGCGGTTGATGTATTAATAATGGTGTACCATTGGCCTTCAATATGGCTGCAGCCTTCTTAGTTTGCTCTGTATTATAGTTTGAAAGTCCGACATATAATGCTTTTCCTTGACGTACAATATCCGATAAAGCACCCATAGTTTCGTCCAAAGGTGTATTAGGATCTGGTCTATGATGATAAAATATATCTACGTAATCTATACCCATGCGTTTTAGACTTTGATCTAAACTTGAGATTAGATATTTCCTAGAGCCCCAATTGCCATAAGGCCCCTGCCACATCTCATAGCCAGCCTTTGTTGATATGACCAATTCATCACGATAGGGTTTTAAATCACTACTTAAAATACGGCCAAAATTCTCTTCAGCAGAACCAGGTACTGGTCCATAGTTATTGGCTAGATCAAAGTGCGTAATCCCCTTATCAAAAGCTCTAAATATTAGAGCTTTTTGATTTTCAAAAGAATCAACTGAACCAAAATTATGCCATAATCCCAAAGCAATTCTAGGCATTAATAGACCACTTCTGCCACAGCGTAAATATTCCATCTCTTCATATCTGGTATCATTAGCTTTATACATATCCATTCTCCTTTCGGTAGATATAAACTACTTACTCTTTTACAAATTGTAATTAAGCATTCTACGGTTAGCTTCTAAAACTTTAGTTTACTCAGCTTTAGCTTATCTCTGAATCTATTCTAACACTATTTATTATTTTAATCCATCTGCTAAATACTATTTTTTGTACTAAAAAAGCTGTTGCACATAATTGCAACAGCTTTTTCAATATTTTAAATGTGTGCTAGAAGATTCGAACTCCCGACCTTCTGGTCCGTAGCCAGACGCTCTATCCAGCTGAGCTAAGCACACATTT
>JAAYPX010000065.1 GCA_012519565.1 Clostridiales bacterium | reverse complement strand
TAAAGTCGATGAAAAAAGTAGTAGCTATAAGTACTATGGTAAATACTATAAAAAATATGAAAACCATTACTATCAAGAAGATTACAGCTATGTGTGATAAGTATAATAAGCCTACAATAAAAGTTGATTAATAGGGCTTATATTTATATAATAAGAGTATAGGTACATATGAGATAATCTACTAATGATTAAATGAGGGGTAGTCTATGAACAATATATTATTTATGGAACCAGTTTTTAAATCTATGATATGGGGAGGAAATAGATTAGCCATAAATTATGGTTACAATATCCCTAATGATAATACAGGGGAATGCTGGGCTATTAGTGCCCATAGAAATGGTGACTGTATAATTAAAAATGGTGAATTTAGAGGGAAAAGTTTAAGTTGGCTTTGGGAAAACCATAGGGAGCTATTTGGCAATATTCCGGGGGATAGGTTTCCGCTTTTGGTTAAAATCATTGATGCCAGAGATGATTTAAGTATTCAAGTCCATCCAGATGATGAATATGCCAAAGTAAAGGAAAATGGCTCTTTAGGGAAAACTGAATGCTGGTATGTATTAGATTGCGATGAGGATGCAGAGATTGTTATAGGACATAATGCCAGAAGTAAGCAGGAATTAAAAGAAATGATTGAGAGAAAGCAGTGGAGAGATCTTATTTGCCTTCGATCCATTAAAAAGGGAGATTTCCTGCAGATAGATCCGGGAACTGTACATGCTATAAAAAAAGGGACTCTAATTCTGGAAACCCAGCAAAACAGTGATATAACTTATCGCTTATATGATTATGACCGGTTAGATAATGGAAAACCAAGGGAGCTACATATAGATAAAAGCATAGATGTGATTCGATGTCCCCATGTTGATGCCAAAGTAGGTGGTAAGATTACCAGGTTTGATACCTGTGAAGTGGAAGAATTAATTCAAAACCAATACTATTCAGTATCAAAAATCAAGATCCATGGCAGACATATCTTTGAACAAAATAAATTATTCTTAAATGTAAGTGTAATAGAAGGTAAAGGGGAAATAGATGGTATTCCCCTTAAAAAGGGCGACCATTTCATTATACCATATAATTATGGAAGTTATGAGTTAAATGGAGAGATGGAACTAATAACATCCCATATATAGGTAATAAAATAATCAATCTATAAATATAAAAGAGGCTGTCTATACATAAGAGGGCTATAAGTCCCCAAATTATAGGGACTTATAACCCTAATATAAATGACCGCCTTTTTTCAAGGCTAAAATGCATTAAACAGCATTATGGCAGAATGCAACGATCTGTCTAATAGGAATGTCACAAACAGAGCCTACTCCTCTGTGATCGTGATGGAAACCTAAATTACCTACTCCACCACCACAGCCTTTGGAGCCGTATTCATCATCTTTGCAATCAGGTCCTATTAAAGGAGAAGCAGGTGCTGAACCTTGCCTATTTACTAATCTTATGAAATTAGAATTTACAGAGATTAATATCCCAGTAAAGCCACAACCTGAAGCTCCGCCACTTTCAGTAAATACAGTAACAGTTTCGCCTATAAAGCGGCAGATATGCCTTACGAAACTTGGGTTACTATTAAAACCACAATTACATGCCATGTTATTTCCTCCTTATTATAGTCTTAAATTAGAGCGTGTGATTAACTTAGATACGATATAAATAGCGCTAAAAGTACTAGAATGTCGGTTAGTATATAATATGACTTAATCCTATCCTATGTGACATAAAGATACAAAATAAAGCAAATTATTTATTAAATAGCATTATGACAGAAAGATACAATCTTATTGATCGGTATATCACATACAGAACCTAATCTAAATTGATGATGATGATTATAGTCATGGCGACCATCTGGTAAAAAATCATTTCTGCAATCAGGCCCGATCAAAGGAGAGGCTGGAGCGGAACCTTCTCTGGTAAGGAGTCTAACAAAACATTCGTTAACGCTCAGTAGAACTCCAGTGAAACCACAGCCTGAAGCTCCACCACTTTCAGTAAAAATAGTGACTGTTTCACCTTCATGTCTGCATATTTCCCTTAATAGACAAGACATATGAGTACCTCCTTTATTATAGTCTAGGGCTTTCTATACAAATAGAAACCTGCTATATAATATGCAAATATAAATCAAATTGCGACAAATACTATAAAATTATATTGAAATATGACAGAATAAGACTAAGAGGAATAAATCTGCTGGCAAAAATCATTAAAAATATATAATTAGGTTATAATTATTATAAAATTATATTAATTTCTATTGGACTTTGGGTAATTCGAAAGGAATGAAGTGATGATGATTAGTCATACAAATGAAAAGGAAAAAGTAATTAAGACGGTAATGAAATCTGGGGAAATATTACTTCATAATGGGGCAGAGATTTTTCGGGTTGAAGAAACTATGATTAGAATAGCTAAGGCTTATGGAGCTGATAGTGTGGATGTATATGCAGTTTCCAATGGAATATTTATAACAATAAGTTTGGATGGAAATTCCTTTTCAACCCATATAAAACATATACCTATTGGAACTGTTAATCTGGGCAGAGTTGCTGCGGTCAATCAATTATCCCGTGAAATAGAGGTCGGAAAGTATACTGTAGATCAGGCCTATGAAGAATTAAAGAAAATTGCTGTAATAGCAGTGCCGCCAGATTATATTAGAGTCTTATTTGCTGGCCTGGGGAGTGGGGCCTTTGGCTATCTACTGGGAGGAACTTTGTATGATAGCATAGTATCCTTTATAGCTGGCTTGTTTATGTATATTTTTATAATATTTGCAGAACGAAAGGGGTTTCCCAAAGTCCTTAAGATAGTTATTGGTAGTGCTGGGGTGACCTTAATATCCCTAATATTATTTAGCTTGGGTATGGGGAATAGCCTAGATAATATAATTATAGGTTCTATTATCACCTTGGTTCCTGGGGTGGCACTGACCACCTCAGTAAGGGACTTTTTTAATGGAGATTATATGGCGGGAACAATCCATCTGGTTGATACCCTTATGGTTGGTATAAGCATTGCAGTTGGTGTTAGTGTTGTCTTGTGGGTCTGGAATATGATTTTTTGAACTTTTAGCTGAAGGAGTGCTTCTTATGATTATACAAATATTGGTGGCATTTATAGCAACGGTTTCTTTTGCCTTACTATTTAATGTGCCTTATAAGGAATTTGGTTATTGTGGTTTGACAGGGTCAATAGGTTGGTTTTTCTATTTAATTGTTTATTCATCCTTATCATCTGTTGTATTTGCCAGTTTTGTCGCCTCTATTGTAATTACTATAATATCAAGATTGTTTGCAGTGAATAGAAAAATACCAGTTACTATTTTTCTAATCTCCGGTATCTTCACTTTGGTACCTGGGGCAGGGATTTATTATACAGCTTATTATTTATTTTCCAATGAAATGTATAAGGCTGGATATAAAGGTGTGGAAACCATAAGTATAGCACTAGCCATTGCCTTTGGTATTATGTTAGTGTTTGTAGTACCACAGAAAGTATTTTTGTGGAAAAATAACAGAAAAAATTAAAATTATATAAAGTGTTTCTTATATAGTTCACATTTAGTTGATAAAATCTTGTGAATACTTTATAATGTGAACTGTAAAATATTACATAGGCACGGAGGTTAAGAATGAAGAAAAATTATACAGGATATCTGTTTGTACATTTTACCGGTGAGCATGATATTGGGGAACAAGTATATTTCTCCATAAGTAGAGATGGCTTACATTGGAATGATTTAAATTCTGGTAGGCCTGTCCTTACATCTTCTATTGGAGAAAAGGGTGCCAGAGATCCATTTATTATACGTTCACCCCAAGGTGATAAATACTATATTATAGCTACAGATTTACGTATTGCCAGTCAGAAAGGCTGGGGTGTAGCGCAATATGAAGGAAGTCGCTCTATTTTAGTATGGGAGTCTACAGATTTAGTTAACTGGTCTGAGCCTAGGTTGGTTGAGGTTGGTATTCCTGAGGCAGGTTGCGTATGGGCTCCAGAAGCAATTTATGATCGTAATAACAATGATTATTTTGTGTTCTGGGCTTCTATGGTTAAAGAAGCTGATGATGAAGAGGCAAAACAGAGAATATATTATTCAAGAACTAAGGATTTCAAAACCTTTACCAAAGCTGAGAAGTATATTGAACGTGAGAATCACGTAATTGATACAGATATTGTTGAAGATGGTGGCTATTATTATCGTATATCTAAAGATGAGACCACTAAAAATATTAGAATAGATAAATGCAAGGATTTAGTTAATGGACCTTTTATACCAGTGGAAGCGCCTGAGTTAGAAAGCATTTATGGACTAGAAGGGCCAGCAGCTTTTAAATTCAATAATGAAGATAAGTGGTGTCTAATGGTTGATCAATATGCAACCAGAGGAGGATATATGCCCTTGATTTCAGAGGATTTATCCAGTGGTAATTTCAGAACATTGGATTCTAGTGAGTACCATATGGGATATACTATGAAAAGACACGGTTCTATCTTAAATATTACAGAAGAAGAGTACCAAGCATTAACTGATAAATACAATAGCAAGAATCCAATTCTGAAAGGGTTATATGCGGATCCTGATGTTTTACAGGTTGGAGATACTTATTACATATATCCAACAAGCGACGGTTTTACCAACTGGTCTGGGACAAAGTTCCATGTATTTTCCTCTAAGGATAAAATCAACTGGAAGAATGAAGGGGAAATTCTTGATGTTGCCACCGATGATGTGCCATGGGCTACCTCCTGTGCATGGGCACCGGCTATAGCCACAAAAAACGGTAAGTATTACTACTATTTCTGTGCCAAGAGACCAGACGGCCAGTCTTGTATAGGTGTGGCAGTGGCGGATAGTCCAACAGGACCTTTTAAAGCCATGGATGAGCCACTACTTACCCCAGAGATAGTAAGCCAGGCCAATTTAAAGGTTCATCAAGTTATTGATCCTATTATATATATAGAAGATGATGGAAGTGCCTATATGCTATTTGGTAACGGGCATCCTTTGATTGTTACTCTTAATGAGGATATGGTAAGTATCCAAGCTGAAACCATGAGAGAGATAGAGGGAGCCTATGATTTTAGGGAAGCTATAATGGTGGTAAAAAGAGATGGTATATATCATTTCACTTGGTCTTGTGATGATACCAGAAGTGAAAACTATCATATAAATTATGGTATATCCAATAGCTTATTTGGGCCTATTGAATATAAGTATGCTGTGTTGGAGAAAGATCCTAGTATAGATGTATTGGGGACAGGCCATCATACCATTCTTAAAGAAAATGGTAAGGACGAGTATTATATGATTTATCATAGATTCTCCACCCCTTTAGGTCGATATCCAGGGGAAGAGGGCTATCATAGGGAGGTCTGTATGGATCCTATAGAATTTGATGAGTCTGGTTTAATGAAAAAGGTAAAGGTAACTAGATAGTTTTACTATAGTAGTATGCCAAAGAGATTCCAAAAGTAAAAGAAAGGATGAAAACTAGGAAAGTACCCTATAGACCTGTAGAAGGTTTTACACTAAAGCCAAAGACGGTAGAAGAGATGTCTGCTGAAAAGGAAAAGTATCGTGAACTGGCATCAGCTTCTGCTAAAGAGAATATAGAATAGGATAAGTAGTCCTCCAATGAGAATTAAAATAGAAATTTAAATAGTAAGTATTAGCAATAAAGTATACCTCCTAGGGCATATAATGCATTAAGCAAATATGCCCTGGGAGGTAATTTTATGCCCGATGGTAAGATAGATAATGAATTGAATCTAGCTCTTGAAGTGCCAGAAACAGTTAGGGAAAGATCACAGGATTTAGAAGTGGGTTATTCACCTGAAACCAATACATGGGAGTTAATTGTAAAGTATAGTGGTAGTCTAGACCGTGTACGGGCCGAGTTAAATGTATTGGTTGTAGAACTAAGTAATAACTATGCCATATTAACAATACCAGAGGATCAGATTTACCTGCTTTCAGAATTTGAGGAGATTGAATTTATTGAAAAACCTAGGAGATTATTTTATGAAGTGGTGGAGGGAAGAACAGCTTCCTGTATTAATCCCTTACAAGCCAATCCCTATAACTTATTTGGAGAAGGAATCTTAATAGCTATTATTGATTCGGGGATTGACTATAGCCATCCGGACTTTCGTAATGAAGATGGAACTACAAGAATTATTGCCCTTTGGGATCAAACTATCCCTGGCAATCCCCCTGAAGGATTTGTAACAGGTACCCTTTATACAAGGGAAATGCTCAACGAGGCTTTGGCTACTCCCATGCCTCAGCGACTGGATATTGTACCTAGTACTGACCTCTCAGGACACGGTACCCATGTGGCTGGAATAGCTGCTGGAAACGGCCGGGCCAGTAATGGAAGGTATCGAGGGGTTGCCTCCCAAGCTGAATTGATAGTTGTTAAGCTGGGATCGTCTGTAGGTAATTCCTTTCCAAGAACAACCCAGTTAATGGAGGGAATAGAATTCGCAATCCGTACAGCCATAAGCATGGGAGCGCCTCTGGCAATCAATATTAGTTTTGGTAATAACTATGGTTCCCATACAGGAAGAACACTACTGGAAAGTTATATTAATGATGCCGCTAATATAGGAAGAACCAGTATTGTAATAGGTACTGGCAATGAAGGGGCAGCAGGAAACCATGCCCAAGGTATTGTAAATATGGGTGCCAATACTATAGTTGAATTTGCTGTAGATGTTTTTGAGTTTTCACTCAATCTCCAGATATGGAAGAATTTCTATGATCATTTTGATATTGTTATTGTAGCACCCAATGGTACTAGAGTTGGACCAATTCCCCGAATACTGGGAACTCAGCAATTTAGAGTAGGGCAGACAGAAATATTTCTGTATTATGGGGATCCGACCCCATATAATCCCCTACAAGAGATATATATTGAATTTATTCCAGTAAATAATTACATTGATTCTGGGGTTTGGAGAATAGAACTGGTGCCAGAGAGGATAGTCGTTGGGAATTATGATATGTGGTTACCTTCAGGTGGGGTTAATAATCCAGGAACAAGATTCTTATTGGCCTCTGAATACACGACCCTTACTATACCTTCAACAGCCTCTAGGGCTATTTCTGTTGGGGCCTATAATGCTTTTACCGATAGCTTGGCCCCCTTCTCTGGCAGGGGATATACCAGAAATAATGAAATCAAGCCAGATCTTGTAGCCCCTGGGGTTAATATCAATTCTTGCTCACCAGGGGGAGGCTATACCATAAGATCTGGGACTTCCATGGCGACTCCTTTTGTAACAGGTAGTGCGGCCCTGCTGATGGAATGGGGAATATTAAGAAATAATGATCCATATATGTATGGAGAAAAGCTAAAGGCCTATCTTATTAATGGAGCCAGGCAGCTAAGGATAGAAAGAGAATATCCTAATAGATTATTAGGATATGGGGCTTTGTGCTTGTATAATTCATTTAATATCTAGTTATAATTACATATTGGTAATTAAATCTCCCTCCTAATTCAATAATAAAATATTTGACATATTAAATGAACTAATATAAAATATACATACACCCCCTGGGGGTATATGTGTTATTAAAAATAAAAGTAACAATTGCCTATAATATAATTAAAATTTATTATAGCTTGTTTCTATAAGGAGGGATAAGGTTTGGTTAATAAAAGCTTAAAGATAGAGGGAATGACCTGTGCCGCTTGCGCCAAAGCAGTGGAAAGGGTAACGAGAAAACTAGATGGGGTAGCAGAAGCAAATGTTAACCTGGCTACAGAAAAGCTGAATATAGATTTTGACCATGCTAAGGTATCTTTGGAAGATATTAAGGGGGCTATAGAGAAAGCTGGCTATAAGGCCATAGATGATACAGTTAATAAAAGCCTAAAGATAGAGGGAATGACCTGTGCCGCCTGTGCTAAAGCGGTAGAAAGGGTAACGAGAAAACTAGACGGGGTGACAGAAGCAAATGTTAACCTGGCTACAGAAAAATTAAGTATAAATTATGAAGCTTCTATGGTTAGGTTATCAGATATTAAAAAGGCTATAGAACAGGCTGGATATAAGGCCCTTGAAGAGGAAGTAATTGAGGATGCTGATAGGGATAATAAGGAGAGGGAAAGAAAGGCCCTATGGTTTAAATTCCTTGTATCCGCCATATTTGCAGTCCCACTACTTTATGTATCCATGGGGCATATGGTTGGCTTGCCCCTACCAAGTTTTATAGATCCAGGGATAAACCCCCTAGCCTTTGCCTTGACCCAGTTGATCTTAACTTTACCGGTGGTAATAGTAGGATATCGCTATTATACAATTGGTTTTAAAACCTTGTTTAAGGGAAGCCCTAATATGGATTCTTTAATAGCCATCGGTACTTCAGCCGCTGTTATCTATGGTATCTTTGCAACGGTTAAAATTGCTGGCGGTGACCATGGCTATGCCCATGAGCTATATTTTGAATCGGCAGCAGTTATCTTGACACTAATTACATTGGGTAAGTATTTAGAGACTGTGTCCAAAGGTAAAACCTCAGAAGCAATCAAGAAGTTAATGGGGCTTGCTCCTAAAACTGCTATCGTTATAAGGGATGACAGGGAAGTAGAGATCATAATTGATGAGGTTGAAGTAGGAGATATTATTGTGGTAAAGCCTGGGGACAAGATGCCTGTGGATGGAGCAGTGGTAGAGGGGACGACATCGGTAGATGAATCCATGTTAACCGGTGAAAGTATACCAGTAGAGAAGCATCCAGGGGATCCTATTATAGGAGCTAGTATTAATAAGAATGGTTCTATACGATATAGAGCCACTAAAGTTGGTAAGGATACAGCCTTGGCTCAAATTATTAAATTAGTAGAGGATGCCCAAGGCTCAAAGGCACCAATAGCAAAATTAGCGGATGTAATTTCTGGATATTTTGTTCCTATTGTTATTGTACTGGCAGTATTAGGTGGTTTAGCCTGGTATTTCATAGGCGGCCAGTCAGCAATTTTCTCCCTAACTATTTTTATATCTGTTCTAGTAATTGCATGTCCCTGTGCCCTTGGACTAGCCACACCTACAGCTATTATGGTGGGAACTGGTAAGGGAGCAGAGCATGGAGTACTTATTAAAAGTGGTGAGGCTTTAGAGATTGCCCATAAGGTACAGACAATCGTGTTTGATAAAACTGGAACCATTACAGAAGGAAAACCAAAAGTTACGGATATAATTGCAGCTAATGGAATTGATGAAGAAGAGTTATTTCAATTAGCTGCTTCAGCCGAAAAAGGCTCTGAGCATCCTTTAGGTGAAGCAATTGTTAGGGGAGCAGAAGATAGGGGGCTGACCTTAAAAAGGGCTGATAATTTTAATGCTATACCGGGCCATGGTATTGAAGTTACTATTGAAGATCAGCATATTTTATTAGGTAATAGAAAGTTAGTAGTTGAAAATAATATATCATTGGAAGAACTAGCAGAGACATCAGATAAGTTAGCCGCTGAAGGTAAGACACCCATGTATATTGTTATTGATAAGCGTCTATCTGGTATTATTGCGGTAGCCGATACAGTTAAGGATAACAGTAAGAAGGCTATTGAATTATTGCATAAGATGGGGATAGAAGTAGCTATGATAACTGGAGATAACAAAAGAACTGCGGAGGCAATTGCTAAACAGGTAGGGATTGATAGGGTTTTAGCGGAGGTATTGCCTCAGGATAAGGCCAGCGAAGTTAAAAAACTGCAGGATGAAGGAAGAAAGGTTGCCATGGTTGGTGATGGGATTAACGA
Source organism: Clostridiales bacterium (assembly GCA_012519565.1). Lineage (GTDB taxonomy): Bacteria > Bacillota > Clostridia > Lachnospirales > Lachnospiraceae > Mobilitalea. The sequence continues at coordinate 15,328 of JAAYPX010000065.1, read as the reverse complement.
TGCACCTGCTTTGGCTCAAGCAGATATAGGTATAGCAATTGGTTCTGGTACAGACGTAGCTATGGAATCAGCTGATATTGTTCTTATGAGAAGTGATTTAATGGATGTACCTACTGCTATACAGTTAAGTAAAAGTACAATAAGAAATATAAAGCAAAATCTTTTCTGGGCCTTTGCCTATAACACCATAGGTATACCAGTAGCCATGGGAATGCTATACATCTTTGGAGGACCACTTCTGGACCCGATGTTTGCGGGGGCCGCCATGAGTTTAAGCTCTGTATCGGTGGTAACAAATGCTTTAAGATTAAAGAGATTTAAGCCAGTAAACTAAGATTGAAATTTAATTATTATGCCATTACTATAGGCTTACTTAAGCGGTTAATTGTAAATTTATAAGGTAATTAATATTGGTAAGTTATCAAAAATTAGTGATATAAAAAGGAGAGAGAATATGAAGAAAAAGATATTAATAGAAGGAATGAGTTGTGGACATTGTGTCAACCATGTAAAAGGAGCACTAAAGGAATTAGAAGGTGTAGTGAGTGCTGAGGTGGATTTGGATACAAAAACAGCCAGATTAGAAGCGACCAAAGATATTAAGGATGAAGAAATTAGGTCAATCATAGAAGAAGTGGGCTATGAAGTAGTAGGAATTGAAAGCCTGTAATGTAGCCTTACATGACCTAATATGATATATAAGGGTAGTTGCAAAATCCAATTGTGTTTTGCAACTACCCTTATAAAAAATTCATAAACTATAGATGATTTACCCTAAGGGCCCTGGAGGCATTAAGTATAGCTAGAAAGGTTACTCCTACATCGGCAAATACTGCAGCCCACATAGAGGCGTATCCTGCACCGCTCAGTATTAAAACTAATATTTTAATGCCGATGGCAAAGATGGTATTTTGCTGGGCAATTTTTAAAGTGTTTTGAGCTATCTTTATGGCAGTTGCAATTTTAGAAGGCTCATCAGTCATTATAACAATATCAGCAGCCTCAATAGCAGCATCTGAACCTAATCCTCCCATTGCTATGCCTATATCAGCCCTGGCTAGAACTGGGGCATCGTTTATTCCATCCCCTACATAGGCTAGCTTTTTATCTGCATCTAACTTAGATAGTAGTTCTTCCAGTTTATCAACTTTATCTCCTGGGAGGAGATCTGAATAAACTTCATCAATACCCAGTTTGTCGGCTGTAAACTTAGCTACCTTATTAACATCCCCGGTTAACATAACAGTTTTCTTGATGTTTAGAGGTCTGAGCAATTTTATTGCCGATAGGGCGTCTTCTTTTAATTCATCGGATATTACAATATATCCAGCGTATTTATTATCTACTGCAAGATGAACAATTGTGCCATTCTCATCAACTGGAGAATAAGGGATACTCAGCCTATCCATTAATTTCGTATTACCAGCAGCTATTAATTTTCCATCCACCTGGGCTGTAACACCATGACCGGATATCTCTTCAACATCTGATATACGGCTATTATCTATTGTTTTGCCATATGCCTTTTGTAATGATTTAGAGATAGGATGGTTGGAATAGCTCTCTGCATAAGCGGTAAGTTCCAGTAGCTCTTCTTTAGAGTATTTTACTTCCCCGCTAGGCTGGATGTGCGAAACTTTAAAGCTACCTTTGGTTAAAGTTCCAGTCTTGTCAAATACTATGGTTTCGGCTTGGGCCAAAGCTTCAAGATAATTGCTTCCCTTCACCAAGACACCCTTTTTAGAGGCGCCCCCAATCCCGCCAAAGAAACTTAAGGGAATAGAGATCACCAGAGCGCAAGGGCAGGATACAACTAAAAATGAGAGGGCCCTATATATCCAGTCGCTAAAAGTTGCCCCATCTATAAGTAAGGGAGGAAGAATAGCTAATATAACAGCTATAATAACGACCACTGGTGTGTAGTATCTGGCGAATTTTGTTATAAAACGCTCTGATTTAGATTTCTTGCTGGTGGCATTCTCTACTAGATCAAGTATTTTGCTAAAAGTAGATTCTCTATATTCTTTAGTAACTTCTGCAGTGATTACACCGTTCATATTGATACAGCCACTTAAAATTTCATGGCCAACTTCCACTTCTCTAGGTACTGATTCCCCAGTGAGGGCAGAAGTATCTAACATAGAGACTCCCTCTATAACTTTAGCATCTAAGGGAACTTTTTCACCAGGTTTTATAACTATAATATCCCCTACATTAACCTCATCGGGCTCTAATTGAATTAATTCTTCCCCTTTCTTAACATTGGCATAATCAGGACTAAGTTCAATTAGAGAGGAGATGGATTTACGGCTATTGTTAACAGCATGACTTTGAAATAATTCACCTATCTGATAAAAGAGCATCACAGCCACACCTTCTGCATATTCACCGATAAAAAAGGCCCCAATGGTAGCGATGGACATTAAAAAGTTCTCATCAAATACATTACCGTTAATTATATTTTTAATAGCATCTATGGCAACATCATAGCCTACTATTATGTAGCTAACTAAATATAAAGCAAATGCAATCCATTTAAGATCTGAAGGCAAATATATAGCATTAACTAATATGGCTATAACTAGTATAAAGAAAGCAATAATAATTCTCCATAAGCGTTTTCTCACATGGCTTCACCCCTTTACGCTTTTTTCAATACTGTGTCGGGTTCGATTTTTTTAACAATTTTTTCTGCTTCTGCAATGATGGACTGCATCTTATCATCATCGCCCTCGATAATTAATTTTGTTGTAATAAAATTAACTGTAGCTTCCTTAACACCATCTATCTTATTAATAGCCTTTTCCATTTTAGCAGCACAATTGGCGCATCCTAAACCTTCTAAACGAAATACTTTTTTCATATAAGCACCTAACCTTTCATTAAATACTTTTATTGTCTTATTCCTGCAATCATAGGCAGATAATATGCAAAAATATCTATTCTCTGATATGTTCTAGACCTTTTTCAAATATCTCTTTAACATGGTCATCGGCTAGAGAATAATAAACTACCTTACCTTCTTTTCTAAATTTAACTAAATTTGCTTGCCTTAAGGATCTTAATTGATGCGATATAGCTGATTTAGTCATATTGAGTAATACAGCTAAATCGCAGACACACATCTCGCTATGGTCCAAGGCGCACATAATTCTAATTCGAGTACTATCCCCAAACACTTTAAAAAAGTCTGCCAGATCATATAATTCATCTTCTATAGGCATCTGTGATTTTACCATCTCTACTAAATCACCGTGGATAACTTCGCAATCACAAGCAACAGTAGTTTCGTCCTTTAACATAGTTTCACCTCTTTTACCCTAATTTAGTTGAACGATTGAACAACCATTCAACTGTTAGCCTTATTATAGTTGAATGACTACTCAATTGTCAATATATAATATTAAATTAATAGATAAATGTTACCAGAGGATCTTACAAAATAACTAGGGGCTGTCGCAATTTTGCAACAACCCCTATTCTAGGTTAATACATAGAGCTATATTTTAAGGTCTGGGAATAATCTATCAAATAAAGCATCAACACCATTAAAATCCATACTTTTAACATAGTAATTCTCTAAGATAGAATGATATTTTCTTGTATCCTGTAATTTGCTATAGGCATTTTCAAGCATTATGTCATAAAGTTCCAGATTGTTTTCTATATACATTTTATATGAATTTAATATTTCTATATCTATAATTGGATTTAGATCTATTACTTCATCAAAGCTTCCTTCAATTGGTTTGTCACTACTTCTAAAGATTAGGTTTAATTCAGGAATTAAGATATGTTGCAGTTTGTCGGGGTTAAGGGGCCTGTAGAAGCCCTCCACTAAGTGGCCTCTCTTAAGAGCTTCTCCTGCAATTCTATCCAAAAGCTTTGATACATAATTGGTATTTTGCCCAACAATCATCCAGACACTATTTCCTTTACAAAGAGAATCTATAAAGCTGATATAGCCATCTGCTGTAATAGCATCTGAAAATAGTTTCCTTAGATAACCTTGCTTACCACTATTACTTTTATTATATAGATTTTCGCTTATAGATACAGGCTTACTATTGTATATACTATCGATTACATCCTTGGCAATTTGGGTGAATTTCAGATCATTTGTTGCCCTATCATAGATAGAATTAATTTCTTCAATAATTATATTAGCGCATTCCAGATAGCGATAGGCACTCTTATAGGCGTTGGATTTGGCTTTATTAGTTTGTAAAATATCTAATTTATTAGCTTGCAGTTTAGTAACATCGATAAATTGTCCAAGATTTATTATCTCGTCAATTATTCCAGGAAACTTAGGATCTATTGTATGGGGGGCTGTTCCATCGACCATGGCAATTTTAAGGCAGGGAATTACAATGGCATCAAGGCTATCATTATCACTGGAGCAATGAATATATTCTAGATCATATCCTTTGGCTTGGAATCTAGAAATAAATTTTTTCATAAATGAACTTTTCCCCACTCCGGGGCCACCTTTTAAGATATAGATGTGTTCTGCCTCTTCTGAAGAAATGATATAATCAAAAAAGCTATGGAAACCTTTACTAGTGTTATTGCCAGCGAAAAAATGTCTCTCTTTCAAAATGATACCTCCATATATGATTTGGTTGGTAAGTTATAAGGGGACAAAGTCCTGCTTTTCCTATGAATACTATTCACCACTATATTAATTATTATTATACATCATTATATAAATTTGTGAGTGAATAGGAGCTACTTATCGATATTAAGGTCAGAAAATAGTATATACTATAGCTATATAGTCATTCTCCATTAAACTAAGGGTAGGATAAGAACCAGCTTTATCTATGGATTGCCAGTCAAAGTGTTTTGCATTATCGCCAGATTTAAAGGATATAAAACTTATTAAAATACCCTTTACTTAACATATAATGATATACTTGCATTTTCCTTAAAATCAGCTACTATTATAGTATTCAAATCCAATCTTGAGGGATGATTTTCAATGTAACTTTAATTAAGTTGCAGGAAGGAAGAGGGTTAGATCTATGAATAATATAAGCGAATTTGAAATAATTGTCAATAGAGGAAGAGAATGGATAAGTATTGATTGCGATACTAATGAAAAGCTTCTAGATGCCCTAGTAAGACATAAGTTATACTTAAGTGCAGTATGCGGGGGGAAAGGCCGATGCGGAAAGTGTATGATACAGGTGCTAGAGGGGGACTTGGATATAACTGATGCTGATAGAAAGTATATATCAGAAGCCCAACTGGCTAAAGGATATCGCCTAGCCTGCTGTGCATATCCAAAAGAAAAAATCACCATATCCCTAGAAGTGTCTGAGGAAGCAGATTTTAAAGTGGTTGGAGCCATGATAGATAGGGAGACTGCTGAAGATAAGAGTAATGAAGACCTTGAGGATGATGAATACGGAATAGGTATTGATATTGGGACTACAACCCTTGCCTTAAGTCTTATCGGGATTAATAGTGGTAAAATTATCTGCAATTATACAGGGGTGAATAGGCAGAGGGCCTATGGGGCCGATGTGGTTTCTAGGATGATGGCATCCATTGAAGGAAAAGGGGATATGCTGAGGGATACTATTATCCATGATTTATATCATGGGATTAGAAATTTAATCCATACATCAGGAATTCCTAAAGAGCGGTTAAGTAAGATTGTTATATCAGCTAATACGACCATGCTTCATCTACTTATGGGGTATTCCTGTGAAACCCTGGGGGTTTATCCCTTTACCCCAGTTAATATTGATACAATTAAGGTATCCTTCAATGAACTATTCTCGTCTGATTTTTTAACCAGCCAAGTAATTATATTACCAGGAATATCCACCTATGTTGGGGCGGATTTAGTTGCCGGTTTACTGGTTTGCGACTTTGATAGACAGAAAAGCCCCCTCCTATTAATTGACCTAGGAACCAATGGAGAGATGGCTATCGGTAATCAGGATGGGATATGGGTATGTTCTACCGCTGCTGGACCTGCTTTTGAAGGGGGGAATATCTCTTGGGGAGTAGGTAGTATAAATGGTGCCATTAGCAATGTAACTATTAATAATGATATTGCCAGCTATAGGACAATTGGCGATAAGGAGCCAATTGGTCTCTGTGGAACAGGAGTTATTGAAGTTGCTTCTGAGCTGCTTAAAGAGGGATTGATAGACGAGACAGGCCTTCTAGAAGAAAAATATTTGGACGGGGGATATCCTATAGCAGTTGATCAAAAAGGGCAAACCATTGTATTTACTCAAAAAGATGTCCGTGAGATCCAGTTGGCTAAGTCTGCCATAAGAGCTGGTATAGAAACCCTTATGAAGCGATCGGATATATCATATGATCAAATAGAAACTGTATATTTGGCTGGAGGTTTTGGCTTTAATGTGGATATAGATAAGACGATTCGCCTTGGTTTAATAGCTGAAGAATTTCGTGGCAAAATTAAGACCATCGGTAATAGCTCCTTGGCTGGAGCTATTAAGTATATGGTAGATAAAGATGCAGAAAAGAGAGCAAATAATATAATTTCAAAATCAAAAGAAATCCAATTATCCAATGACTTGGATTTTAACGAATTTTATATAAATTATATGTTTTTTGAATAGATACTACAAAATGCGAAAGAAATACAGAGTTTAGGCCTTTTTGCAGAATTTGAATAATAAAGATTATTTTGGAGAAAAGCCTAAACTCTATATTATTGCGTACCTATTTTGAATATATTTTAAATATACTTTATTATACTATTCTTCATCATTGTTATCGGAAGAGTATGATGTTAATTTAGTTAGCAAGCTTACCATAAGCGTAATTAAAACTTCTCCCTTACCCTATAGTACTGACAACTAATTGGATGATAATACCTCCTGCAACTACTGATGCGATTTGTCATGATTATTAGCACCAAGTGCATGCATGTAAGTTAACAAGAATAGCAGCAAATCCCATAGGTAAAAGTAATTCTATAATATCTTACAATTGATAAACATATCAATGTCTTTTATGATTTCACACATTTATTTAGAGAATTTGATAGAATATTCCAGCAATATATAGAAATTATGAATAAGTAAAAAATTAATCATATATTTATGAATAATTTACAACATATTATAATATATATTATAATATCCTGTTAAATTAACGGGGCAAATATTTATATATTCCATATGCATCTGTACTTATCCACATAAAAATATAAAATTATATTAAATAGTTGCACAAAATTAATAAAAGTGATACCATAATATGTAAGGTTGTAAAAACCAAATAAAACCAAATATAAACAAGGGGGATGAGCCAATTGGAATTGGAATTAAGTTTTTATCAAGTAGCATCTATCGTAGTAGCTGTTTTAGCTTTCGGTACTGCATTCTGGCTCTATAAGTGGGTAGTAAAACAGCCATCTTCTAACCAAAGAATAGCCGAGGTAGGTAAGTTGATTCAAAATGGCGCTAATACCTTTCTTGCAAAGGAATACAGGGCCCTAGCTCGATTTAGCGCAGTAGCTGCCATACTAATCTTATTATTCCTTCCTTCGCCAATTTGGAAAGGGGATGTTCTGAATAATGTTGTTATGGCCCTATCTTACATCTTTGGTACAGTTTTCTCTGCATTAGCTGGAAAAGTTGGAATTAGTATTGCAACTATAGCTAATATGAAGTCAGCGGAAGCAGCGACTAAAGGAATTAAGCCATCCTTTATGTCGGGATATCGAGGCGGTGCCGTTATGGGCATGGCTGTAGTAGGCTCCAGTTTATTAGGAGTTACCTTAGTGCTGGTAATTACCAATGATACCTCAGCTTTATTAGGATTTAGCTTTGGTGCCAGTTCTTTGGCACTTTTTGCCAAGGCTGGTGGTGGTATATTTACCAAGACCGCAGATGTAAGTGCAGATTTGGTTGGTAAGGTAGAGCTTGGAATTCCAGAAGATGATCCAAGAAATCCCGCAGTTATAGCAGATAATGTAGGGGACAATGTAGGGGATGTGGCAGGTATGGGGGCGGATCTTTTTGACTCGAATGTTGCATCCATGGCTGCAGCATTAGTTATGGCAGTTAGCTTAGATAAAGTATATGGTGGTACTATTAATGCTTCCATGGTATTTTGTTATGCAGCCATAGGTTTGCTTTCCTCGATCATAGGAGTGCTAACAGCTAATATGAGAGAAGGTGGTAGCCCTACAAGAGCCCTTAATATGAATACATATATAACAACAGCGATATATGGAATATTAACGGCAATTGCAACAGCCGTATTTAACTTAAAATGGCCAATATGGTTTGCCAGTACCATTGGCCTACTGGTAGGTACTATTATTGGTATTGCTACTGATTACTTTACTGACGATAGTAAGAAACCTGTTCGTATGGTGGCAAAAGCATGTGAATCTGGGCCTGCATTCACTATCTTGTCTGGCACTTCCTATGGTTTTATGAGTACGATACCTTCTATGGTTGGCATAGGTTTATCAGCTTTATTATCCTACGTAATTTGTGACAGATATCTAGGTGATGGATATGGAATGTTTGGTATAGCTATGTCAGCAGTAGGAATGTTATCCATAGTAGGCATGATTATTTCCAATGATGCCTATGGTCCTATAGTAGACAATGCCCGTGGTCTTGTTGAGATGGGTAATCTAGGAGATAAAGCATTGGAGATTACAGATTCCTTAGATAGTGCCGGCAATACAGTAAAAGCCATTACTAAAGGTTTCTCTGTGGGAGCAGCAGGGCTTACAGTTATTGCACTTTTAGGGGCCTTTATAAGCGAAGTTAATTTGGCAGCAGTAGACATGGGAATAGTGGCAGCAGGGGAGAGTTATTTATCTGGTTTTGATATAATGAATCCTACCGTATTCTTTGGTCTACTGGTGGGTGCTGCTATACCTCCGGTATTTTCTGCAATGTTAATGCTTGGGGTAGATCGAAATGCCCAACGTATGGTGGCTGAGATACATCGGCAGTTTAATGAAATTATAGGATTAAAAGAAGGAAAACCTGAAGCTGTTCCTGAGTATGATAAGTGTATTGAAATTGCTACCAATGGCGCTTTAAAGGAATTGATTCCAGCAGGATTATTTGCTATTATATCGACCCTTGTTGTAGGTTTTGTTGGAGGAGTTGAAGCGGTAGGTGGATTTATTACCGGTAATATAGTTAGTGGCTTGATCTTTGCTTTATATATGTCTAATTCCGGTGGTCTATGGGATAATACTAAGAAATATATTGAAGCGGGTAATCATGGAGGTAAGAATTCGGTAGCCCACAAAGCTGGTGTAGTAGGGGATACTGTAGGTGATCCTTTCAAAGATACAGCAGGTCCTTCTATTAATACACAGATTACTGTTGTAACCTTAGTTGCTTCCATAGCATCGACATTGTTTTTAGCCTTTTCATTATTCTAATATGAGAGTAAGGTCATTATAAAAGATGTAAGGGGTAGTTGCGTTCAATATATTGCATCTGCCCCTTTAAATTTGGCAAGAAACTGGCTTGTAACATTAGTCGATTATTGCCAATTAGTGCGTATTAGGGTATAATTATCTAATAATAAAGATGTTTGATTGTGTCCTAAAACTGGTTTGCAGAAAGGCATGGTTGTTACGTATGAAGAAAGCACTTCTATTTAATGGATTGGCATTTATAATGATAATTGCTTTATCTGGATGTGGTAAAAATACTGCTGGAGGATACTACAAAGAAAGTAAAAAACTATTGGCTGAAAGTAACTATGAGGGGGCGGCAGAGTGTTTACTAGAGGCCATCGCAAAAAAGCCTAGCCGTGCTGATTATTATATTGACTATGGTATGGTTTTAATAGCTCTGTGACAATATGAGGAAGCTATTGACGAATTTGATAAAATTTATATGAATAAAAATATTAAAAAGATACAAGAAAATAATAAGAGAATACATAGGGGAAAGGGTATTGCTTATTATCATCTAATGCAATATGATAATGCCATTGAGGAATTTGATTTAGCTCTAAAGGTTTCTGTATTATCAGAACTGAATATGGATATATTGTATTATAAGGGAAATATATTGAAAATTCTAGGATGGTATGAGAAGGCCCTAGAGACTTATACAGCAATAATAGATATGGACAAAGATAGTGGGAAAGCTTATGGTGAAAGAGCTTATATCTATAGAATAATGGGGGATTATGAGAAGGCTTTGGAAAATTGTAATAAAGCCATAGAGTTAGAGCCCAAATGCTTTGAACACTATTTTAATAAATATTATTTAATGATAGAAAATAATAAAGAAGAGGAAGCAAGAAAAGTGCTACAAAAGGCCAGTGAAATAGCTATTAAGACCAAGGAAGACAAGTATAATCTGGCCAAGGTCCATTACTATCAAGGTAATTATGACACAGTACTAGAAGAATTAAATGAAAGTTATGAAGATGGTTTTTTAGAAGGGTATTTTTATATAGGAGAGATATATAAAAACAAAAAAGACTATGCTTTGGCGGTTTACTATTATAAAGAATACATCGATAAGGAAACTAGGGTATCCCCTACGGTATATAATAATATAGGCTATTGTCTTATGAAGATGGGTGAGTATCAGCAGGCCTTGAATTATTTGGAGCAGGGTATCGCTTATCAATATGCTGCTACCCAGCAAAGTTTGCTTAAAAATGAAATCATAGCTTATGAAAAACTGGGGATGTTCGATAAAGCCCAGGAGAAACTATCCTATTATATTTGGCTGTTTCCTAATGATCAGGAGGCAATAAGGGAAAATGAATTCTTAAATACTAGAGTTGGAAATTAAGATATTAGAAGCAGATAAAAAATGATACAAGAGAGGTAGACATGGCAGATTTATATGAAATTAAAGATGAAGTGGAACGCTTCATACTGGTAGGTGTTTCTGTATCAGAAGATGATGATACGGAAGCGTCCCTAGATGAATTGGAGAAACTTGCAGATACAGCAGGAGCTGCAACTTTGGCAAAAGTAATTCAAAATAGAGAAAATATACATCCTGGTACTTATATAGGTAAAGGTAAAATAGAAGAAGTAAAGCAATTGGCAATGGAATTGGATGCTACAGGGATCATATGTGATGATGAATTATCCCCAGCCCAATTAAGAAATCTCGAAGATGCCCTCCAGATGAAGGTGCTGGATAGAACAGTATTAATTCTTGACATTTTTGCTAATCATGCCACAACCAAGGAAGGGAAGATACAGGTAGAGTTAGCACAACTTAGATATAGATCCAGCCGCCTAGTAGGTTTAAGAAATTCCTTATCCAGACTAGGGGGAGGTATTGGTACCAGGGGACCTGGAGAGAAGAAATTAGAGGTAGACCGAAGGTTAATTAAGGATAGAATATCCCAACTGAGGCAGGAATTAGCTGATATTGAGAAGAATAGGCAAACAGCTAGGAATCTTCGCAGCAAAAACATGGTTCCTGTAGTGGCGATTGTTGGATATACCAATGCTGGTAAATCAACATTGTTAAATTATCTTACTGATGCAGGGGTTTTAGAAGAAGACAAATTATTTGCTACACTGGATCCGACCACAAGAAAATTGACACTGGAAAGTGGGCAGCAGATATTATTAACAGATACTGTAGGTTTTATAAGAAAACTACCCCACCATTTAATAGAGGCTTTTAGAAGTACTTTGGAAGAGGCCAAATATGCAGACATCATACTCCATGTTGTAGATAGTTCCAATGCTGATGTATACCAGCAGATGCATACTGTATACTCGACCCTGGCCAAGCTAGGTATACAGGATAAGACTATTGTTACAGCTTTTAACAAGCAGGATATATTGGATGAAGAGCAGATACTTAAGGATTTTAGGGCAGATTATACTGTAAAAATATCTGCCAGAACTGGAAATAATATAGATGTTTTGCTAGAAACCATAGAGAAAATACTAAATGAAAGAAAAATTCTTATAGAAAGAGTATTTTCCTATCAAGAAGCAGGTAAGATACAAGTTATCCGAAAATATGGACAGTTGTTAGAGGAAGAATATCAGCAGGAGGGAATTTTCATAAAAGCCTACGTTCCCAAGGAAGTTTATCAAAGTCTTTGAAAATAAGTTGAATTTGACTAGTAATAAAGAACTCATGTAGATACTAGATATTGTGGATTGGTTGAAAATTATTCATATATCTAGTATTTTTATATTGACTAACTAATACTAATCTGCTAGTATTATATATGCGGTTCGGCTTTCGGTATAAAATTCCAACACCAAAAAAACTCTATGTGATGGTAGAGGATTTAGGCCTATGGATAAGTAATATAAGATAAGCTACTGGAAGTTTGGACTATAAAAAATCAATAAGTTATATGATTATCAGTGGGAAGGGAGATATTACATATGATTAATGTGGAAAAAAGAGATGGTCAAGTAGTGGAATTTGATCTTAAAAAAATCTCAGAAGCAATTACTAAAGCATTTAAGGCTACGGAAAAATTTTATACAGATGAGATAATTGGACTCTTATCCTTAAGGGTAACATCTGATTTTCAAGGTAAGATTAAAGATAATCTTGTCCATGTAGAGGATATCCAGGATAGTGTCGAGCATGTATTGGAGGAAACTGGATATACAGATGTAGCAAAAGCCTATATACTATATCGTAAAAACAGAGAAAAAATCCGTAATATGAAATCGACCATATTGGATTACAAAGAAATAGTAAATAGTTACGTAAAAGAGGAAGACTGGAGAGTTAAAGAAAATTCCACTGTAACTTATTCAGTTGGTGGTTTAATCCTACATAATTCAGGTTCTATTACAGCGAATTATTGGTTGTCAGAGATTTATGATGAGGAGGTAGCCAATGCCCATCGTAATGCTGATATCCATATTCATGACCTATCCATGCTTACAGGTTACTGTGCTGGTTGGTCACTAAAGCAACTGATTAAAGAAGGTTTAGGCGGTATACCTGGTAAAATCACATCTTCCCCTGCAAGCCACCTATCAACCCTATGTAATCAGATGGTAAACTTCCTTGGAATTATGCAAAATGAGTGGGCTGGAGCACAAGCATTTTCTTCCTTTGATACCTATTTAGCGCCCTTCGTAAAAGTTGATAATCTTACATATAAAGAAGTAAAGCAATGTATTCAATCCTTCATCTATGGTGTTAATACACCAAGCCGCTGGGGTACTCAGGCGCCTTTCTCTAATATAACTTTAGACTGGACCGTACCTAATGATCTGGCAGAACTACCCTGTATAGTGGGCGGTAAGGAGATGGATTTTAAATATAAAGATTGTAAAGAAATGGATATGATTAATAAGGCATTTATCGAAATAATGATAGAAGGAGATGCCAATGGAAGAGGTTTCCAATACCCCATTCCTACATATTCCATCACCAGTGATTTTGATTGGTCAGATACTGAGAACAACCGCCTTCTATTTGAGATGACGGCTAAATATGGAACACCTTATTTCTCCAACTATATAAATAGTGATATGGAACCCAGTGATGTAAGATCTATGTGCTGTAGACTACGTCTTGATCTAAGAGAACTTAGGAAGAAATCTGGTGGTTTCTTTGGCTCTGGTGAAAGTACAGGTTCTATTGGTGTTGTTACAATTAATCTGCCTCGTATTGCATATTTATCAGAGAATGAGAAAGAATTTTTCAGCAGATTAGAGAGAATGATGGATGTTTCTGCCCGTTCATTGAAAGTAAAGAGAAACATTATTACTAAGTTACTAGAAGAGGGACTTTATCCATATACTAAACGTTATCTAGGCTCCTTTGAGAATCACTTTTCTACCATAGGTTTAGTTGGTATGAATGAGGTTGGTCTTAATGCAAAATGGCTGGGTAAAGATATGACAGATGCTAAGACCCAAGAGTTTGCTAAGAAAACCTTAAACTTTATGAGGGAAAAACTAGCAGATTATCAGGAAGAGTATGGGGATCTGTATAATCTAGAGGCAACCCCAGCAGAGTCAACCAGTTTTCGTTTGGCTAAGCATGACAGAAAACATTTCCCTAATATTAAAACTGCTGGTAATGAGGGGGATACTCCATACTACACTAACAGCTCCCATCTTCCAGTTGGATACACAGCTGATATTTTCGAAGCCTTAGATGCCCAGGATGAATTGCAGACCCTATATACCTCTGGTACTGTGTTCCATGGATTTTTAGGTGAGAAGTTACCAGATTGGCAAGCAGCAGCAAAACTGGTTAGAACCATTGCAGAGAATTATAAATTACCATACTATACATTATCCCCTACCTACTCAGTATGTCAGACCCATGGCTATCTGGATGGAGAGCAATTTACCTGCCCTCATTGCGGTCAAGCGGCTGAGGTGTATAGTAGAATTACTGGTTACTATCGTCCTGTTCAGAACTGGAACGATGGTAAAGCACAAGAATATAAGAATAGAAAGATCTATGATTTGGACAAATCAAGAACCATGCCAGTGGCTGTTGAGGAACGCCTGAAGGTAAAAGCGGCGGAAGTTGCTCAGGGGGTAGATGGTGAAGAAATGTATCTATTCACAACTAAGACATGCCCCAATTGCCAGATTGCCAAAGAATACCTTAGAAATATGTCCTACCATGTAATTGATGCTGAGGAACATCCAGAATTAGCTCAGGATTATGGCATCATGCAGGCGCCTACCTTGGTAGTAGTAAAAGATGGCTTAGTTAAAAAATATGTAAATGCTTCAAACATTAAGAAATTTGTAGATGAACAACTGGTACGCTTATAAATAGATATTAATCATACTGGGATATTGCAAAATGTAATCACATTTGCAATATCCCTTTTAAATTATTTTTATACATTGCTTAGATATCTTATATGAGGTACAATAATTAGATAGAATGTATAGTTAATTGGAGGTATAATAATGAGTTTGGCAGATCATATATTTGTGGCCATGTGCAAGGACATATTGGAAAACGGTACAAGCACTGAGGGAGAGAAAGTAAGGCCTAAGTGGGAGGATGGTTCCTATGCATATACAATTAAAAAATTTGGTGTGGTTAATCGTTACGATTTATCAAAGGAATTTCCTGCTTTAACTTTAAGAAGGTTAGCATTTAAAAGCTGTATAGATGAGATTTTATGGATATGGCAGAAAAAATCTAATAATATTAAAGAGTTGAAAAGCCATATATGGGATAGTTGGGCTGATGAGGATGGCTCCATAGGAAAGGCATACGGCTATCAACTGGGTGTCAAACATATTTACAAAGAAGGAGAAATGGATCAAGTGGACCGGGTTATCTATGACTTAAAGAATAATCCATACAGTAGAAGAATTATGACCAATCTCTATGTCCACCAAGAT
>JAAYPX010000064.1 GCA_012519565.1 Clostridiales bacterium | reverse complement strand
TTGATTTATATATTCCAAAATACTATTAACCTGTTGATCATATTGATATTGAATGGTATTATCTTCTGAAATTTCCGACGCAATACTATGCCTTTGGGTATAGAAAATCTTATTTAACATCACCATTAATTCAATAAAAACAGAACGCTCCATAACATCCTGTCCATATCCGGATAAGCTGGTGATTTTATGGATAAAATACATCAAGCGCTGTTGTTGTTCCTTGTCCAATGAGATACGATGACTAAATCCAGACTCTCTGTAGTTAAAACAATAATCTAGTTCTGTAATATCAGTGGATAATTCACGTAAAAATTCTGGGTGTATGGAGATAACAATACGCTCATGCTCTTCCTTATCAATTTGAGTTATATAATGACTTTCATATTGATTAATGAAGAAAAGGTCCCCTGGCTGTATCTTATAAGATTTATTATCTATTAAAAATTGCTTGCCGCCAGAGATTGAATAGTATATTTCATAGCAATCATGGATATGAACATTCATTGTTTTTTCTTCGAAATATAAATGAGCAATAGCAAAGTGCTTGTTTGATAGACAGGCATCAATTGCAGCTTGGCATGAATTGTATTCTTTCATTATCAATAATCCTTTCAATATTGGCTTATCTTATTTAAACTGCCATGATTATAGCAACAAAATTCAATAAAATCAATATTTTTAAGAAGAAAAGACAAGAAATAGTATAAAAGGTATGGTATTATATCTATGCTGGGAGCTCTACTCCAATCTTAGAGAAATATTTATAGACTACATCATTTGCAATATATAGTATATATATGATATAGTATATAAGAGCATAGGGGTTCAAAATATGCTAAGTTTATGATATTATTATAAATATTCAGTTTTTTATTGTAACATGGAGATAATGAACAAAGTTCATACTATAAAATAATATATTTAAGAAAGGAAGATTAATAATGGAAATTAGAACAGCAGCATCACCTACAGATGTAAAGCATTATACTACCGATAGACTACGTCAAGAATTTTTAATTCAGAATTTATTTACAGCAGGAGAGATTAAAACTGTTTATAGCCATGTTGATCGTATTATCGTAGGTGCAGCAGTTCCTACATCTGAACCTTTAGTATTGACAGCAGGAGAAGAGATTAGAGCTGAATATTTCTTACAGAGAAGAGAGATGGGTATCATCAATATAGCTGGTAAAGGTACCGTAACAGTAGATGGTACTGTTTATGAGCTAGATAATAAAGTTGGATTATATATTGGAATGGGTGCTAAGGATATTACATTTGCCAGTGCAGATGCTAACAACCCTGCTAAATTCTACTTTAATAGTACTCCTGCCCATAAGACATATCCAACAGTATTAATTAAGCCTGAAGATTGTGTTCAGACAGAACTTGGATCCTTAGAAGAATCCAATCATAGAGTTATTACAAAATACATTCTTCCTGGACAAGTAGAAAGTTGTCAATTAGTTATGGGGCTAACAAAACTTAAGCCAGGTAGTGTATGGAATACTATGCCTACCCATACCCATGATAGAAGAATGGAAGTATATCTATACTTTGATATGCCAGAGGATGCTATCGTATTCCACTATATGGGTGAGCCTACAGAAACAAGACATATTGTTATGAGAAATGAAGAAGCTGTTATTTCTCCAAGCTGGTCAATTCACTCAGGAAGTGGTACTAGAGCATATACATTTATCTGGGGTATGGCTGGTGAAAACCAAGACTTTGACGACATGGATCATGTTGCAATGAAGGATATCAGATAATGATAATATAAAAAGGGGATATAACGGGGGAGGGCCTATATGGTCGAGTTATCATTAAAAATAATTAATAAGGACGGCAAGGTTCAAGCTGAGAATATAGATCAAGATGAAGTTTTTCTTGTTTATAAACATGCCTATCAAGAAGGGGATAAAATTGTTATAACATCATCAGAAAAGGATATATATTTGCTGGCTCAAGTAGATGATGCTCTAGGGTCTGCATTTATTTACTTAACTAAGAATGAGATTACTTATCATATACCATTTGCAGAAAAAAGGATTTCCTATTCACCCAAGGTCTTTTGTGGAGACTTGCATTCACTTTGGGTCAGAGTGGCAACTAAGGAAGAGATCGAAGCTTATAAAAATCTTGCTTGTAATGTTATGGATCAACATGAAGCAGATGGATTTTATCCTCATACCATAGCAAATGTGGAGACAAGAGGAGAAGCGGTATTTGCTTCTAGGAATGCCATTGATGGTGTAAGAGTTAATAACTCCCATGGCCCTTGGCCATATCAATCTTGGGGCATCAATAGACAGGATGACGCTAAGATGAGGCTTGAATTTGGTAGAAAGGTACTAATCGATAAGATTGTATTATATACCAGAGCAGATTTTCCCCATGACAACTGGTGGAAGGAAGTGAGCTTCCTTTTCTCAGATGGTTCTAAATTGACATGGGAATTGGAGAAAAGCTATAAACCCCATGTTATTCAATTTGATAAAAAGGAAGTAGAGTGGCTTGAATTTTATAACCTGATTAAATCAGATGACCCATCCCCCTTTCCAGCTCTTACTCAAATTGAAGTATATGGTGTTGAAAGTAATAAAAATTAAATGTTGGTTGAAGTAATATCAAGTTTAATATAGCTTTGTCAACATTCAATTTATATATAATTTTTATTAAGGAGGATTAATTTTATGGGAAATATTATAAATACTTTTTCATTAGAAGGTAAGATAGCATTAGTTACTGGTGCTTCTTATGGTATTGGATTTGCTATTGCATCAGCTTATGCCAAGGCAGGTGCAACTATCTGCTTTAATGATATTAGCCAAGAGTTAGTAGACAAAGGTTTAGCTGCTTATGAAGAATTAGGTATTAAAGCTCATGGTTATGTTTGTGACGTAACTGATGAAGCAGGAGTTCAAGAGTTAGTAGCTAAGATTGAAAAGGAAGTAGGCGTTATTGATATTCTAGTTAACAATGCTGGTATTATCAAACGTATACCTATGACTGAAATGAGTGCTGAAGACTTCAGAAAAGTTATTGATGTTGACTTAAATGCACCTTTCATCATGGCTAAAGCTGTTATTCCTAGCATGATTAAGAAAGGACACGGTAAGATTATCAACATCTGCTCTATGATGAGTGAATTAGGCCGTGAAACAGTATCCGCTTATGCAGCTGCTAAGGGTGGATTAAAGATGTTAACAAAGAATATAGCATCTGAGTACGGTGGTCATAATATCCAATGTAATGGTTTAGGACCTGGTTATATTGCAACTCCTCAGACAGCACCTCTTAGAGAAGATGGACATCCTTTCAACAATTTCATTATCTCTAAGACTCCAGCTGCTAGATGGGGGACTCCAGAAGATCTTGCAGGACCTGCAGTATTCCTTGCATCCGATGCATCTAACTTCGTAAATGGACACATCTTATATGTAGATGGTGGTATCCTTGCATATATCGGAAAGCAACCATAAAAATATAAGCATTTAAATTTATAATAATTACTACTGGAGCTGTCATTTCCCTAATTAGTTATTAGTGAAAAGGCAGCTCCCTTTTATATTGATATTATTATCCAAATGCAATATCATAGAAGCTGGTTATTTAAGGAGATATAGGAAAAATAAGTATAAGCTTAAAGAGGAAGCTACTTTGGCTTCTGTGTTAAGTAATTATTTTGTAGGTTGCGATAATACTTCTTTTAAAGAATATTATGGATTACACCATGATGTGGGTTTCATGTGGAGGCCAACCAGTGTTGCCAATTATATTATGACTGGCAATCAAAAGTCTAGAAAAAGGGCAATGATGGCAGCAAATTTATTGGCAGGCA
>JAAYPX010000063.1 GCA_012519565.1 Clostridiales bacterium | reverse complement strand
TAATTTTATATTGCTCTCTCGCTTTAGAAATTGCTTCCTTGTCTAAATCGTCAATTGTTGCTCCATTACATATTTGAGCTGACCAATCTACAATATTAGCTTGATTTCTTATACTTTCAAGCTCCTCAATATTTAAAGGTCCTATAGACTCGCCATCTCTTCCATAATAATGACCTTTCCATGCTATAGGCAGTCCCTTTGGTGATGCTGGTATTTGAAACATTATTACTCTCTTGTTCTCTTTTATCACTTCATAAATTTCAATGAATGTTATATTCCCTGTAGTCTGGTTTGCTATTTCTTTTTTTAAAGATTCAAGGTTTTGTCTACTAATTCTATAATTACTACCCACTATTTGCCTTGGTAGTTTATCACTTACGCCAAACACTAACCATGAGTATCTCTTGTTTTTTAAATTTGCTTCGTTACTCAAAGCTGAAAAGTATTGTCCCAGTTTTTCAAAACTATAATCTTGTTTAGCTTCCTTAAACTCAACACATTCATCCTCAACTGGAATAGTTAAAAGTTCATTTAATATCGATTCTAACTGGTTTTCCTCCATTAATTTCACCTCCTATTTATTATCAACTTATATACTTATTATTAACCTTTATAATAGTATTAAGTGCATTTCAAAATGAATACTTATAACTTACTATTCCAATATTCAACAAAAGCCTCGTATCCCTTTACTGTAGTAAGAAAAGGGATAAATTGCTCTGGTGTTAATTTATATGCCTTTATTCCATCAATACCATTTCTATAAGCTTTTTCAAGTCTATGATGACCATCTATTACATTAAAAGTATTAGGACATATTTCTGCCAATATTATTGGAATTGAGATATCAACTGAATCAACATGGCTTTCATCTATAACAGAAAAAGCTTTGTTTCGATATTCTAACACATTAATATCTTCAATTATAATTTCTCTCTTAAAGTTTTCTATAGACTCAATCATTTTTGTAATATTAAACACAAATATACCATTAGGAAATAGTTCATCTCCAGGATTGATATCTATAGGGACAAAATTTTTATTAATTTCTAAAAATCTCATTTTCCTTATACTCTTATACTATATTTTTATAATATCTATCTTTATCATTTTAGATATAATTACATCAGTTTTGCTTTTCTTGAAATAATATCAACAACATTATACTTTTCTAATTCTGATACATTATTAATTGTTTTTTGCTTATCAAAGAGTTCGTCTCCAACTACCCTAATCGACACGCTATTATTATTAAACCAAAATGTCGCAATATTTCCACCTTCTTTAAATCTAATAACAACATCGTTCCCTTTTCTCTTTTTAACATTAATTTTGCTTTTTACTTGTTGTAAACCTTTATATATGTCCTTCATAATATCAAGAACATCACTCACTATCCCAAAGTGAAGTTCAATGACATTTATAAATTCATCCAATTCCCAGATAGTCTCCCCTTTAATTTCTTTAAACTTATTTACATTACCCATTAGCTTGTACTTCCTTCTTTCAAACTTTTATATATTCAATTTTCCCTATCAATAATTATATCTATAAGTCTTTTATGAATTAGTCTCCATTCCTGATTTAAGTCAACTGTTCTAATCATAATCTTATGTCCTTGAATTAAGTAATCATAGTCTATTTGCTGATTAACCATAGGATAGAGCAAGATACCTTCAGCATTAGTATTTAAACCATCTTTTGCTTCAATATTTTTAATGTAAGCAAAAATCTGATATAAGTTACTTGAAATTAGCTTCTTAGAATCCATATAATAAGTAAAGGTATCCTTATAAAATTTTGTATCAATAATTATTTTTTTGCTATCTGTTTCTATAGAAATATCCGTCTGCATCTGAGGCAGATATTCGCTAAAAGCATTGTCATCATCAGTATCCCAATTTATATTTTCTCTATATACCTTACAACCCTTTAGCTCTCTTTTATAGAAATTACGAACAAAGTTTTCAAATAAATAAGCCATCTGCTTAGGGTCTCTTTCAAATTCTTTGAATTTTGATTGACCTGTATTTTCATCTATTAACAAATTATCATAAATAGTTTCACATACTTTTAACAAAAAATCATAATAATGATTGTTTCTATTTATTTGAACCTCTTTAAAAACCTTCTTATTAAGTTTTATAGTATCAATGTATCTAAAATATTTATATAAGTTTAACAATCCATCTTTTAGTTCATCACTTAACCCTTTATGCTTAATTAATTGCTCTATGGTGGTCTTTATTATTTGATTATGCAAGACATTATGACTTAAATCATCATATTCACAGGACATTCTCCCGTTAACCCATTGCAATGTCTTTATAGAATTATTGAAGTCTATTTTCCCTCTTATAAAACTGATATCATCATTAACACATAGGTATCTTCTATCTAATCCTCTTTTTATAAGATAGTTAAGGCCATTTACCATAACCCTTGCAAATAGGTCAAGTAAGTTATTTCCCTCAGTATTGTCTACTAAAATAATATCTTTTTCATTTAATCTATACCAAGCATAGCATAACATATAATAGATATTTTTTATTGGTATTCGTTCCGACATAATATCTACACCCTATAACAAATTCTTTACTTCTATTTCAGCAGTATCCTCATCATCAAACCAATATTCATATAGAAGTGGTTTTATTTCAGAAATAATAACACGCTTATACCATACTTCCTGAGATTGTCCTTGCTCTGGTGTATTACAAAAATAACTATGTCCAATTCTATAGCCTTTGCCAAGATTCTTACCATCATTACTAATTTTCTCATTTAATCTTTGCATTCCAATAATGATTTTGTTTAGCAGTGATTCATTTATGCCTTTTGATTGCATATATTTACTGAAGCCCTCCGTTGAAAACCCAGGTTCAATATCTATAAAAGAAAATCTTCTCCTTAAAGCATAGTCCACCATTGCCAATGAACGGTCTGCAGTGTTCATAGTTCCAATTAAATATAAATTGTCAGGTATATAAAACTTATCTTCTTCACCTTGAGCATAGGTTAGGGGAATTTCAAATTCTTTTCCTCTTTTATCATGTTCGATGAGCATCATTAGTTCACCAAAAATCTTGCTTAAATTCCCCCTGTTAATTTCATCAATAATAAAATAATACTTTTGCTCTGGGTCTCTCTGTGCTCTTCTACAAAACTCATAAAAAACACCATTCTTTAATTTGAACTTTCCATCTTCAGTAGGTCTGAATCCTTGAATAAAATCCTCATAAGAATAATTTTGATGGAATTGAATCATTTGTATTTTACTATTATCCTTTAAACCCATATGAGAATAAGCAAGTCTCTTAGCTACAAATGTTTTTCCAACCCCTGGAGGCCCTTGCAATATGATATTCTTCTTGTGCTCTAAATCAAATATCATATCATCATATTTTTCTTCACTTATAAAAACTTCACTCAACAAATCCTGTTTACTATATGAAGCTACAGTATCTTCTTCAATGTTATGTTCGGCTTCAATTATTTCCATAATAGATTCGAACTCACTTTGTTTTACTTTAAAGAAGCTACCGATTGGATTTTGCATTGCTTCCATTTCACTCAGTTCTTTTATATCTCTAATTGTATCCAGTGTGATTGGGGTTTCAATTTTCCTTATTTTTTCAAATTCAATAGTTTGTCCATCATGCTCTCTAACGACTTTACAAATAGCTACAATTGCTTTTGTTGGAGTAGTATCATATCCAATTACTAAATCACCTATTTTAGCTTCATCAAAATATTTATAGATTCTTCTTTTAGTTCCTTCACTTGTATGGGAGGTATACTCTATTGTTTCCCCTGTACTAATGTTATCAAAGCTCCAAATCGATGGCTTTGCATTTAGCCACCAGTAATTGACACTTGAATTTTCTACCTCTGTATTATCATTCTCATCTATATCTGTCTTATTAAGTATCTCTACAGCTTCACAGTAACCATCATAGGATATTTTATTAATAGCTTGAATTGGAAGTTTATTTGGCTCAAGTAAACCCAATGTTTTGCTAAACTCCTCAATATATAGTGGTTTATCTACAATATGCTCCCACTCTACTCCTATTCTTTGTGCCCATCCATCTGTATCATATATATATTTGCCTTTATCTTTTTCTTCATAAAATTCTTTAATAACCTTACCAACAGCAATAATCCTTTTATCCCCAGTATAAGCAACAGCATAATCTCCAAGCTTTACTTCCTTAGCAACATTAATATTTCTTGTTACTGATGAATTATCTTGCTTGTTATATTCATACTGCATGGCAAAGCAATTGTTCTGCTCACAATACTTCCAAATATTCTTATCCTTAAAATAAATATTAAATAACCAATAATTATGCTTCCCCTTATCTTGGTCCCATAAAAGCATATCAATAGCTCTATAATTTTTGAAATTGCAGTATTTATTCCTAAAATCTCTAATTATCTTTACATTATCAACAAAATTATATATTTTATCTGGCGATTTCAACTTAACTCCAAGTTTTTTATAAACTACAAGACCTGCGTCATCTGCTCTATTAAGTATAGGGAATATATCTGGTTTTAGACAATGAAGCATTTGACTAATAGACGCTACAGCTGTTTTCATTCCTATTATTTTATTTTTAAAATAATCATCTACAATAGATAATATCTCTTCCTCATCATCTAAGTCATATATTATTGTACATAACTCTAAAAAACTTCGTGCATCTTCAATTTTCGTATTAAAAGCTCTAAAAGTATTGAACCCTGACCCGAACATTCCAATAGTAGATTCATCGTTATTACTATTTTCATATAATCCATTCTCAGCATTCTCTTTTAATTTATCTATTAAACTAATTAGATTTTCTTTATCTTCTGATTTTAAATGACTTTCTTTAATTCTCTCTTTTTTCTTTTCATAGGAATATGACCAAGTGCCTACTGTCATAAAATACAACATATCTAAATCTTCTATTCCAGTAGTATTAATATCAATATTTTTTAATGCTTTTACAACTTCTTTAACAAGTTCATATGAACCATCGTGCTTGTCTGGTTTTAACTCTTCTAATTGAGATAACTTCTCTAATAACATGTATGGCCTCCCCCTTAGTCTATTATTATATTTACAAAATAATAATGTATCTAATACATATAATTACTTATAACATCTCTATTCTACTCTTCATCTTTTCCCTGCTTAGATTTGTATAGATTAAAGTAGTCTGTATACTACTATGACCAGCTAAATTGGCAACCTCATGAACAGCAAATCCACTTTCTAATGCATTAGTACAAAAAAAGTGCCTAAGTTGGTGAGGTGTTATTTTATTACTATATTTTTTGAATTGCTTATTTATAACACTCCTATCTACTCTGTCAGATTCCCTTGAAGAAAAAAGATACTCACTTTCTGAATGCCTTACTTTAAGATATTCCTTTATTGCATAAACGATTTTTGAGTTCAAATATACAACTCTTTGCTTCTTTCCTTTACCTTTTCTTATTATTAATTCTTTAGCATCTAAACTTAAATCCTCTAACTTTACATTTAAAGCTTCAGAAATTCTTAATCCTGCATAAGAAAGTAATGTGACTATAGCATAAAGCCTT
>JAAYPX010000062.1 GCA_012519565.1 Clostridiales bacterium | reverse complement strand
CATTAACATTATTTATCGCTCCCTTCTACTTTTGCTTCTTTCTTTGGAAGCACTTCACCATGATAGATCCAAACCTTAACACCTAGTTTTCCGAAGGTAGTATCTGCTTCTGCAAAACCATAATCAATATCTGCACGCAATGTCTGTAGAGGAATGGTTCCTTCACTGTAGAATTCAGTACGAGCCATATCAGCACCGCCAACACGACCAGATACTGATGTTTTTATACCTTTCGCACCAGCCTTTAACGTTCTGCTCATAGTTGATTTCATAGCTCTTCTAAAAGAAACACGACTTTCTAATTGGGAAGCTATGCTTTCAGCAACTAATTGTGCATCCACATCTGGCTTCTTAACTTCTTTAATCTCTATATTAAGCCTCTTAGAAGTAAGTTTTTGAACTTCCACTTTTAGCTTTTCTATCTCAGCACCACCCTTACCAATTACGACACCAGGCCTAGCTGTGAAAATTATTATTTTCAAACGATCGGACGCTCTTTCTATTTCAATCTTTGATACACCGGCGCTGTAGAGTCTTTCCTTCAGAAACTTTCTGATATTATAATCTTCAACCAGATTGTCAGCGAAATCAGCTTCAGCATACCATCTGGAATCCCAATCGTTAATGATACCGACTCTCAGGCCATGAGGATTAACCTTCTGTCCCATTATTTCCCTCCTTATCTTTCATTAAGCACAATTGTAATATGGCATGTTCTCTTCTCAATACGATGCGCTGTTCCTCGTGCTCTAGCTCTAATTCTCTTCATTATCGGTCCTTGGTTTGCATAGCATTCTTGAATATATAGCTTTGCAGGATCCATATTCTTAACTTCAGCATTAGCAATTGCTGATTTTAATAATTTATCAATCACCTGTGACGCATATCTTGGGCTATACGCCAAAATACCAAGTGCTGTCTGTACATCCTTACCTCTAATGGCATCTAATACAAAACAAGCTTTTTGAACAGAAATTCTAGCATAAGATAACTTTGCAGAAGCTCTGTTGTCCACTTTCTCGTTTCTTTCTCTTTTAATTTGGGATCTATGTCCTTTAGCCATGGATGAAACCTCCTTCCGTTCAAAACTACTTATTATCTCTTACCAGTTTTCTTCTCGTCTTTTCCGTGTCCTCTATAGGTTCTAGTTGCAACAAACTCACCCAGTTTGTGTCCAACCATATCTTCTGTTACATACACAGGCACATGTCTTCTTCCATCATGAACCGCAAATGTATGTCCAACCATCTGAGGAAAAATGGTAGAACGGCGTGACCAAGTCTTTATAACTTGTTTTTCGCCGGAATTATTCATTGCTTCTACTTTTTTCAGTAAATGATCATCGGCAAATGGTCCTTTTTTCAATGAACGAGCCATCTATTCTAACCTCCTTAGGATTCTTAATAATTGTATTGGTCCAACCAAACAACTACACATTTTCGATAAGTTTAACTCATCAACTTCTATTACTTACGGTTACATCTTTAGCTAAGAGCTTTACCGTCTCTTCTTCTTATGATTAATTTATTAGACTGTTTGTTTTTCTTTCTTGTCTTTAGACCAAGAGCAGGTTTACCCCAAGGTGTGCTAGGACCTGGACGTCCGATACCAGTCTTACCTTCACCACCACCATGTGGATGGTCATTAGGGTTCATAACGGAACCACGAACAGTAGGTCTATATCCCATGTGACGTTTACGACCAGCCTTACCAATAGTGATAAGTTCATGATCTACATTTCCTACCTGTCCAATAGTTGCTCTACAAGCGATAGGAACCATTCTCATTTCACCACTAGGAAGTCTTAGGGTTGCATACTTGCCTTCCTTAGCCATAAGCTGAGCTGAGTTTCCTGCTGAACGAACCAATTGTCCACCCTTGCCAGGATATAACTCAATGTTGTGTATCTGTGTACCAACAGGAATATTCTGTAGTGGTAAGCAGTTACCTACTTTAATTTCTGCATTTTCACCGTTCATGATCTTACTTCCAACAGTAAGTCCATTAGGTGCAATAATATATGCTTTCTCACCATCAGCATAATTGATTAAGGCGATATTAGCAGTTCTGTTAGGATCATATTCAATGCTCACTACAGTTCCTAGAATACCATCTTTTCTTCTCTTAAAATCAATAATTCTATATTTTCTTCTAGATCCACCGCCCCGGTGTCTTACAGTAATTTTACCCTGATTATTACGTCCTGCTCTTTTGTTCAAAGAAACAACCAAGGACTTCTCAGGCTTACTTCTTGTAATCTCTGAAAAATCAGAACCGGTCATGTGTCTTCTGGAAGGTGTATATGGGGTATATGTTTTAATTCCCATGTTTTGCACTCCTTTCAAAAACGATGCTCAAATGAAAACTCTTCAATCTGCATCTTCATTCTTAATTTATCAAAATCTTATAGTCCTGAGAAGATTTCAATCTCAGCACTGTCTGCTGTTAACTGAACAATTGCTTTCTTTCTCTTTGGAGTTTTTCCTACTGTATTACCACGTCTTCTGGTTTTACCATCAAGGTTCATAGTATTAACTTTAGCAACCTTTGTACCAGTAAACATCTTCTCAACAGCTTCCTTAATTTGATTCTTTGTTGCATTTGGATGTACTAAAAATGTATATTTCTTCTCTGCCATTGTGTTCATACTTTTTTCTGTTACAACTGGCTTAAGAATAACATCATAATATTTTAAATCAGCCATTATGCGTACACCTCCTCGATTTGTGCCACAGCATCCTTTGTGATAATCAAATTATCATATTTAAGGATGTCGTATACATTAATGGAGTTTGTTAATATTGTTCTAACCTTAGGAAGGTTTCTTGCGGAGAAATATACATTCTCATCCTTCTTATCAAGAACAATAAGAGCCTTCTCAACCTTTAGGTTGTCAAGTACTGCCTTCATTTTCTTAGTTTTAATCTCATCTAAGTTTAATTGATCTAATACAAAGATCTTAGATTCATTCACTCTAGATGTTAAAGCAGATCTGATTGCTAATGATTTTTCTTTTCTGTTCATCTTAAAAGAATAATCTCTAGGCTTTGGAGCAAATACTACGCCGCCGCCCTTCCACTGAGGTGCTCTAGTTGAACCCTGTCTAGCATGACCGGTTCCTTTCTGTCTCCAAGGTTTTCTTCCACCACCACGAACTTCCGCACGGGTCTTGGTGCTCTGTGTCCCTTGTCTTTTGTTGGCAAGCTGCTGAACAACTGCCATGTGAACTAAATGTTCATTTATCTCTACTCCGAAGACAGCATCATTTAATTCTATCTTACCAACTTCTTTGCCTTCGATATTATAAACAGTTACGTTTGCCATTTAAGTGTTCCTCCTTTCTTAAAGCTCTAGTTTGATTTTACTGTTTCCTTCAGTATTACTAAGGATTTCTTAGCTCCAGGTACTGCACCTTTTACAAGAATTAAGTTCTTCTCTGCATCTACCCTAACTACTTCTAGATTCTGTACAGTTACCTTAACGTTACCCATTTGTCCTGCCATCTTCTTACCCTTGAATACTTTACCAGGGCTTGTTGCAGCACCACTGGATCCTGCATGTCTATGGAATTTAGAACCGTGTGTCTCAGGTCCTCTTCCTAAGCCATGTCTCTTAATAACGCCTTGGAAACCTTTACCCTTTGACTTTGCAGTAACGTCAACTCTATCACCAGCAGCAAATAAGTCTACTTTGATTTCCTGACCTACCTTATAGTCACTGGCATTTTCAAACTTGAATTCTTTAAGATATCTTTTATTTGCAACACCCGCTTTTGCAAAGTGTCCTTTTCTTGGCTTATTTACTAAGCTCTCTCTGATATCACCATATCCAACCTGTACAGCTGCATAGCCATCATTTTCAACAGTTTTAACCTGTGTTACGAAAAGTGGGCCTGCTTGCAATACAGTAACCGGAATAAGAACGCCATTTTCACCGAAAACTTGTGTCATTCCGATTTTTGTAGCTAATATTGCTTTCTTCATTTTCTTACCTCCTATAATCTACAGCGGATTACACTTTTAAAGTGCAATCATCCTAGATGGTTTATGTCGCTTATATAATAAACCCTAAGGATTTCTTCTTAATTTAATAATCATTTCTTCTGCCATTCCAAAGATGTCAGTATCTTCTTAATATAATAACTTCATAACTTACTACTACTTATTTTGTCTTCATCTTAATGTCAATGTATACACCTGCGGGCATCTCTAATCTTGATAATGCATCGACAGTCTTTTGTGTAGGAGCAATAATGTCAATTAATCTCTTATGGGTTCTTTGCTCAAATTGCTCTCTAGAGTCCTTATACTTATGAACAGCCCTAAGAATAGTTATTACTTCCTTTTTGGTTGGTAGGGGAACTGGTCCGCTCACCTTAGATCCTGTCTTCTTCACAGTATCAATGATTTTTCCAGCAGATTGATCAATTAAATGATGATCATACGCTTTTAATGTAATTCTCATTACTTGACTTGCCATAAAAAAAGCCGCCTCCTTTTCGCACTTAGTTTCAGTACGACAAGTGGTGACTGTACACTCGCCCGTGTGTATCCTAATATTAAAAACAGTTATGCAAGTCATAAGAGCTTGCACTATCTGCCGTAATACTATACGCACACGCTTATCCGTTTGTTTCAGATAATTTATTTGTACAGTGACTTGTCGCCAGTTTCATAACTTGACCTTCGCTCCACGGAAAACCTGCTCACTTAGCAGCAACCTCACGCTTCAACGCTATCAATGTCACAACGTGGTAATTATACACTATTCTTTTTTCTTTTGCAAGTACTATTTTAAAATTTTTTATCAAGTTAAATTATCCCATTTATGGTTCCCATCTTCCAGAAGCTCCGCAGGGTAATACCAAGCCATTTTCTGAAACTGGCAACCCAATCTCATCAGCTAAAACTTGTCCACCATATTTTTTAACCAATTCTTCTGATAACATATATGTCAGTACTCCTGGCTGAAGACCTGTAGTATAAGAATTTAATAGGAAGAATATTGGATTATCATTCAATACCCCTGTACATAATTTAATAAATGAATAAATATTATCCTCTATCTTCCATATCTCTCCTTTAGGGCCTCTACCATAGGAAGGAGGGTCCATAATAAGTGCATCATACTTATTCCCCCTACGTATCTCCCTTTCAACAAATTTCACACAATCATCTACTATATAACGAATTGGGGCATCCTTAAGACCGGAGGCTATGGCATTTTCCTTAGCCCATGTAACCATACCCTTGGAAGCATCCACATGGGTTACTGCAGCACCAGCTTTGGCAGCTGCCAAGGTAGCTCCACCAGTATAGGCAAATAGATTTAACACTTTAACTTGACGTCCCTTAACCCTTTTAATCTTCTCAGAAAACCAATCCCAATTAACAGCTTGCTCTGGGAATAAACCTGTGTGCTTAAAGCTAAAGGGCTTAAGATTAAATGTTAAGTCCCGATAATGAATATTCCATTGCTGAGGAAGATTAATAAACTCCCACTCCCCTCCCCCTTTAGAACTTCTATGGTAATGGGCATTTTTATTAAACCAACCCGAATTTTTCTTAGGGGTATTCCAGATTACTTGAGGATCTGGGCGAACCAATATATAATCTCCCCAGCGCTCTAATTTCTCTCCACTTGATGTATCTATAATCTCATAATCTTTCCACTGATCTGCTATCCACATATAAACTCACTTTCTTTATATATAAAATTTCCTATATTTATTATACATCACTAATAACTATATGATGTATAAGCATATAGTTTATTATACCCCAAGCAGCTTGCAAATACAATAATTCATAATAAGCCTCTATTAAGAATATTATAATCTTCTAATTTTATTTTAACTTGACGTTGATATAAAATAATAATACACTATTATTGTAAATTTAATCACGCAGGAGCATTGTATCTCACCCTAATTCGGACTATTGATCCTTGTGATACATAAGCCTGTTAACACTATATTGGAGGGATTTATATGGGTATATTAACAAGATTCAAAGACATTATGGCCAGTAACATCAATGCACTTTTAGATAAAGCAGAAGATCCTGAGAAGATGATTGACCAATGCCTTAGAAACCTTAATTCTGACTTGGGAAAGGTAAAGGCTGAAACTGCTTCCATTATGGCCGAAGAACAAAGATCCAAGAGGGCCCTTGAAGAATGTAATGAAGAGATCGAAAAAATGCAGTCATATGCCATTAAGGCATTAGAAGCCAATAATGAAAATGATGCAAGAAAATTCTTAGAAAGAAAAGCTACCCTTGTATCTAAACAAGAGGGATTACAAGAAGCCTATGATTTAGCCCAGAAAAATGCAGCCAATATGAGACAGATGCACGACAAGCTTGTAGGGGATATCAATGAACTGGAAGCCCGAAAAGATATGATCAAGGCTAAACTAGCTGTAGCTAAGACCCAGGAGCGGATTAATAAAATCGGTTCTTCCGTAGCCAGTGCAAATAACTCTGTGGCAAGTTTTCAGAAATATGAAGACATAGCTGATAAGGCCCTTGATAAAGCCAATGCCATGGCACAACTTAACAAATCTTCCAATGATGGCATCGATGATTTAATGAATAAGTACGACGTAGCTACCTCCGTAGAGGATGAACTAGCCGCACTGAAAGCAAGTTTAAACAAATAACTTGGTGAAATTGTCCGCAAAACCGATGTGTACCTTTCGATTTGCGGACTTTTATTTCCGAGATCATAGGGAGGTCTATTCATTATGGTCATTCATTATAAATGCCCCAATTGCGGGGCCGATATGGCTTTTGATACTAAATCCGGACTACTTCGTTGCGATAGTTGCGGTAGAACTGACAGTATAGAAAAAATGGCAGGCGAAAAATCTACATCTTCTGATGGTACCATTACTTATAATATAGATGAAGAAGATCGCAAAGCTGCTGAGAGTTCTTTTGAATATGATTATGCTGATACAGACGATAAAACAGAGACCAGTACTTATAATACCTTTAAGCAGGGAGAAGCCAATGAATATAATTGTAGAAACTGCGGTGCTGTGTTAATAACAGATTCTGTAACCACAGCAACAACTTGTAGTTTCTGTGGTGCTGGTGTTGTCCTAGGTGATAGGTTATCAGGAAGTCTTGCCCCTGAACTGGTTATTCCCTTTAGAATTAGTAAAGAGCAAGCCCAAGAAGCCTTTAAGAAATGGTGCAAAAGAGGACTTCTAACGCCAAAAGATTTTATGAACGCCGATAGAATTAAGAATATTACTGGACTATATGTTCCCTTCTGGCTGTATGATTTAAACGGAAGGGGTGAAGTAGAGGCTACCTGTACTAAGGTTCGAACATATACAAGGGGAGATTATATCTATACAGAAACCAAATACTATCATGTATATAGGAAGGTGGATTTAAATTATCTTCGCGTTCCCTGTGATGCCTCTAAGAAAATGGATGATAATTTAATGGATAAGTTGGAGCCCTATAACTATACCAATCTTAAAACTTTTAATATGCCCTATTTAGCTGGATATATTGCTGAAAAATATGATTTAACTGATAATGACCTTCTACCAAGAGCAATAAAAAGGGTTACATCCTATGTGGATTCTTATATTAGATCCACTATCAATGGATACACTACTGTCAACTACCACCGCAAGGATATTAGTGTAAGAAAGAAACATGCTGCTTATACCCTATTACCAGTTTGGATGGTCTGCTACGATTATAATAAGACTGAGCACATTTTTGCAATGAATGGCCAAACTGGTAAGATTGTCGGCAAACCACCCCTTAGCGCAGTCAAAATAATAGGTTGGTTTACTGGTATCTCTGGTGGAACATTTTTAGTCCTTAGATTACTTACCTTAATATTAGGAGGTGGTTTATAATGAGATGCCTACATAGGTCCAAAAGATTAATCTTACTCTTATCACTTATCCCCCTAATATTAATAGCTAAAATTAATATTAAGGCTGTAGAGTCTGCTGAAAGTAATCAACATATTTATGATAAGGCAGGGCTTTTATCCACAAGTGACTTGTCTAAGCTGGAGGATATGTGTATAGAATATGGGGATGAAGCAGATATTGAGATAATCATTCTTACCCATAAGGACGGTAATGCCCCAGATGGGGATTACTATATTGAGGATTTCTATGATACTATGTTACCTAGGGACAGTGCAATACTTTTAGTAGATATGTATAATAGAGATGTTATTATCCATGGTTATGGTGAGGCTGAAACCTACATTCATTCCAAAAGGATAGATAATATTATCACTGAGATTAGCCCCTATCTAACTAATGGAGATTACTATACTGCATTTGAAATTTTTATAAAAAGTTCAGCAGAATATATGGTAGATGAAACTGAATTAAATTATGACCATAATTATAATTACAATTATGATGGATCACCCAAGACATACACTCCCCCTAATCATGGCTCTTACTATAATAATGGCTATGACAATAATTATAATAAGACAGAAAGACTTTTAACAGATCCTCTATTTCAATTAGTAATTTCCCTGATTATTGGGGCAATTGTGGTTAGTGTTATGGCTTATAGTTCAGGGGGTACTATCACAACTGGTAGCAGCACTTACTTTGACCCTAGTAATTCCGGTTTAATAGGAAGAAGGGATTATTATATTCGAACCAAAGTAACTAAAGTCAAGAAACCTACAAGCCAAACTAATCAACCAACCAGAACCGGCGGCATAAATTCAGGAGGTTTTAAAGGCGGTGTCTCCAGAGGTGGTCACTCCCACAGTTCTGGTAGGGGAAAATTCTGATTATATTTCGCTGTTCAATACTATGTCGTGTACTAGGTATAGCCTCACACACTGGTACAAGTACACCAGATAATTTGTGTGTCCTATATCGGGCATGAAATGTCCCTTTATATCACACAAATTATGTAAGTATTCTTCTAACGGTGGATTACAGCTATACCTGCTACCCTCCATATATATTGTAACAGCTCCATATAAAATAATTTAACGGAGGTTGCATATGAGTTTATTTTCTAGACAATTTGCTAATGTTGTTGAGTGGCAGGAATTTAGAGATGATATGATATTCTATAAATGGCATAATAGTGAAATAAAGAAAGGCAGTAGATTAATTATCCGTCCTGGCCAAGATGCTATTTTTCTCTACAATGGTAAGATCGAAGGTATTTTTAAAGATGAAGGAGATTACGATATTGCATCTGAAATAGTTCCCTTCCTTTCCACTTTAAAAGGATTTAAATTCGGCTTTAACAGTGGTATGAGGGCTGAGGTCTTATTTGTAAATACTAAAGAGTTTTTAGCTAAATGGGGTACTAAAAATGCTATTAATATTCCCACTCCTCAATTGCCAGGTGGTATGCCGATTAGGGCCAATGGTACTTTTAATTTTAGAGTTAATGATTATGTAAAACTTATTGATAAAATTGCTGGGGTTAGAGATAGCTATACCGTTGAAGATGTCAGACTTAGAATTACTGCTATATTAGATCAGCTTTTAATGAAATGGATTACTAAAGAAGGCAAAGATATGTTTAACCTGCAGGCCAATTCTTTCGACATTGGCAATGGTATAAAAACTGATTTGGATATGCAATTATTTGATACTGGCTTAACTATAACAGGCTTTAATATTATTAGCTTCACTTATCCTCAAGAAATTCAAGACATGATTAATAAAAACGCTTCCCATAGCATGGTTGGTGATTTAGGCCGTTATCAACAAATATCTATGACCGAGGGGATCTCCTCTGGTAAGGTAGCCGGTGGAAGTACAGCATCGGATATGGCAGGAATGATGATGGGTATGCAGATGGCGGGACAAATGATGCAGAATATCAATAATACCATGCAAGGGGCTAGCCCTAATACTAGCCCAAATACTAGCCCAAATAATAATATTAATAATCAAAATGCTAATACAGTTAAACCCAATTTCTGTCCTAACTGTGGCCAGAAAGCAGCAGAGGCAAATTTCTGCCCTAATTGTGGACATAAACTGGTGTAACTGCCTGAGAGCATAAGAAATGGATGACGTAGTAGATATGAATACTATTACGTCATCCATTTCTATAAAATACTAATCAACCTGCCATACAGGGTCTTTTGATAATCTTTCTAGCTTCTGGCTGGCATCCTCTAAAGAGTTGCCTCTTACACCAAAATAGAACTTAATCTTTGGTTCTGTTCCAGAAGGACGAATTGCGCACCAAGCATCATCTGTTAATTCAAAATATAACACATCTGATTTTGGTAATCCTGTGGGTGTCTTTTCACCAGTTCTTAAATCAGTAATTGTATCAGCGTTATAATCTCTAATTCTAAGAACCTGATAATCTCCTACAGCCTTTGGAGGATTTACTCTATATTCTCCCATTATGGATTTAATCTTTTCCATTCCTTCTATTCCCTTAAGAGTAATGGAAACCAAGTCTTCCTTATAATATCCATACTTATCATATATGCGATTCATCTGCTCAAACAAAGTTAATCCTTGAGATTTATAATAAGCAGCCGCTTCACAAAGAATCATAACCGCAACAACCGCATCCTTATCCCTAGAATGGGTTCCAACCAAGCATCCATAGCTCTCCTCAAATCCAAATATGAACTCGTTACTACCAGTCTGCTCAAATAATTTTATATATTCGCCAATATATTTAAATCCTGTTAATACCTCGATTAATTTAGCACCATAATACTCTGCTATTCTGCCAGAAATATTCCCAGTAACAATGGTCTTAATTAATGCAGCATTTTTAGGAAGAGTGCCATTTTCAGCTTTTTGAGAAAACAGGTATTCTGCTATTAAGGCTCCAGTCATATTACCGTTGAACAGTACAAATTCCCCGTCCAAATTACGTACTTGAACACCTAACCTGTCTGCATCAGGATCTGTAGCTATAATAATATCTGCTCCAACCTCATTGGCTAATTCTTTAGCCAATTTGAAGACCTTAGGGTCCTCAGGATTGGGATATGCTACTGTAGAAAAATTAGAATCTGGTAACTCCTGCTCTGGCACCAGGTATACATTTTCAAATCCAATCTCTTTTAATATACGACGAACTGGCAGGTTCCCTGTTCCGTGGAGGGGGGTATAAACAATTTTTAAATTTTTACCTTCTTCATTAATAGGGTTGATAACCAGCTTCTTTAATTCTGCAATATACTTATCATCTATTTCTTCACCTATAATTGTAAGTAGGCCTGCTTGTAGGGCTGTGTCTTTATTCATAGTTTTAACTAATGAGAAATCAGTAATACTATTTACCTCTTTAATAACTTCTTCATCCTTGGGATATGTAATCTGAGCTCCATCTTCCCAATATACTTTATAACCGTTGTATTCTGGTGGATTATGGCTAGCCGTAATAACTATTCCAGCCATACAACCCAATTCTCTTACTGCAAAGGATAATTCTGGGGTCGGTCTTAGGGATTCAAACAAATAAGCTTTTATACCATTGGCACAAAGACATAAAGCTGAATCCAGTGCAAATTCTGGGGACATTCTTCTGGAATCATATGCTATTGCAACACCTTTCTTCTCTCCGCCAGCCCTTATTATACAGTTCGCTAAGCCCTGGGTTGCCCTTCTAACAGTATATATATTCATACGGTTTACACCAGCTCCTAAAATGCCCCTTAAGCCACCGGTACCGAATTCTAAATCCTTAAAAAATCTTTCCTTAATTTCTTTAGCATTACCTTCTAATGCTGCTAATTCTTTTCTTGTAGCTTCATCAAAATAAGGATTCTGTAGCCATTCATTGTATCTCTTCAGATAATCCATATTAATCCCCTATCCTTTCTTAATCTATACGCATAAATCTAGATATAATTCCAGTACCCTTTAGCATACTTAGGCCCTGAAAGATAATTTACTTCTAAAAAAGGGCTGTTAATAATAAAGCAACAGCCCTTTCTTATTCATAGATAATTCCTATAACTTCCTATTGTTTCGTTTCTTATAAACCATCACTGTAGTCGTCTTCATCAATTCCTTGCAAGTTAAATTCGGTCTCAGTCCAATCACCATCATTATGAGTATTTTCACCCATAGAAATATGCGCATCATCTACACCGGGGATACTATCCTCTCTTTGAAGATCATCGCCATCTTTACCGAATTTCTCCTCATCATAAACAACTTCAGCATATCCATCTTCTGGTTCTAAATACTCTCTATCATTCTCAGATTGATTATTACTATCTAGGGCAGAATTTTCATGGGGATACTCAAAAGTATCAAATTCTGCATTATAGTTGCCTTCAACCTCAATATTTTCAGAGAGTGTATCTTCTTCTGGTACATCCGTACTTAATTTAACATTTCGATATCTCTTCATACCTGTACCTGCTGGAATCAGCTTACCAATAATAACATTTTCCTTCAGACCGATTAATGGATCTATCTTACCCTTAATCGCTGCTTCTGTTAAGACCTTAGTTGTCTCCTGGAATGATGCTGCAGATAGGAAAGAGTTAGTTGCTAGGGATGCTTTAGTTATACCTAGCATTACCTGCTTACCTTCTGCCGGCTCTAAACCTTGCTCTATCATTCTCTGATTTACTTCATGGTATTCAATTGCATCAACCAAGGTGCCAGGTAAGAAATCAGTATCTCCATTATTTTCAATACGAATTTTCTTTAACATCTGTCGAACAATTACCTCGATGTGTTTATCATTGATTTCAACACCCTGTAAGCGATAAACTCTTTGTACTTCCTGTATCATGTAATCCTGTACAGCACGAACTCCTTTGATCTTCAAGATATCATGGGGGTTAACACTACCTTCAGTCAGCTCATCACCGGCCTCAATCACGTCACCCTCTTGAACTTTAATTCTTGAACCATAAGGAATTAAATATGCCTTAGATTCCATGGTTTCATTGTTGGTCACTATAACCTCACGCTTCTTCTTGGTATCTTTAATAGTTACAGTACCACCAAATTCAGCTATAATTGCCAGGCCTTTAGGTTTTCTGGCCTCAAATAGCTCTTCAACACGGGGAAGACCTTGGGTAATATCGTCTCCCGCCACACCACCGGTATGGAAGGTACGCATTGTAAGCTGTGTACCAGGCTCACCAATGGACTGAGCTGCTATGATACCAACAGCCTCACCAACCTGTACAGATTCACCAGTTGCCATATTGGCACCATAACATTTTGAACATACACCAATATGGGATTTACAGGTTAATATTGTTCTTATCTTCACACTGTTAATTCCAGCATTAACAATCCTTGCAGCTCTTAATGGTGTTATCATATGGTTAGCCTTAACAAGCACTTCACCATTATCATCGGTAATTGTCTCACAAGCATATCTTCCTGTGATTCTCTCCTCTAAGGTCTCAATTACCTCGTTACCGTCTGTAAATGCTTTTATTCTCATTCCAACGATTTCTTCTTCAGGACCACAGCAGTCAACTTCTCTAATGATCAAATCCTGAGATACATCAACCAAACGACGGGTCAGGTATCCTGAGTCCGCTGTACGAAGCGCTGTATCTGATAGTCCCTTTCTAGCACCATGGGCAGAAATAAAGTACTCCAATACATCCAGACCTTCACGAAGGTTTGATTTAATAGGCAACTCAATTGTACGACCTGATGTGTCAGCCATCAGACCACGCATACCAGCTAACTGCTTAATCTGCTTATCAGAACCACGGGCACCAGAATCAGACATCATTTTTATATTATTAAATTTATCTAATCCATCAAGCAAGGTGTCAGTTAGTTCATTATCGGCTTCTTTCCATGTTTGAATTACCGCATTATATCTCTCTTCCTCGGTCATCCTACCACGTTTGTACTCTTTGGTAATTCTTTCCACCATCTCTTCAGCATCTGAAATTATCTGTTTCTTTGCCTCAGGTACCTTCATATCAGAAATAGATACTGTCAGGGCTGCAGTCGTTGAATACTTGTAACCCATAGCTTTTACATTATCAAGTATTTCTGCTGTCTGGGTAGCTCCATGGATTATAATACATTTTTCAAGTATCTTCTTTAATTCTTTTTTACCACAGGTAAAATCAACTTCAAGTTTTAGGAAGTTTTCTTCTTTACTTCTATCAACAAACCCTAAATCTTGAGGAATAATTTCATTAAATATAAATCTACCAAGAGTTGATTCAATAATCTTAGAATGCTGTTTACCATTACTGTCAATCCCAGTCATTCTTACCTTTATCGGCTCATGAAGAGTGATAATTTTACTTTCATAGGCTAGAATAGCCTCATTTACATTCTTAAATGTATGGATAATACCAGATTCATTTGGCTTATCTATAGTTAAATAGTAAATACCCAGAACCATATCCTGTGATGGTACCGCAACAGGTGCACCATCTGAAGGTTTTAATAGGTTGTTAGGTGAAAGCAGTAAGAATCTACATTCTGCCTGAGCTTCAACAGAAAGAGGCACATGGACAGCCATCTGGTCACCGTCAAAGTCCGCATTATATGCTGTACATACCAAGGGATGCAATTTAATTGCTTTACCTTCTACCAGTACTGGTTCAAAAGCCTGAATTCCAAGTCTGTGAAGAGTAGGGGCACGGTTAAGCATAACAGGGTGTTCTTTAATTACATCCTCTAAAACGTCCCAGACTTCTGACTGTAATCTCTCTACCATTTTCTTAGCTGATTTAATATTATGGGCTATTCCTCTAGCTACCAGTTCCTTCATAACAAAAGGTTTAAATAACTCTATAGCCATTTCTTTAGGTAATCCACATTGATATATTTTAAGCTCTGGTCCTACAACAATAACAGAACGCCCTGAATAGTCAACACGTTTACCCAGCAAGTTCTGACGGAAACGACCTTGCTTACCCTTTAACATATCAGAAAGGGATTTTAAAGGACGATTACCAGGCCCTGTAACCGGTCTACCCCTTCTACCATTGTCAATAAGAGCATCTACAGCTTCTTGAAGCATTCTCTTTTCATTTCGAACTATAATATCAGGTGCTCCTAATTCCAATAGCCTTTTTAAACGATTATTACGATTAATTATTCTTCTATATAAATCGTTCATATCAGATGTGGCAAAACGTCCACCATCTAACTGAACCATAGGTCTTAAATCTGGTGGAATTACAGGGATAACTGTTAGTATCATCCACTCAGGTTTATTACCGGATGTTCTGAAGGCTTCAACAACTTCTAACCTCTTAATAATCCTAGCTCTTTTTTGTCCTGTGGAATCCTTAAGACCTTTCTTAAGATCCACTGCTTCTTTTTCAAGATCAATGTTCTGTAGAAGCTCTAAAATAGCTTCTGCACCCATTCCTAGACGGAAGCTTCCATAGCCATACTTCTCTATGGCTTCCTGTCTTTCTTTTTCATTTAAAACTTGTTTATATTGTAACTCCGTATTGCCCTTGTCTAGAACAATATAGGAAGCAAAATATAATACTTTCTCCAAGGTTCTTGGAGATAAATCCAAGATTAACCCCATACGGCTAGGTATTCCTTTAAAATACCAAATATGGGATACAGGGGCTGCCAATTCAATATGTCCCATTCTCTCCCTACGAACGCTGGCTTTTGTTACTTCAACACCACAGCGATCACAAACTACACCCTTGTATCTGATCTTTTTATATTTACCACAATGGCATTCCCAATCCTTGCTAGGGCCAAAGATTCTCTCACAGAATAAGCCATCTTTTTCTGGCTTCAAAGTTCTATAGTTTATGGTTTCAGGTTTTCGAACTTCGCCCTTTGACCATTCCCTAATCTTCTCAGGGGAAGCCAGACCAATTTTAATTGCGTCGTAAGTTATATCGTGAGCACTATCATTTAAAATTTCAGGCATTATTTGGATCTCCCTTCGTTATACTAGCGATTGCAAACTAAATAATTCACAATCTAATCCATACAATCTAATCATAATTTTCTAGAATGTTATTGACTGTCCGCACTCTTTACACCTTTTGCTCCCTATAGCAACTACTTCACCACAGTTGGGGCATAGATTGTCGGTAACTTCATCATCTTCATCCAAATAGATTTCTTCATCTACCGTATCATCGGAACTATTATCTTCATAAATGTTAAAAACATCATTATCCACTTCATCCGGTCCGGTTTGTCTGAAACCAGCATCTTCATAGCCTTCATCATATCTGAAACTACTATCTCCTTCGATCAATGGTGTAAGGTCAGAATCACCGTAATCAACACTTTCAGACATTCTTATTTCCTTACCGTCTTCATCAAGAACAGTAATATCCAGTGCCAACGATTGAAGTTCTTTTAATAGAACCTTAAAGGATTCTGGAATACCAGGCTCACTAATATTCTCACCCTTAATAATCGCTTCATAAGTTTTAACACGTCCAGTTACATCATCTGATTTTACTGTTAGAATCTCTTGTAAGATATGGGCTGCACCATATGCCTCCAAGGCCCAAACTTCCATCTCACCGAATCTCTGTCCACCGAATTGTGCCTTACCACCCAGTGGCTGTTGTGTAACCAATGAGTAAGGACCTGTAGAACGGGCATGGATTTTATCATCAACTAAATGATGGAGTTT
>JAAYPX010000061.1 GCA_012519565.1 Clostridiales bacterium | reverse complement strand
AGTTGAAACTCTTTTTCTACTATTTTGGCTTCACTTTTTAAGTGAAAGCAATAATTAGGTGAAATACAGTAACTATGCGGTGCTAGGCACCGATTAATGATTTATCATGAATAATTCAGGATAAATTTATTTTTTTTAATTTAGCAAAGGTAGAAAGTAATTTCTTGGTACCGAATCTCGGGAATTCTACTGTAACCTCATAATCTCTACCACCTTTTGTTATATTAGTTACAACTCCGATACCAAATTTAACATGCTCAACAGAATCGCCTATATCATAATCCAGTGTTCCCATATTCTTACCAGCAAAATCTCTAGGTTTAGAGGGGGTGATATAGGGTTTATCAAAGTCCATAAAGTTTTTTGATAAATTTGCTTTATCAGGTGCACTATTAAAAGAAATGTTATTCTTAAAAGAAGGAAGTGTTTTATCAGATGAGGGCACATCCATCTTTAACAGATAACGGGGTATTTCATTAATAAATCTTGATGGCCTATTAAATTGCATATTTCCCCTAAACATTCTTTGTTTAGCTGCACTTAGGAATAATTTATTCATTGCCCTTGTAATACCTACATAGCATAGGCGCCTTTCCTCTTCAATCTCTTCAAGGGGATTGTCTGCATTAATAGACATATAACCTGGAAATACGCCTTCCTCCATACCACATAGGAAGACATATGGGAATTCCAGTCCCTTGGCACTGTGAAGTGTCATAAGTACTATGGTATTATTATCTTCTTGTAAGTTGTCAATATCGGCAACTAAAGCCACTTCCTCTAAGAAACCGCTAAGTGTAGGAGTTTCCTCGGCATTTTCTTCATAGGAGACTAATTTATTAATTAATTCGTCTATATTGGCTATACGGTCTTTTGCTTCATCAGTACCTTCAGCCTCAAGTTCTTTTAAATAACCTGTAGCTTCTAGGATGTCGTCGATAAGTTCACTAAGCTGATAAGTTTCATGGAGTAATTTCTCTTTTAACCCTTCAATCATACTGACAAAACCTGTAATCTTTTTGGAGGAACGCTCTAGGCCAGGAATATAAGGGGCCCGGGTTAATGCTTCATAGAAACTCATCTCATTTTGAATAGCATAATCATTAACTTTGTCAATGGTGGCTAATCCTATTCCCCGTTTGGGAACATTAATAATTCTTTTAACTGCTATATCATCATTGCCATTATCAATGGTTTTCAAATAGGCTAAAATATCCTTAATTTCTTTTCTAGAGTAGAAATTAATACCGCCAATGATTTTATAGGGGATATTGCGAAGAATTAATTTCTCTTCAAACAAACGGGACTGGGCATTGGTACGATAGAGAATAGCTATATCTTTGTAACTGGCATTACTGTTTTCAACAATCCTTTTAATTTCATAAATTATATTATCAGCTTCCTCATAATCATTATTATAATGGGTAAAATATACTGGTTCGCCCTCCTCATTATTGGTCCAGAGGGATTTGTCTTTACGGCCCATATTATTGCGAATTACTTCGTTGGCTGCATTTAAGATGTTTTTAGTGGAGCGATAATTTTGTTCCAGTTTAATAACCGTTGTATTAGGAAATGCTTCTTCAAAATTTAAAATATTCTTAATATTAGCACCACGGAATTTATAGATGGACTGATCGTCATCACCTACAACACAAAGATTATACTCCCTATAACCATCTTCATTAATACCAGAGGATAGTAATTTAATTAGGTTAAACTGAGCAGTATTAGTATCCTGATATTCGTCAACCATTATATATCGGAAGCGATTCTGATAATATGTAAGGGCTTCTTTGTTGTTTTTAAATAGTTCCACAGTTTTAAATATTAAATCATCAAAATCCAAGGCATTGCTTGCCTTAAGACGTCTCTGATATTCTAAATAGGCCTGGGCTATTCTATGTTCATAATAATCAGAGATATTCTGAGCAAATTCTTCTGGGGATATCAACTCATCCTTAGCTCTGGATATGGCAGATAAGATAGCTCGCTCATTGATCTGCTTGGTATCAATTTTGAGGTATTTACATACATCTTTCATCAGAGACTTCTGATCTTCAGTATCATAGATTGTAAAATTGCGGCCATATCCCAGGTATTCTATAAAACGACGTAAAATTCTAACACAGGTGGAGTGGAAGGTACTTACCCATATATGTTCAGCCCCGCTTCCAACTATTTTGTCAACCCTCTCACGCATTTCCCTAGCTGCCTTGTTGGTAAAGGTGATGGCTA
Organism: Clostridiales bacterium; assembly: GCA_012519565.1. GTDB lineage: Bacteria > Bacillota > Clostridia > Lachnospirales > Lachnospiraceae > Mobilitalea. The sequence goes on along the minus strand of JAAYPX010000061.1, from coordinate 3,151 downwards.
GGATGTTCCAAGGATGGACATTTCTATGCTCAATTAGATAAGCGATACGGTGAGTTAGTACTCTAGTTTTGCCGGAACCTGCACCGGCCAGTATCAATAATGGTCCTTTATCGTGAAGTACAGCCCGTTTTTGCTCGGGATTTAGTGTGTCATATATATTCATAGGTAGGCATCCTCATTTCTGTAATTTATAATCTATTTCTAAAGTATCTACTTATGGTGAATTATATCATATCTTAGGTTGGGGGTTCAAGGACGTAAGAGTTTCATATTAATGGAATAAAACTATTATTTTTCACTTTGACATCTAGTATTTAATACTATATAATAACGCTGTGGGGTGATTAAATTGGATATGGCTAAAGAAGAGTATATCAGGGGCCTAATTGACAGTCTTAAGGATGTCAAATATATTATGCCTGATGATATTCCTAATATTGATTTATATATGGATCAGGTAACAACCTTTATGGATGAGCATTTAAACTCATCAAAACGTTTTATTGATGATAAACTTCTTACCAAAACTATGATTAACAATTATACTAAGAACCTGTTGTTACCTCCGCCAATTAAGAAAAAATACACGAAGGAGCATATGTTTCTTCTTATTTTCATTTATTATTTTAAAAATATTCTTTCTATTAATGATATCCAAAATATATTTAATCCGCTAACGGAACGTTATTATGGTAAGGACTCTGGGATCACCTTAGAAGATATTTATACTGAAATATATAAATTGGAGAAGGATCAAACAGATGCTTTAACTAAAGATATGATACGGAAGATGACTAAAGCTAAGGAAGCTTTTGCTGATGTTGAATCTAAGGAAGAGCGGGATTTCCTATCAACATTTACCTTTATATCTGTATTATGTTTTGATGTATATATGAGAAAACATATGATAGAAAAGATGATAGATAACGTTATGAAAGAAAAAGCTACTACACCTAATCCAAAGCCAGATAAATAAGGTAGCTAGTTGTAGCTAGTTAATATAGAAAAATATTATAACAAGTAATATTAATAAATACTTATTTATTATGATTTTATGGTGATATTCATTTACATAAGAAAAGAATGGTAGTCATCATATGGAAGTTAATTAAAGTATATGAAGTTATAAGAGGGACCTTATATGAAAGACCCAATAAATTAGACTTATAATCTAACTTATTGGGGCAAGTCATTAGTCCCTCTTTTTAATATGAAGTATTTTACCAACTATGAAGTACTTTTCGCGTTTTTATCCGTATCTTTATCCTTATTTTTATATAATCTAGCAAAAACCATATCGTAACCGTCATTACCATAATTGAGAGAGCGATTAACACGGCTTATGGTTGCGGTTGAAGCACCAGTTTTTTCTGCTATCTCTAGATAGGTCTTTTGTTCTCTCAGCATTTTGGCTACTTCAAATCTTTGAGATAAAGAAAGTAATTCATTTACTGTACAAATGTCTTCAAAAAATATATAACATTCCTCAGAATCCCTTAAGCTTAATATAGCCTCAAATAAACTATCCACAGCAGCTGTTCTTATATTTTTACTCATTAATAGGACTCCTTTCATCAATTGTGAAATAGGCACACACTACTATATTAACACTTTCGCGCACTAAAGTAAAGAGTTTTCATATATATTTAAGATAGTTTTAATCCTATTAATGATTTAAAGTTTATCAATTATAAAATCTGGAAGATCTGCAACAAGAAGATCTGTGATGATCAAAACGGCCATCGAAATCTCGATCCCGTCCAGGTCCATATCCACGGCGGCCATCTCTGCGATCGTATCTAGAGTCATCTCGTCTACCATCGTACCAGTCTGACCTCCTACCTTGGTGGGAGCGCCTGAAGCCAAAACATCCACATAAGTTATTGCGACCCATAATATCAACTCCTTTCTAATTCTATGTTATGCAGGAGATGAAAAATGGTGAATCATGTTGAAAAAGATAAAAAGATAAAGTGTAAAAATTAAATATAAATAATTAAGATAAAATATATCTATTCCAGGCCTTGTTTTCCAGGTTCTACATTTAATTTTTGACGTTTAGAAACATAAAAATTAAAGGAAGGATCAATTCCAACGTAAAAAACATCAGCCAAATCATGGACACCATAGCTAAGTAGTTGCTTCTTTAACCAACGTTCATCTTTATTAATATAAGATAGATTATTATCTAGGATTTTCCCGTCAATAATTAGATCTCTGGCAAGGCCAATATATGGTGGAGTTAGATTTATGTCTGAAGGAGTTAGGGGTTGTTTTTCTGGTTTTATTTGAACTGATAACTGCCCATCGGATTCTAAAATAGCATTCTGCACATCGGAGATATTAAAGTAACCATTTCGCCTTAGCATCATCATAAGATCTTCCACAGTCAAGCGAAGCTTTTTCATTTTCTCATTCTGTATTTTTCCGTTCTCAATAATTATAACAGGTTCAGCGTCAATGAACTTTCTAAAGCGGATACTTTTTAGATGGGCAAGATCTATTAATAATGTTATTATGCTGATACCAACTAGCATAACAAAAGCAGATAGGGCAGGATTTTCTTCAAAGGTAGTGGAATTAACTGCTGCCGAGCCCATCATAATCCCCAACACAAAATCAAAGGATGTCATTTGAGATACTAGTTTACTGCCAAGGATTCTGCATAATAATAAAGTTACAAAATAAATAATAAATGTAAAGCCCAAAGATTTTAATATAAGAAATATAAGATCATTCATTTTCTTTATCATACCTTTCTCAATAATTTTTATAAAGCCTTAATATTAGAGGGATTTTTCTGTTTAATCTTTGTTATTAGCTTCCATAACTGACATAAGCTAGCAGATGTTAATTTATTTAATATTATTAACAAATAAACTGTAAACTATTGACACTAAAATCAAATATTTAAAGCAATGATTGACATTCATATAAAAAATTATTATTATATACATATTGATTTAGTCAAGGAACTAATTGGACTAATCAGCTTATTATAAAACTATAAAATATAGTATTTGGTATATTAAACCTGAATTATTCACGGTGATATAAAACTAAAGGTTTACTCACCATATTGTTGCAAACAGTTCATTTTTGTGGATTAATCATTATAATCTTACTTAAAAAAGAGCATAAAATCCCTGTT
>JAAYPX010000060.1 GCA_012519565.1 Clostridiales bacterium | reverse complement strand
AGTGTATCACTTATCTCACAAGAATATCCGTTTTTCTCCATTAAACCAGCAAAACGTTTGGATGTAAGTTGGGGCTGATGGCCATCCCATCCCCCTTGCAAAATTAAAACCTTCTTATCTGTAACCATAGATATCCTCCTTTGCTCTATATTCTACAACTTTGAGGTTTACCGGCTTTAGCTGTATCAAAGATAAAGTCAATCAATGTCATTACCCTTAGGGCCTCTTCTGGTCTTACGGCCAGTTCTGCTTTACTATCCAGAACATCAACAATATTATTGTAAAATGAAGCCCATCCCCCTTCTACTTGAGGTAATGGTTGTCTTACCATAGTATGCTCAGGTCTGGGAGCCATAGTTCTTGTCGGTCCTGCAGCTGTATAAATAATATCATCTTCCCATTTCATAATTTCATCACTGCCTAAGGTTACTATCTCCCCTTCTAACTCCCAATTTTTAATCTCCACAGTTCCATTGCTACCACAGATATGCCAACGGGGTTGATTGATAAAACAATTGGTTGCCACCTCTACCAGTGCACTTATACCATTTTCAAATTGTAGAAATACTTTGAAATTATCATCCACTTCTTTAGAATACAGATTAATCAGATGGGCAGTAACTGAAATCACAGGACTATCAATTAATTTAAACAATTGATCAAATAAATGTACGCCCCAATCATAAACCATGCCACCACCATTTTCCCGGTACCCCCTCCATCCATGGAGCATCCTTCTTGAGCCCTGAACCCGGCTTTCTATGTAATATGGTTTTCCTACTGTCCCCTCTGCTAGTATCTTCTTAATCATCAGGTAATCCTTATCCCATCTACGATTCTGATGAATAGTAAACAGCTTCCCATTTTCTTCTGCTACCCTAATTATTTCCCTAAGTTCTTCAGCATTCATGGTTACTGGCTTCTCGCAAATAACATTCTTACCAGCCTGTAAACAAGCAATGGAATAATCTTTATGAAAATTATTAGGTACCGCTATAGTTACCAATTCAACTTCATCATCCTCTAGTAAATCTTTAACAGATGGGTATAGGACATAACCGTCATTTTTTGCTTTTTCACAAGCCTCTGGGCGTATATCATAGATACCTTTAACTTCCAAGCCTTCTATCTTCTCTGTGATATTTTTACAATGCCAAGATCCAATACCGCCGTAACCAATAACCGCTAATTTTCTCTTCACCTTCGCAACACTCCTTTCCATACAAGGCCGACTTTATCCTTTGTTCTCTGACTTTCCTTAACAAACAATAGCGGCAGCATATCTTTGCTTATATTTAGCTGTCATTTACATTTTTACTATGTTATGTTATGATTAAATTATAGCAATATTGGACTTAGAATATAGGACATAAAGTGATATCATATAGACAATTATTGCGGTCTTAATAATATAAATAAATGGCTACTATTATTAACTTTTCCATCGAAAGGAATTGATAGAAGTGATACCCTTTTACGAGTCCATTACACATGAGATGAGATCTTTTATAAATAATGGTATAAACTTTCCACTACATTTACATCAACAATTAGAACTAATATACATACATAAAGGGGAACAAGATGTGACTATAGCCGATCAAAGGGCAACCCTCTATGAAGGAGATATAGCCATAATATTTCCAGACTGTATCCATGGCTTTGAATCTAAGAAGGAAGGAACTCGATCTCAACTAGTTTTATGTGATATTAGACATACGGGAATATTTATGAATAAATTACTTAACTATTATCCTATAAACCCCTTTTTAAGAAAGGCATCACTATCAGATAATATTCCTTATGCCCTGACTGAACTTTGCTTAGAATATCAGGGGGATTATAATATAGCTGCATGTACTTCTTTTATACAACTAATTCTTTCCAGAATATTTCCCTTGTTGGAATTGGAGTCAAAAAAAGATAAATTCTCTACTGATTATACCAGTCAAATAGCAAACTACATCCATAATAAATACAAGGAACCAATAACTTTGGATGATCTTGCTGCTTACTTAGGACTTAGCAAATATCATGTGTCCCATATATTTGCCAAATCCTTTAAGATGAGTTTTCCTAAATACTTAAATAGCATCAGACTAAATCAAGCCATGGCTAGAATCGAAACCACAAGGGATTCCTTACTGGATATTTGCCTTGAAGTAGGTTTTAATAGCCAGCGAACATTTAACAGAATCTTCAAAGATATCTATCACATGACACCAGGAGAATATCGTAAAACCCTTGGACACTCCAAGGATACTTAATATCTAATATTTATCATGGGGTTCTTTATGAACTGCCTCATAGGGCTCAATATGAGCAATTAACTGGGCGTTCATATTGATATTTTCCCTTATTTTCTTTTCAATACAATGGGTTAATTCATGGGATTTCTCTACACTTAATTCCGGTTCAGTCATAATATGCATATCAATATATAAATCATCTTTATAGCCCCTGCTTCGGATATTATGGATACCCTTAACCTGCTCAAATTCCATGGCTATGTTTTTGATTTGTTCAGTATCAACAACTGCCCTATCTAAGAGAACAGAACTATTCACCTTAAAAATTTCAGCAGCGGCATGGATTATAAATCCTGCTACTACAAAGGAAACCAAGGGGTCAATAATTATAGGTAATCCTAAACGAATACCAATTAGCGTTATTAAAACCCCAAGAGATACAAATATATCACTTCTAGTATGCATCGAATCGGATATCAGAATTTGACTTTCCAGCTTCTTTCCTGCTTTGTATTCATACATACATACGAATATATTGACAATTAAAGTCAATAATAGTGAAAGTATACTTAGAAAGGTGATTTCAGGTTGAACAGGAAATCTAATTTTCCTTATTGCTTTTACAAGAATATTTCCACAGATTATAAAAAGCATGCCAGCGATAAATAAACCAGCCATCATCTCAAATTTGCGGTAGCCATAGGGATGCTCCTTATCTATAGGTTTAGAAGCCAGATATATACCAACAAGCCCTACTATGTTAGATGTACCGTCGGTTAAAGAATGAAATCCATCAGCAGCCATACTGGTACTTCTAATCATGCTACCTATTATTATCTTTATAACTGCAACCCCTAGATTGGCTAATAATATAATCCATAATACCTGAGTTACTTGCTTGTATTTATTCATAAAATAATCATTCCTTTCACCAAGATTAGCGCAGATTATAACGAATTAATAATTACATTTTAATAAAAAAACCCATGAAACTATAAAATTATAGTCCCACAGGCTTATGCTCCTGCTGATCGGAGTGTTACTTCTTATTTTAATATATGTAATAATACTTGTATCTGTTATTCTTTAAAGTAAATTATATAAATTATTTATAGAAATCATATTTATAGTAATAATATAAGATGTATGATTTTTACAATAGTAATATAATCTATAAGAAATTCAAAACGAGAGGGGTATATTATGGTTTACATAATTTATGATTTAGAATTTAATCAAGATATTCCTATACAGGATATCCCAGAACTAGACGAAAATATAGATTCAAAGAAAACCTATCCTTTTGAGATTATTCAAATTGGAGCACTTAAATTCAATGATAATCTTCAAGAAATAGGTAGATTTAACCGATATGTTAAACCATCTATATATAAAAAGATTTGCCCCTTTATCTCAGAATTGACAGGCATTACTACTCAGCAACTTAAAAGCGAGGAATGTTTTAAGGAAGTATATCAAGACTTTATAGAATTTATAGAAAACGATAATAAAGATGCCGTTTTTGTTATATGGGACCTATCAGACATGAAAGAGTTATATAAAAATGTTCGATTACATCAACTGAATGATAATCTATTACCTAGGAAATATATTAATTTACAACCATACGCTTCTAAATACCTGGGAATGTCTTCCAAAAAAATGCTTAGACTCCAAAGTGTGGTCGAGGCATTGTGTATTCCTATGGAGCACAAATTTCATGACGCCTTAAATGATGCCAGCTATACAGCTGAAATATTTAAGAAAATTTATGATGATAAAGATATGGTGCCTAAGATATATGATCCTAACTATGTAAAACCTAGATTAAGGCAAGCTAAAAAAGAAGTAGATTACGAAAAACTTTTCGCCCAATTAGAAAAGATGTTTGATAGAGTAATAAATGATGAAGATAAGAAAATGATTAAACTAGCCTATCTTATGGGCAAAACCCAGCAATTTACTAGATACCGATATTAGAATACTAATCTGAAAATACTTTGCAAGTAATAATCCGCGACGATACTTTCACCAGTAAAATTAAATCATGGGTATATCCGAGCTTTATCTCGGATATACCCATAGATATTTATTTACTTAGATAAATTTTACTTAGGTAAAACTATAACCTTCTTCGGTAATGTTTGAGCTGGGATACTTCTAGTGGATACATCATAAATAATGACTAATCTTTCTCTCACAGGATTACCTTCATACTGGGTTCCATCTGGATAAACAATTTCTGTATCCTGCTTTAGATGTAATTGAAGCATGCCATCACTACTGATTAAGTCCTTGTTAAAGTAATCCACCTTAATATTGTATTCTTCCTTTTTTATATCAAGGACTTCTAATTCATATTGAGGAGGATAAATCATTATTCTCATTAGTCTATTATCATAGTATCCAGTAACAAGAGAACCAACTCTTACATCTTGACTACTTGTTTTATAAGTTTTATCGGTTACAATAAAGACTGCTTCCATGCCTTCATCATCAACCACATGTAATTTACTAGCCTTTGAATTTTCTAATTCGATTATTTCCTTCACTGTTCCAGTAAAGGAATCGTAATAGGATATATTCGAAAAATCATCCGCCTTTAGATTGACCTCCTGATTTTCAACTACTGCGACAACAATGCTATATTGCGGAGGATAAATCATAATCATCATAGCAGTGGCATCATAATATCCTGTAATTTGAGAACCTACCTGAATTTTCTCATCATTAATATAGTAAGTATTCTCTGATAAAACCAGGTTAGCATGATTACCTTCCTCATCTTCCACTAGTACATAAAGTAAATCCTTATCATCAGTTTCATTAATTTCAATTACTGTGCCACTAAAGGAACTATAGTAGGATGTCTTTTCGGTAAGATTATAGTCACTATCCACATTATTAGTTATACCATTATAAGCGATTACATTTTCAATAACTGGCATGTTTTCTTTAATATTCCTATCCTTTAACATTGAATTACTGGCTAAGGCTAAGGTAGGTTGTGCTAATATAGTAGTTGATAATATAAGTCCTAATATCTTTTTTGCTTTCATAACAATCTCTCCAATCTTAATATATAATTCTATTGCCTTTACATATTAGACGAAAGATTAAGATAATAGTTCCATAATTTTTACCAGTCAATTATAAAAAGCAATTATTTTATTAAACTCTTACTATAATAATCTTCCTTTCTAGGTTTAGGGTTTGGTAATGAACAATCCCTATAACCTAAAATACAATTCCCTATTCCTTCATAGTTACTTTCAATGCCCCATTCCTTTAATAGAGCCTGTCCTTCCTCAGTCTTAAAGACCTGTCTTGCCCTATTAATCCAGCAAGAATCAACTCCAAGGGAAAAGGCTGCATTCATAAGATTACCCATAACTAAGCTACCGTCTTCCACGTAAGTTGGTATATTGATTTATCTTATAATACAACTAAGCAATTACAAACCCCGATTGCTAGTATACCTAGGTAAATCTAGTAATCGGGGTGTAAGCTACTTAATATGTTGATGTCTTATCATCATTAGGGTTTTGATAGTAATCCCCTTGTAAGCCAAAAACCGCTCTGGCACTTTCTGCTTGGGGATCATGTTTTATCTTTTTAGATGAGAATTTACCATCCTCTTTTTTATTATTTTTTGTATTTTTCATTTTATTTTTTGACATGTTAATACCTCCAATTATTTTTCAGTATTAGTATGCCTTTATTATGTTCATTTATGAATTATTCTTAATACGTCTATATTTTATCACCTTAATACAATTGATAATTATTAGCAAACTTGTATAGAATAAAAGTATTAGCTGGAGTTTCTTCATTGTTTAAATTCCTAAAAACTACTTCTGGTACATAAGAAAATTTATAGGCTATATTTTCCATATACCAATTTAGAATAAATTTGAATAGGAATAAGGCCTCATGCTATAATGAGTATTGTATAAAGTTAATTAGTATAATTTCAAACTAAAGGAGAATGTTAAATGAAAATAACTATGTATGGGGCCGAAATATGCCCTGATTGTGTTGAGGCAAAATCAATATTAAGTAAAAACAGTAACATGGAACTGGATTATAGAAATATAACGGAAAGTACTTCTATTCTAAAAGAATTTCTTTCCTATCGAGACAATGAAAAGATGTTTAATCCTATAAAGGAAAGTGGTAAAATCGGAATCCCCCTATTTATCCTGGAGAACGGGACTAAAACATTTGATTTATCTGATATTATTGATAGCTCGCAGTTAACACAAGACTCTAATGCTAACTTAAACTCCTGCTCCCTTGACGGCCGGGGTAATTGCTAAATAGATGCAAAATTATATGAGCATGTTCCATACAAACACGCAAAAAGGGTTGCCGAAATCTATAGGTGTACAATGTGCACCAAAAAGATATCGGCAACCCTAAAATCTTATTTTGTGTAATTAAGAGTTACACACCTCTATTTTCATTATCAAATAATCATCCCCTTTCGCCCTATATTGACCAGTCAATCTTATTATCCCATAATCTTATGCCAAATAATAGGATTAGAATGATTATAATTATTTTTTCCCATAAACTATTTTTCTTATGGTATCTTCACTTAAGTGAAACTTCTCTGCCAAACTATCTATGGTTTCTCCATTTTTAAATAAATAGCGGATCTTTTTATTTCTCTTATCTATGGCTTGTCTGGCACCGCTAAGATGTCCCCAACCTACCTTACCACTTTTCTTGGGAATATAGATTAGACTACCTTCAACATATTCCTGTATTTCCTCTAATAGGTGGGCTGGTAATACATCGGACCCTTTCTTGTATTCCAAGTAGCATTCCCTCCCAAATTATATGGTTGCATTTAATACATTTTAAATTCCTCATGTATTATCCCACCTCCTCAAGACTAAATTTGAATATGTTATAAGTATATCATATTGTTATAATTAATTCCATAGTTTCCTATTTCAAATTATCTAAGACGAAGAACGGTAAATGAATATTTAGGGAATTCATAAGTAAACTCATTTCCATCAAACTCTACATCTATTTCTTTAGGTCTTATATAATCTGGATTATCAATGGTATTTTCTGCATCCAATGGATAATCGGATAGAAGGTAAGCCTTTCCTTTTAAGCTGCCAGATACCCCATCAAGGCATAAGTCAACCTTAGCTGGTTTGTCAGTTACATTAGCAGCCTTTATAATAATATCACCGTTATCATCAATTGAAGCTGAAGCATATATAGGTTCTGGTGCATATTGATGACTTACAGCTCTGTTGGATAACTCTCCATCAATGAAGGATTCAATATTACGTCCCCTTACCTTAAGGCATAAATCATACTCTTTATTGGTACGGAACAACTGTCTTTGATATAATACTGATCCTCTGCCATTAATCACTTCACTGATCATATCATCCTCATTGGCCCATCCACCAATTAGCCATTCATAGAAATCCTTACTGGATTTTCTTCCAAAATCAATTCGGAAGCCATAACCATCTTTATTTTCTTTGGCCTTCATACGAAGGGTCCAATTGGTAAAGTCTATAGTAGTTAAAAGCTTATCGGTCTCTTCCTCAAAGCAGCGAACATCAGGATAGTTAAAGACTTCTCCTGTATCTTCATTAGTTATTGTAATATCATAATATGATACGTCCGATCTATAATTATGAAGAAGAATCTCACCATTGATTGGTTCAAATTCTACAGGCTCTGGCTCAATACCTTCTTTCTTCAGATCCAGGATATGCTCCCCTTGATGATTCATGTATAATTTCTGCACATAATAATTGGCTGATGGAGCTATCTTATGATTATTAAAGTAGATTAAATCAGGCTTCCAATTTACATAGTCCACATTACATAATAAGGGAGCATAACATGCTAAGCCCACTGTGGCAGCACTTTTCTCCAGCCCTATCATAAAGGATGCTTCTGCAATAGCATTAAAATAAGTGTTTCCTTTAGAAGCATATTCTCCAACAAAAACCTTAGGACCATTAGGATCAAAATTATCATAGCGATAGTGTTCCTTAATTAGCCACTCAGGAGATGTATAATAATGCTCATCTACTAAATCAGCACCATTTTTCTTAGCATTATCCCATCCCTTATCATAAGGAACTCCCGCTGGGAATGGTCCTGATGTTCCAATTAACTTGATTTCTGGATGCATCTCCCTTATAGCCTTATGAAATACCTCATATCTTTCAAAGAATTCATCGTCCACTTCTTCATTACCTATGCCAAGATACTCCATGCCAAATGGTTCTGGGTGGCCCATTTCAGCCCTTAATTTACCATAGGGGGTTGTAACATCACCATTGGCAAATTCAATTAAATCCAGAGCATCTTGGACCCAAGCTCCCAATTCCTCCATGGGAACTGCTCTCTTATGATGGGGATCCCATCCAGCAGATATTACAGGAATAGGTTTTGCCCCAATATCCTTACAGAAGAGGAAATATTCATAAAATCCAAGGCCCAAGGTCTGATTATAACCCCAGTTATTTCTTCTGGAAGGCCTCTCTTCTACTTTTCTCACTGTGTTTTTCCAATCATACATCTGATCCTTGGCATCTTTCTCTAATCTACCATCATGGGTTAAACAACCACCAGGAAATCTCATGAATTTAGGTTGCATATCAGCTAATAACTGGGCTATATCCTTGCGTAATCCATTTTCTCTACCTAAATATGTATTAACAGGAAATAGGGATATCATATCCAAATTCACTGTTCCTAGCCCCTGGGGTATTATAACAAGTCTAGCACTGTAATCTGTCTTACTTACTTCAAATGTATGCTCGTACTTAGTCCATGGCCCTTCTACCTTAAATTCTGCACTATCATATATCTCCCCATCTAAGGATCTAAGGGATATACTTACAGGCATAACACCTTCTTCTGTCCCACCAAAGAAACAAAGTCTATATTGTTCACCTGCTGATAAGGGTATTCCCGTATTATAGCCAAGATTCATGATACCAGCTTCTTTATCTAAGGATTTACGGTTTAAAACCAGATAATGGATATTGTTCTCGTTAAGAGGTTTATCTGTAGAAACTGTAATATCCAGCCCATCTTCATCTCCTATAGGCTCCCAAGCAGTAAGGCTATGATAGTTCCTATTGTCAATCTCATCAAATTCAAAGCTGCGATTTCTAATTAATTCAGCATATAATCCACCATCGGCTGCATGATTTAAGTCCTCAAAGAAGATACCAAACATATCTCCTAAGGGAGCACCCTTTTCCTTAGTATTAATCAGCAGTTTCATTTTTGAATTCCTCCTTTTTTGCTTTATAAGTCAAGGCATCCGACTTGTTTTACTACTTATTTACTCAAGTTTTACATTGACTAATAAACTTTTATATTGTATAATGTGATTGTATCAAAGGCAATATTAATTGTCAACAAAATAATATCAATATCAAGGGCTTAAGCCATCGCTTTTAATAAGTAAATTAATGCACTATAATCATGTTTTATGAAATATCTATAATTTAATAGGATATTGATAAATTACTATAATTAATATAAACAAGGAAAGGGGTATTATTATGTGTGCACAAACACTACATATCAGTAAGAAAAAAGGGGTGCCAATCTCCCCAGGAATGATTGGTCTATTTTATGAAGATATTAACTATAGCTGTGATGGTGGTTTAAATGCAGAGATGATTGAAAACCCATCATTTGAATTCTTGGAGGCTTTTGGATACTACGATCATTATTCAACTAAGTTTGACGGTCTATATGGCTGGATTGCCTATCCTACCACTGGAGATGATGCAAAGTTATCAATCCGTACAGACAATCCTGTTCATGTTAACACTCCCCACTATCTACACTTTGAAGCTTCAAAGAATCAAAAGGGAGTTGCTAATAAAGCCTTTGATGGTATTACTCTTAAAGAAGGATTAACTTATAATGTAAGTGTTTATCTAAAGAGTGATAATTACAAAGGTAAAGTTACCGTATCTATCCTACCTCCCTCTAATGTAGAGCAAAAACCTGTTGCTACAGCAGTATTAACTGAAAGCGTAACTGATCAATGGGTGAAATATGAAACCACATTAACTGCAACTTCTGCCCTTAGTAAGGGTGTGTTTGTTATCTCCATAGATGATGTTGCTTCAATTGATATGGATCATGTTTCCATGAAACCATCCGATGCATTATTTGGTGTGTTTCGCAAGGATTTAGCTGATATCCTTAAGGATATGAAGCCTGGTTTCCTTCGTTTCCCAGGTGGTTGTATTATAGAAGGTAATAAGTTAAGTAACCGTTATCAATGGAAGCACAGTGTAGGTCCTGTAGAGCAAAGAATTCCTAATTGGAATCGCTGGGCAGTTCATGCCAATCCAGATCATGAATTTGCAGTAGGTCCTTACAGCCATTACAACCAAACCCTAGCTGTCGGATACTATGAGTATTTCCTATTATGTGAATATATTGGTGCTAAGCCCTTACCAGTTCAAAGTGTAGGACTTGCTTGCCAATATATGTCTAAGGATTTCGTTGAAATAGATAGCCCAGAATTCCAAGAATATATCCAAGATGTACTGGATTTAATTGAATTTGCCAACGGCCCTGTTACCAGCACCTGGGGAAGCGTCCGTGCATCCATGGGTCATCCAGAGCCATTTAATTTAGAGATGGTTGGTATTGGTAATGAACAATGGGAAACTGAAGATAGTAAATTCTTTGAGCGTTACACCCTATTTGAAAAGGCAATCCATGAAAAATATCCTGATATTAAATTAATCGGTTCAGCAGGACCAGATGTTACTTCATCCCGCTATACTGCTGCTTGGGACTTCTATAAGAAAAAAGCTAATGAACAAGACAACTTTACCTATGCAGTTGATGAGCATTATTACCGCCCTGTAGAGTGGTTATATGAGAATAATGATTTCTATGACAACTATCCTAGAAATGTTAAGGTTTTTGCTGGAGAATATGCAGCCCATGTGCATCCTGGTATGAATCGTCCAGATTCAAACAACCTGGTATCAGGTCTTTCCGAAGCAGCCTTCT